>JBJTWN010000030.1:0-47534 GCA_046081785.1 Cyanobium sp.
GTGTCAGCAAACCCTAGCGGCCGTTGAGCTCAAGACCATGGGTATCGGTGCCGCAACTCTGCAAAAGACCACGATCCTCCAGATCGGCGGCAATCGCTGCGCACACATGGGGCGTGGGTTCCCAACGGCCCTGCATGCCGTTGTCATACCAAGCCTCAGCCCCATCGAAGCCCAACGCAGCGGCCGCTGCGATCAGGCGCTGATGGGGCAAGCGGTAGCGGGCGGGGTGGGCCAGGAGGGCCAATCCCCCCGCCGCCTGGATGGCGGCCACCACGGCCTCAGCGCGCAAGGCGGTGCCAACCACGGCTTGCCCCTGCAGATAGGGCGCCAGGGATGGGGCCTGGTCGCGAAAACCAAGGGCCAGCACATGCACCAGGCACCCCTCGAGCAGGGCGCTGATCTCCACCCCCCGCCACAACTGAGGAACGGTTTCCCCCTCGGCCGCTTGGGCCTCCAAACAGGCCCGCGCTCCCTCGTAGGCCCAGGCGCTGTGGTGGTCTGTGATGGCAAAGTGTTCGAGGCCGAGGCGCACGGCCTGAGATGCCAAATCGTGCGGCTGAAGGCTCCCGTCACTGCAGGTGGTGTGGCAGTGAAAGTTGAATCTCCCCGGACAACTGTCGGGGCCCACCTGGCGCAGAATCGCTGCCAAGGGATGGCGGTGGGCTTCAGGACGAAGCACGGCTCGTGGGTGGTTGAAGGGCAAGGGACTCGGCCTTGAGCCTGCGCCAGCGGGCATAAAACTGTATGGAGGCAGCCATCGCCACCACCAGGGCCACCAAGAACCAGGTGGCCCAGCCCGTGGGGAATTGGTTTTTGAACACCACCAACATCACCGCTGCCACAAGGAGCAGGGTGGGCAGCTCGTTGAGCGCCCTGAGCTGCTTGGCGCTCCAGCGGCAGGTGCCTTGCTGGAGCTGGCCCATCAGTCTGTAACAAAAAGCGTGGTAGGCCAACAACAGGACCACAATCGCCAGCTTGCGATGCAGCCAGCCCTCCCTGAGCCAGGTGGGTTGCACGCTCAGCAGGCCAATCGCCATCGCCACCGCCACGGCCATGCCCGGGGTGGTGATGATGTTGGCCAGGCGACGCTCCATCAGGCCGTATTGCGCCTGGAAGGCTTGCCTCAAGGGCTCCTCCAGCTGCTCGGCTTCCTGGTGATAGATGAACAGCCTCACCAAATAAAAAAGCCCGGCGAACCAGACCACCACGCCGACGATATGGAGGGCCTTGAACCACAGGTAGGCCTGGGGGGGCCAGATCAAGGCCAATGCAGCGAAGGAACCCGGGAGGCCTGCCATGACACCAGTGGGGTGGGGAGGGGGATCAGGCCCGCTCCAGCCGCTTGACGATAAAGGCCATCAGGCCCAGTGAACCTGCCAGGGCCAGAAGAAGGGCGAGGGTCATGGGTGGCGAACGGTTTCGATCATTATCAGCAGTCATGATGGGCATTGGGCCCCAGCGATCGCCGCTACACCTGCCCACCGCCCGAGATGGACCACACCCCGCCCACGGCTACCCCTCTGGCTGAAAGCGAAACCCTTCTTTTTGTCTACGGCACCCTCAAGAGCGGTCAGCCCAACCACGGACGCCTCCAGGGGGCTCGCTGCCTCGGCCAGGCCAGCTTGCCTGGAGCCTGCCTCCATGACCTGGGACCCTTCCCGATGGCCGTTGCCGGGGAGGGCTCTGTGGCGGGGGAGCTCTATGCCGTGGCTTGGACCGATCTGCCGGATCTCGATGCCTTTGAGGGTTGTCCACGGCTCTACCAGCGCCATTGGCTTCCTTTGGCTGATGGGCGACAGGCCTGGGCCTACCTCGGCCAGGCCAGACAGGTGCGTCATGTGCCCCGGCTGGCAGGGGGGCTGTGGCTTGGCGTTGGCACCACGGCGTCCTGGGCTGTGCTCTGGCTTCTGCAGCCGCTGGCCTTGTCAGCCGGAGCTTTCGACAGCCTGGCCACCTGCCAAGCCTGGCGAAGCAGCCATGGGCTCGCACGCCTGGAGCTGGCCAACGCCATCGGCGCGGCGCACTATCTCACCAAGCGTCATGCGTTTCAGGAGAGCACCCCCGAGGCCCCGGTGGAGCTCTACAGCCCCTCCGACATTCAGCGGGTCTGCGGCCGTTCCTAAGCTGGTCTGGCCACCAGCCAGCGCCCCGCTCCCGAGAGGGCGAGGGCCAAGCAGCTCCATCCCAGCCAGCTCCAGCGCAAGGGCAGGAGCAGCCGGCGCAGGAGCACCACCGTTCCCGCCAGACCCAAAAGCACCACGGCCGTTTGGCAAAAGGCCACCACGTGCTGATCCGCCTGCCAATACGGCAGCTGATCCGCCCCAGCCGCTTGCCAAGGCGCCAGGCTCACCGGCAGCAATCGACCGGCCTCCTCCATGCCCAAGGGGAGATGGTCGGCAAGCATCAGGCCCCAGAGCAGGGGCAACAGGGCATAGAGCGCCAGTTTCAAACGGGGGCTGCGCAGGGAGCCCCCCGGCCTGCGCCGAAACCAGCCGACCAAAGCCCCGATGCAGAGAAACAGGGCCGCAGGCAGGGCCAGGCTCGCGGTGCTCAAGGCCAAGCGCGGCAGCAGAGGGCCGCTCACCAAAGACGCTGGTGCCAAAGGCAGCTGCCCCAGGAGCCGCTGCCAGTGGTGCAGACAGACCCCCCCCGTGAGCACCAGGATCAGCCCTGCCTCCCCCTCGGGTGGAGCCATCTCGCGCTGCAGATCGGCGGCGGGGGGGCGCAGCCGCAGCTGAACGGAACGATGGGGACAGGCTTGCGCACAGGTGAGGCAGAGCACGCAATTGCGGTTGTCCTCCAGGTGGGCGGGATGGGTGCCGAGAGGACACCCTTCGCTGGCCAGGCCCTCCCCCTCGGCGGGGCCCCCCTTGAAGCAGGCGTAGCTGCTGCAGCTGCCACTGCAGGTGCCCGCTTGGGCCCGCAACTCGCTGATGGCCAGCTTGGCGAAGAGCCCATTCATCCCGCCCACCGGGCAGAGAAAGCGACACCAGAAGCGTTTCTCATAAAGCCACGAGCCGACCACGGCGCCAGCGGTGATCAGCAGCAGCAAACAGCTGCTCAACCAGGCTGTATCGGGCAGATCAGCCACGGACTCCCAGAGCAGGATCGCGGCAAATCCCGCCGCCAACAGCGGAGAGGCCCAACGGTCGCTCTCCCCCCTGGGCCAGCGTTTGGGTTCGTGGCCCAAAGCTCGAGCCAAACGCTGGCTGATTTCCCCCCACACCATGAACGGGCAAAAGGAGCACCACAACCGACCCACCAGGGGATAGGTGAGCAGGATCAGGGGCCACCACCAGGCCCAGAAGAGGTTGAGCGCTCCGTTGTGGGCACGATCCTGGGGTCCCAGCCAAAGCCAAAGGTTGACGAGCACAAACAGCCAGCTCACCAAGCCAAAAAGCAGGCCATTCCACAACGCGGGTGCACGCATCCCGTCGCGCAACCAGGGTTTCCAGCGCCAGAGGTCAAAGCGGGGGCGGTTGCGCCGTTGATCGGTCCAGAACACGTCGTCGGGCAGAACGGCCGGATGGGTGCGGGCGCACTGCCGCAGGGCCCGGTCCACCAAGTTGAACAGCTCCCGCACGTTGCCGGGGAAGTCGTAGCTCTGCAGTTGCTTGATCAGGGCCTCGTTTACCCGGGGAGGTTGGCTCCAGCCAAGGCTGCGGCTGCGTTGCCGCACGGCATAGCGCAGCCATTCCCCCAGGTCGGCCCGTCGGACCCGCAAGGGCGGCACCCGAATGGCCCGTACCTCAGCCCCCAGCTCTTGACTGGTTTCGGCGGTGAGAAAGAGCCGCCCGGCAAACCGCTCAGGGGCAGCCTGCTCGGGATTGGCCCAGCCGCCCGTGCGCACCAGCTGGAGCAGCAAGGGACGCAGGGCCGGGTCGGCACGGTCGAACTGATCAAGCAGCAGCGCCCCTTCCCCGAGACAGGCGAGCAGGGGCTGATGGTGGCGATCGCCGTGGAAGAGTTCGGCACCATCCGGCCGCAGCAGGGCGCAGTTCAAGCGCACCATCAGGTGCCGTCGGGCGGGGGAACTGAAGTGGATCAGGGCGGCGAGGTTGTCCTTTTCCAAGCCCGGTTCCCCACTGATCAGCACGGGCCCCCGCCGGGGATCCTCGGCGGCCTCGCGAATGGCGCGCCGCAAGCTCTGGGCATAGCGGCTGCTGCCCACCACCCCGCGGCGAATCCGGGTTTGCAGGTAGGGGGCAAGGCGCCGCAAGCTGTCGGCGGAGGTCGTTGGCTCGCTCCCACCCCCTTCGCTGGCCATGGCACTGTCCCGGCTGGAGTGATTCTGAGCACGGATGATGGGAGCACAGTTGTTGGCTCTCCCATGACCCTCACGCTTTACGGCGGACCCCGCAGCCGCGCTTCCTTGGTGCGCTGGTATCTCGAAGAAAAAAACCTTCCCTACAGCGTGAGCGAGGTTGACCTGGCCGCCGGTGAGCAGCAGCAGCCGGCGTTTCTGGCCATCAACCCCTTTGGCAAGGTTCCCGCCCTGGTGGACAGCAGCTTCAGCCTGGCCGATGGCCAACCCTTGGCTCTGTTTGAGAGCGGGGCCATCCTTCTGCACCTGGGCGAACACCATGCCAAGGAGAGCCCCAACCCCGTTTGGCGCTCGCTCTCGGCCCAATGGGTGCTGTATGCCAACGCCACCCTCGGTCCTGCGATGTTTGCGGCGTCCTCCCGTCCGGAGGAGCTCCTCCGCCAGCTGGGCAGGCTCGATCAGCTGCTGGCCCGAGGCCAATCCCTTCTGGCCCCGATCGCCGCTGCCCCGGAGTGGGGCGCCGCAGACTGCGCCGTGCAGGCCTATCTGGCTTACTTGCCGCTGTTTTGCAAAGACATCGACCTTTCTGCCTTCCCTGCCGTTCAGACCACGATCGCCGCCACCAATGCCCGTGCGGCCTACAGGAAAGCCATGGATCTGGCTTGAGGCCCCGATGGCGTTGGAGCTGTTGGCGAGCGATGGCCAGAGCGGTTGAGTGATGGTGGTTCCAGGTTGCACCTTTCAATGGCGGGGCCATGCCCTGGAGCTCCTTGCCGAGCGGGCGATTTGGGATCCGCTGCGGGCGGTGTTGCTGGTGGCCGATCTGCACCTTGGCAAGGCTGAGGTGTTTCAGGGATTTGGTGTGCCCCTGCCCAGCGATGGCGATGGGGCCACCCTGAATCCCCTGCTGGCGCTGGTGCACCGGCTGGCACCTGCGGAAGTGGTGGTGTTGGGAGATCTGATCCACAGCCGCTTGGGGCTGACGGAAGAATTGCGGCAAAAGATCAAGGCCTTGCCGGAGCTGATGGGGTGCCGCCTGCGGTTGATCGGGGGAAACCACGAGCGGGGCAGTTGGCTGGAGGGTCTGCCGCTGGACCCCTCCCAGGCCCTCGGGCCCTGGTGGCTCAGCCATGCGCCGGACCCCCGGCCTGGCTTGCTCAATCTCTGCGGGCACCGTCACCCCGTGGCGGTGGTGGGGGATCGGGCAGACAGGCTCCGCCTGCCGTGCTTTGCCTTTGACCCGGCCCAACAGGTGATGGTGCTGCCCGCCTTCGGAAGGCTCACAGGCGGCCATCCCTGTCCCCCTGAAGAACAGCTCTGGTTGGTGGCCGACGGGCAGGTGGTTCCCTGGGGAGCGGGATCTAGCCCGCCTCGGCCAAGGCACGCACGACGTCGCCCCGGGTGAGCACCCCCTCCAGGTTGCCCTGATCGTTCACGACAAACAGCCGCTGAATGCGGCGGTCGTTCAAGAGGCGGGCCGCCTGGGGCAAGGTGGTGGAGGGGGGGCAGGTGTGGGCGGAATCGCTCATCACATCGCCCACGGTGCTCCCCAGCACTTGATGCACCTGCCGGTTCCATTCGAGGGGATTGCGCAGATAGATCACCGCGTCGAGAAACATCACGTAGGGGCCAGCGTCAAAGCCGCTCTCCCGCACCATCAGATCCTTTTCGCCGAGCTCACCCACCAGGACGCCCTTCTCATCCACCACGGGCAGGCCGCTGATGTGATGGCTGCTGAGCAGGGTCACCGCCTCCTGAAGGGGGGTCTCGCGACGCACGGAGAAGACCGGGGAGGTCATCACCTCTGCGACGGGCCGCTCCACCACCATGGCGCTCACTGCTTTATTCAAGGAACATTCTGAGGGTGCGCCGGCCAGGCTTCCATGACCCCACCACCAACTTCCGATTCCCGCGGCATTGGCGGGCGTCAGCTCGCGGATGGCCTCACCCTCCTGAGGGGCCTGTTGGGCCTGCCTCTGTTGGTGGCCCTGCAATCGGGGTGGGGGAGCCTGGCCTGGCTTCTGTTGCTGTTGGGGGGGCTCAGCGATGCGGCCGATGGCTGGTTGGCTCGCCGCAGTGGCGGGGGATCGGTGTGGGGAGCCCGCTTGGATCCCCTCACCGACAAGCTGTTGATCTGCGCGCCTCTGCTCTGGCTGGCCAGTCAGGGCAGGCTGCCGCTGGTGGCGGTGTGGCTGCTGATCGCCCGTGAGTTGCTGATCTCGGGCTGGCGGGCTCAGCAGGGCAGCGGTGGCCCGGCCTCTTGGGGGGGCAAGGCGAAGACGATTCTGCAGTTTCTCTCCCTGTTGCTCCTGCTCTGGCCCGCCTCCTGGCCGCTCCCGACGCTGGCTTGGAGCGCTGGCTGGTGGCTGTTCTGGCCGTCCCTTGGGCTGGCGCTCAGCTCAGCCGTTGGCTACCTCAAGCCCCGCTGAGGATGGCTCGGCCCCTCCCTCAGCGCCATCGCCATCCTCTCGGACCCACGCCCCCGGTTCGTTGCTGCTGAGGGGATCGGCGGCGATCCCCTCCACCTCCCTCAGGTAGCGCGCCAAGCCATCGCCATGGCCATGGGTGAGGAACACCTGTTGGGCGCGACTCTCCACGATGGTGCGCACCAGGGAGGGCCAATCGGCATGGTCGCTCAGCACAAAGCCCCGGCCGTAACCCTTGCGGCGCCGCACGCCCCGCACCGCCATCCAACCGCTGGCAAAGGCCGTTTGCGCGACGGGGAAGCGGCGCATCCAGGGGCTTCGTTGGGCCGAGGGGGGCGCCAGCACCAGCCGGCCGGCCAGGCTCTCCCCTTTTGGCCAGGCCGACAAGGGGCGGGTCGGCACCATGGCGATGCCCGCTGCGCGGTAAGGCTCCATCAATCCCTGAATGGCGCCATGCAGCAACACCTCCTGGGTCACCCCAAGGGCGTGCAGTTCCGCCAAGATCCGTTGGGCCTTGCCGAAGGCGTAGCAGAAGAGCACGGAGGGCTGCTCGGGGGCCTGCTGCCACCACTGGAGGATCTCCAAGGCCACCGTTCGGCCCGGCGACCACCGGTAGATCGGCAGGGCGAAGGTGGCTTCACTGATGAACACATCGGCGTTCACCTGGCTGAATGGCGCACAGCTGGGATCAGCGTCGCGTTTGTAATCGCCGCTGATCAGCCAGCGCTCCCCGGCCGCCTCGACCAGGATTTGGGCCGAACCAAGCACATGGCCTGCGGAATGGAAGGAGAGGCGGGCTCCCCCCATGGGCAGGGTTTCCCCGTAGGGCAAGGTCGTCAGAGGCATGTCGGCCCCCAACCGATGGCGCAGCACCCCTTCGCTGGCGGCACTGGCCCAATAGGCGCCGCTGCCCGCACGGGCATGGTCGGCATGGGCGTGGGTGATCAGCGCCCGAGCAACGGGCCGCCAGGGATCGATCCAGGCCTGGGCCGGCACGCAGTACAGCCCTTGGGGCGTGAGCTGCAGGGGCCCACCCCCGGGCAGTTTTGGAGGGGAGGGAGCGGGCTCAGGCACTCATGGCCAACATCCGCTCGATCGGCTGGAGAGCGCGCAACCGAAGAGTGTCCTCCAATTCGATGCGTGGCTGCAGGGTTTCCAGGCAATTCCAGAGTTTTTCGAGGGTGTTCAACCGCATGTAGGGGCAGACGTTGCAGGCGCAGCCATCCACCCCTGGCACGGGATAGAAGGCCTTGTGGGGAACCTTCTGCTGCATCTGGTGCAAAATTCCCGGCTCGGTGAGCACAAGAAAAGCGGGGGCTGGGCTGGTCTGGGCCCGCTGCAACAGTCGACTGGTGGAACCAATGAAATCCGCCAGATCCAGGAGATGGGGTTGGCATTCCGGGTGGGCGATCACCTCAGCCTCCGGATGCTCCAGCTTCAACCGCAACAGGGCTTCCTCGCTGAAGGTTTCATGCACGATGCAACTGCCGGGCCACAGGGTGAGCTCCCGACCGCTCATGCGAGCCACCCAGCGTCCAAGATTTTGATCCGGTGCAAAGAGGATCGGCTGCTCCTTGGGCAGCTGTTGCACCAATTGCACGGCGTTGCTGCTGGTGCAGATCAGATCGCTCTGCGCTTTGACAGCGGCGGAGCAGTTGATGTAGCTCACGACGACATGGTCGGGATGTTGGGCGCGAAAGGCCGCAAACGCCTCCGCCGGGCAGGCATCGGCCAGGCTGCAGCCCGCCTCCAGATCGGGCACGACAACGATTTTTTCCGGATTCAGAATTTTCGCCGTCTCCGCCATGAAATGAACGCCGCAGAAGGCAATCACGTCAGCTTCCGTGCGGGCAGCTTGGCGAGAGAGCTCGAGCGAATCGCCGATCACATCCGCCACATCTTGTATGGCGGCGTCTTGGTAATAGTGCGCCAGAATGACGGCGTTGCGTTCTTTTTTCAGAGCCGCAATGGCTGCCGGCAATGCTTCGATGGGCGGAGGCACAGGGGTTGAGGAGCAATTTGAGCGAGGCCCGAACGGCTGCCTGTGGGGCACCACAGCAACCTGATTATCTCCCCGCTCCATGGGGGCAAGCCTAGTGGGGAAGGAGGCCGCTCTTCAGATTCGGGAACTTCGCCTGGCCATTGCCGGTGATCTCCACGATCAATGGGATCAATCCGATGAGGATCTGCTGTTGGCCCTGGCACCAGATGGCTTGCTGGTGGTGGGGGATCTCAGCAACGGTCACGCCCGCATCCCCCGTTCCCTGGCCCGTTTGTCCCTGCCGGTGGCCTGTGTGCTGGGCAACCACGACAGCGGCCGCGACCCCTCCGGAGAGGCCCTGCGGCGTCAGCTGGCTCTGCTTGGCGAACGGCACTGCGGCTGGGGCTTGCGGGAACTGAGACCCCCCGGCCTGGCGGTGGTTGGCGCCAGGCCGGCAACGGCGGGTGGCGGTTACAAGCTCTCTGATGCGATGCGCTCCGTTTATGGACCTGTGGAGCTCCAAGACTCGGTGGAACGCATCTGCGCCGCAGCTCTAGGCGCCGATGCCACCCTGCCGCTGGTGTTGCTTGCCCACTGCGGGCCGGCGGGTTTGGGTAGCGAGGCCGGCGATCCCTGCGGGCGAGATTGGAAGGTTCCCCCGTGCGATTGGGGCGATCAGGATCTGGCCCTGGCGATTGAGCGCATCCGTCGGGAGCGCTCCCTGCCCCTGGTGGTGTTCGGGCACATGCATCACCGACTGCGGCGCTCTGGAGGCGAGCGCACGACGTTTATGCGAGACAGGCGCGGCACGATGTACCTCAACACAGCCTGTGTTCCCCGCCATGGTGTGGACCATTTGGGGCGAGCCCTCCGCCATCTGAGCTGGGTGGAGCTCACGAGCGCCGGTGAGGTGAGGCGCGTGGCTCACCGCTGGTACGGTTTGGATGGTTCCCTGCTTTATGAGCAGCTGCTCTGGCCGCAGCCCAGGCCCTGACCACACCGATGTTGCTCTACGCCTGCATCAGCAGCCACGGCTATGGCCACGCCTCCCGAACGGCGGCCGTGCTCTGTGAGTTGGCCAAGCTGGCGCCGGACTCTCGGCTGGTGCTCTCCACCGCAGTGGATCCCGCCTTTCTGAAGCTGGCCATGGGGGACACCCCCTATGAATTGAGGCCGTGTCGCTGGGATGTGGGCATGCTGCAGGCCCATGCCTTGGATCTTGATCCGCAAGGCACGCTTGAGGCCCTGGCCAGCTTGGAAACCCAGTTGCCGGCCCAGGTGGAGGCGGAGGCCTCCTGGCTGGCGGCCCAGCCCAGACGCCCCCTCATCCTGGCGGATGTGCCCCCCAGCGCGGCCCGCCTGGCTCAACGCCTGTGTTGCCCCCTGATCTGGCTGGCGAGCTTTGGTTGGGAGGCGATCTATCGCCCCCTTGGGGAAGCCTTTGCTCCCTGGGCCGACCAAGCTCTGGATCATTACCGTCAGGGCGACCTTCTGCTCCAGTGCCCGCTCTCCCTCCCCATGGATTGGGAGCTTCCCACGGTGGAGGTGGGCCTCACCTGCTCCACACCCCGCCACGATCCAGCCGAGCTGGCGAGGCGTCTCAACCTGCCAGCCGATCGGGAGCGGTGTGTGCTGATCAGCTTTGGCGGCCTGGGGATGGAGCTGGATCCGCGCTGGTTGGCCCTGTGGCCGGATCTTGTTTTTGTCGGAGTGGATCCCCGCGTGCTGGAGGCCCCGAATGGGCGACTGCTTCCCGCTGATCTCCGCCCCCTCGATGTGATGCCCCTGGCCGCCCGATTGATCACCAAGCCTGGCTACAGCAGCTTTTGCGAGGCGTTTGCCCAGGGAGTGGGGCTCCATGTCGTGCGGCGGGAGGGCTTTGCCGAGGCACCCGTCTTGGAGAAGGGCCTCAGGGAGGAGGGCTGGCACCGGTTGCTGGAGGAACACGACTTCCGGAGCGGGGCCTGGGAGCTGGATCAACCGTTGCTGGCGCCAAGGGCGCCTCGAATCCGGCGCGATGGGAGCAGCCGCGCCGCCGAGATGCTGCGCAGGCTGTTGGGCAGGTGATTAACAGTTCCAATCGTTAGCGAAGAAAGAGTTGGAGATCCTTCTCAAAAATCTCGAAAGAATCCCATGGCTAGGAAGATTTGAGCTGAAGCGAGCTCGGCCGCTGCAAATGGACGGTTGCTTGAGCGTCACGAGATAGATCGACACTCAAAGCCGACCTGGCCAAATTAGCGCGAAGTTTCTGGCTGCTTCTCTCAATTTCAGGGATCTGTTTGCCCTCACACATAATGCTGATCGCGTTTTTCGATCAGCTCAGCAGACATTTCTCTGAAAATCCGTATTCACCCAGTGATGCGATCTGTCCTCTGCGTGCAATCCATTGTTCAGCTCACGACGACTTCCACTGGTCTCAGCCTTTCTCGGTTTGGGATTGTTTTTTCTGCCTGCCCACGCCACCGAATCGTCAGACTCGTGGGAGCAGGTTTTGCCCCGGCCAAGGCCTCTGCGCCCCATTGCGCTCCTCCCTCCCCCCCTGCCATCAGCGGCACCAACCTTTGCCATCACGCCTGAGCGTCGCGCTCTTCTGAACACGATTCGCTACGCCGAAGGCACCTGGACCAACGGTCAGGATGTGGGCTACCGCGTGATGTTTGGCGGCAGCCTGATGCCCTCTCTCGAACGGCATCCAGACCGAGTGATGTACTCCTCCCGCTACGCCAGTGCTGCGGCGGGCGCCTATCAATTCATGCCATTCACCTGGAACATGGTGACTCAGAAATTAGGCCTCTCAGGTTTTGGCCCGGATGTTCAAGATCAAGGAGCCCTCTATCTGATTCAGCGACGCGGCGCCCTTCACCTTGCCGATCGCGGTGAACTCACGGAGGAATTGGCAGCCAAGCTCTCCCCCGAGTGGGCATCCTTTCCCACCCTTTCAGGCGCTAGTTATTACGGCCAACCCGTCAAGCGCTTTGACGAACTGAAGCGCTTCTACGAAGACAACCTCAGCCAGCTGCGTCAACTGCCCCAGCAACGGTGGGAGCCGGTAGCCATTCAACAAACCAAATCCTGCCGCGCTGACGATTTGGATTGTCAACTGGAATCCATACGCCAGGCCAATCGCTGATCACCATTCCCCTGTTATTGAGATGCTCGCGACCCACCAGATCCCTCGGGATCTGGTTTTTTTTGGGGCGGGGAGGATTCTCCCCTGTCTCCAACTCCCTTCATGATTTGCCCTCTCCGAAGCGCTCTTTGCCCAAGGTGATCTGAGCCAGGAGGTAGGCCACCACAGCCGCAGCCATAAATCCCAGCCCGTTGCGCAACAAGGGCAAGACATCGTTGGTGCGGGTAACGATCGGAGCCACCCCGAACACAGCGAAAAGGATGAGCCACAACGGCGAGAGCAACAACACCCAGATCCACTCGATTTTCCGATCTGGCTGTCTTGGAAAGGCAGCAAAACCCACGATCAATCCCCCCAGGATCGAGCTGCAAAGAGTGAGCAGCCACTGTTCCTGGGGCAAGCCGGGCACCACCTGGCAGCCGCCCGTGACTAAACACCCTTTGACGGCATGCAACGCATCCAACACGGCCCCATCGCGGCCGTGCTCGCGCACGTAGTACTGGTTGCCGTAGCGCGTTTGCAGTTCCACCCAAAAGGTGCGTGGCATCAGGGCAAACAGCGCATCCCCCACGTTGAAATTCAATAGATTGCCCCCCCTCTCATCCGCCACCAGCAACAGGCTGCGCTCATCAAGATTCCAAAAGTCCTTCACCGCCAGCCCGGGGGTGCGGTCGTATTGGGTGAGCACGCGCAGTTTCCAGCCGCTGGTGGTGGCGAAGTCGTTCAATTCCGCTTCCAGGGAGTTGCGCTGCCCATCGGTGAGCAAGCGGGCAAGGTCGATCACCGGAGTGGGGTGATCGGGCAAAAGATCAGGATTGTCATCCGCATGGGCGGCGGCTGTCCAAGCCGGGGCCCAGCTGAGCAGGAGCGTTAACAGCAGCACCACCACTCCCTTGCCCATCCGCCGACCGATCCCCTCCTTTGCACTGGCGCTCATGATGGACCTCTCCCCTCAAACCGTGTTGCGGCATTCTCTCTGATGTCTGTCTCCGTGCCTGCATGGCTGGCGGATCGTCTCGAAGCCGCAGGGGGGAGCGTGCCCTTTGGCACGTTCATGCAGTGGGCGCTGCACGACCCTGAGCATGGCTACTACGGAAGTGGCCGGGCCCGGATTGGCCCTGGCGGCGACTTCGCCACCTCCCCCTCCTTGGGGAGTGAATTTTCAGCCCTGCTGCTTCCCCAGCTGATCGAATGGCTCGAGCAACTCCCGTCAGAGCACCTCAGCTTGCTTGAGGCCGGCCCCGGCGAAGGCCAACTGGCTAGCCAGATGGCGGTGCAACTGGTGCGGCTGCGGCCCGATCTGGCCGCTCGCAGCGAGCTGGTGCTCCTGGAGCCCAATCCAGGCATGGCGGCTCTCCAACAGCAGGCGCTTCAGGGGGTCCCCCTATCGATTCGCTGGTCGGATTGGGAGTCGCTCCACCGGGCCCCCGTCACGGGTGTGGTGGTGGCCCATGAGGTGTTGGATGCCCTGCCGGTGGAGCGTGTGCTTTGGGATGGCGCAGCTTGGCGTTGGCAACATGTGGCCTGGAAGGCCGGCTCTCTCTCTTTGGTGGCGGGGCCCGTTCTCACCGCCCAGGAATGGGAACGGATTCCAGCCCTGGATTCCTCGGCAGGCGAACGGGAGCCAGGATGGTGCACGGAGGTGCACCTCGGTTTGGGGCCCTGGTTTCAAGCCTGTGCAGCAGCGCTGCGGGACGGGGTGCTCTTGGTGATGGATTACGCCCTTGAAGCCCGTCGCTACTACGCTGCTTCCCGCCCGGACGGCACCCTGATGGCCTATCGCAACCAACAGGCCATGGCCGACCCCCTGCAGGAGCCTGGTGCCTGGGATCTGACGGCCCACCTCTGCTTGGAGTCGGTGCGAGCGGCTGCCCTTGGCGCTGGCTGGACCGTGCTCGGGGAGCGGCGGCAGGGCGAGGCCCTTCTGGCCCTCGGACTGGCCGAACGGTTTGCGGCCCTCGGCGAATCCTGTGCCGGAAATCTGCCGGAGGGACTGCGGCGCAGAGAGCAACTGTTGCGGCTGGTTGATCCCCTCGCCACGGGAGATTTCCGTTGGCTGGTTTTCGGTCGCCCCCGGCCGGGAAGCTTGGGGCCAGCCCTGAGCAGCCGCTGTCTGCAAGACCCTCCACCGCTCGGCTGAGCCGTTGCCAGCTTGATGGCCCATCCTCAGTGGGCGGGCAGCTGGCTGTGGGTGCGAAGGGCTTCGAGAATGGTGCCCTCATCCACGTCCTCGCGCACCACCACCTTGCCGATGGCCGTGGGCAAGACAAATCGCACCAGTCCTTGTCGCACCTTCTTATCGCTTTGCAGGGTGTGCAGCACGGCTTCAGGATCGAGGAGAGGCACCTGCAGTGGCAGGCCCGCCGCAGCCACCAGAGCCCGTTGGCGGGCTTCCGCATCCGCATCCCAGAGGGCCATGCGACGGGCGATCGTGCCAGCCATCAACATCCCCAGTCCCACAGCTTCGCCATGGAGGAATGTCTTGTAATCCGTCAAGGTTTCCACCACATGGCCAAGGGTGTGGCCGTAGTTGAGAACGGCCCTGAGCCCACCTTCCCTCTCATCGGCGGCAACAACCCTCGCTTTGGCAGCCGCGGATCGTTCCAGGATCTCGCGCAACAACGAGGGGCCGATGGCCTCCAAGCTGCCCAAGCCCTCCTCCGGTTGGCGAAGGGCTTGGACCTCCAAAGCTTCAAAGAGCTGGGCATCCCCGATCACGCCGTATTTGATCACCTCGGCCATGCCGGCTCGAAATTCCCGTTTTGGCAGGGTGGCGAGCAGCTCCGGATCGATCAACACGGCCTTGGGCTGGTGGAAGGCCCCGATCAGATTCTTGCCGCCCGGATGGTTCACCCCTGTCTTCCCCCCGATGGCGGCATCCACCATGGCCAGCAGGGTGGTGGGCACCTGCACCACCGCGATCCCCCGGAGCCAGGTGGCAGCGGCAAACCCCACCATGTCTCCCACCACCCCACCCCCGAGGGCCACCATCAGGGAGCCGCGCTCGAGCCGGTGGCGGTAGGCGGCGTCATGAATCATGGAGACGCTGGCAAGGTTTTTTTGCTCCTCTCCCGCTTCCAACACCAGGGCCGTGACCTCCAATCCAGCGTCCCTCAGACTCTGCTCCGCCCGCTGGCCGTAGTGCTGATGAATGAGGGGATTGCTCACCAGCAGCACCTTGCTCCCGGGCCGCACGGCATGGGTGGTGACCCAGCGGCCGAGTCGGGCCAGCCCCCCCTCACCGATCACGATGGGATAGGGATCGTGGGGAAGGGCCACCTGCAACACCCTCTCGGATCCAGACACGGTGGCGGCTTGGGCACACATGGGGGGAGGCTCGTAAGCTCTGGCGATGGCCCCATTCTCTGCTGCAGACCCCGCCGTTGAAGGCAGCAAGAGACCACAAGCGGTTGGCTGGATCGTGCCCTGGTTGTTCCTGGCGCCGGCCCTGGTCCTGTTGACGCTGTCTGTCTTGCTGCCAGCGGCCATGGCTCTGCTGTTGAGCTTCACCAGCAGTGGCCTGGATGTGGACGCACCACTGCAGTTCATCGGACTGGCCAATCTGCGCCGCTTGTTCAGCGATCCGATGATGGCGCGGGTGACGCTCACCACGTTTCTCTATCTGCTGGGGGTGGTGCCTCCCATCGTGCTCGGCTCCCTTGCTTTGGCGGTGCTGGTCAATCGCCGCCTTCCCGGCATCCATCTGTTGCGGGGGGCGTACTACACCCCCGTGCTCGTTTCCCTGGTGGTGGCGGCGATCGCTTTTCGTTGGCTGTACGCCGAGAATGGCTTGATCAATGGCTGGCTGCGGGAGTTGTTGGGTCCTGCCTTCACCCCGATCGGATTTCTCACCTCCCCAGCCCTGGCCTTGCCCTCGGTGATGCTTGTCACCTTTTGGAAGGGATTGGGGTATTACATGGTGATTTTTCTGGCCGGTCTGCAGGGGATCCCGGCGGAGCTGTATGAGGCGGCTGCCCTGGATGGTTGCGAGGGTTTGGCGCGCCATCGCCATGTGACCCTGCCGCTGCTTTGGCCCTACATCAGCCTGGTGGCGGTGATTTCCGCCCTGGGGGCAACCAAGGTGTTTGATGAGGTCTTCTTGATGACCCAGGGTGGACCAGCCGATGCGACGCGCACGCTCGTTTATTACGTCTACGACCAGGCTTTTGGCGAGCTGGAGATCAGCTATGCCTGCACGGTGGGCTTGGCCCTGTTTTTGATTGTGTTGCTCCTGAGTCTCCTGCGTTCCGCTATCGCCGGCGAGCGCCCGCTGGGGTGACACCCATGCGAAGGTGAGGGTTTGTCGGATCCGCGGCGTGACGACCAGCGCTTCCATTGGCATCGTGGGCGGAGGGCAGCTCGCCTGGATGTTGGCGAGGGAGGCCCAAAAGCTTGGTGTCGAGCTCCACGTGCAAACGCCTGACCCACGGGATCCCGCCGCAGAGGTGGCGGCGAGTGTGGTGCTGGGCCCCCTGGATGATCTCCAGGCCACCCGCACCCTCGCCCAGAGAGCGGAGCGCATCAGTTTCGAGAATGAACTGGTGTCTCTGCCAGAACTCGAGCAGCTGGAAAGAGAGGGCATTCCCTTCCTCCCCTCCCTCTCCTCCCTCGCCCCCCTGCTGGATAAGCGCAGCCAACGCCAGCTCCTGAATCAACTCAATCTGCCCACCCCCCACTGGGCGCCGCTGGAGGATGCCCTCCCACCTGCGCCTCTGCTTCCCGGGGAAGGGGAGGGGGAAGGCTTGGAGCTGGGCTGGCATCCCGACCGATCCGTGACTGAGGGGAGCCCCTCGCTCGCCAGTCTCCTGCCCCCCCGGGGCCCACGCTTGCCTGAAGGCCTCCTGTTTCCAGTGATGGCCAAGGCCAGCCGCGGCGGATATGACGGCAAGGGAACCTGCGTGTTGACCAGTCTCGAGGAACTGGAGGAGCACCTGGCCAGGGTGAACCCTTCCGATTGGATTCTCGAGGAGTTGGTGCCCTTTCAGATGGAGCTGGCCCAGGTGGTGTGCCGCGATCAGCGGGGCCAGGTGAGCTGTTTCCCCTTGGTGGAGACCCACCAGCGCGATCAGGTTTGCGACTGGGTGGTCTACCCCGCTGCCGTGGCCCATTCGGTGGAAGCCTTTGCTCGCAATGTGGCGATGTCGCTGGTGACATCGCTGAATTATGTGGGTGTGATGGGGATTGAATTCTTTTATGGACCTCGCGGGCTGCAGGTGAATGAGGTGGCCCCGCGGGTGCACAACTCGGGGCATCTCACCCTGGAGGCCTGCCGGACCAACCAATTTGCCCAGCAGATCAGGATCGTGTCCGGCTTGCCCATGGGGCAGACCGACCCCAACGTGCAAGGCGCTTTGATGGTCAACCTGCTGGGGTATGAAGCACCAGCCAGTTCCGATGCCCGCGCCGATTACCAACCCCAGCGCGCCGCACTGGAGGCCCTGGAGGGGGCCCAGCTGTATTGGTATGGCAAGCAACCTCGCCAGGGCCGCAAACTCGGTCACGTCACATTTGTGTGGCAAGCGGAGGGGCCGAAGGAGCGGGCTGAAGAATGTGCGAGGCGGCTCCAGCAGGTTCGTGCGATCTGGCCCTGGCCGGACCTTGAGCAGGCGAGCGCCAGTGGAGCGGCTTTCATCCCTTAAAATCAAAACGAACTGCTGTGTTGGTGACTGCCTTTCACAGTTTTCTGATCTGACTCCTTCTTCGACTTGGGGAGTCTGCGGTGAAGGCAACGTATGCCGGCCCCGTAGCTGGAAACGAAACCTCACTTTTGACACCCCTTCTGGTTCTTCCAGGTCGAACACTGGGGCAAGACGGCACAGCGGTTCACCCTTTTGCATTCCCTTCCGGGCGGCTCCGCAACGTCCGAAGCGGGGTGGAGCTGAGGCGGGACCGCTCGCATGCGAGACCCTTCACCAGGTCAGTTCCCGAGCAGGTCGCTCGCTCCTTCGCTGGGCGCCTTCCTCAGGAGGAGCCTTTGCTGGCCAAGACCCGGTTGAGCCGCAGCTGCAGCTCCTCACGGTTGAACGTTGTGACCACAAAGACCTCCTGGGCTGAGCCCGCGCGCCTGGCGTTGACTTTGTAGCCCCCGGTGATCGGGGTGGAGACCCTCAGGGTCAATTGGGGGGCGCGACCCCGCACCCGGCTGATCACGGCCGGTGTGACGGTGCTGATCATCGGATCCTGCGCCAGCTCCCGCAACACCGGGATCAGCCCTTCGATGTAGGTGCTGTGGGTGATCACAACCCTCCCCATGGCGCTCGCTCCTCGTGATGGGGGGTCAGTTGAATTGCAAGGGGGCCATGGTGAGCCCTTCAGCGCTGAGCTGCTGATGGTAAAGCTCGCCTTGCTCCAGGGGACCGCACCACACCACTGCCGCTCCTTCCCCATCGATTTGATGGGCCAGTTTCCAGGCCTGATCTGCGTTCATGCCAGGGATGTAGCGAACCAGAACCTGCACAACATGCTCGAAGGTGTTGACGTCGTCGTCGAGAACAATCACGCGCACCTGGGGATAAGGAGCCTGCAGGCGGAGATCCTTGACCTGCCGTTCCGGGGTGGTGAGCGGCGAGCGCGTCATGGCTGTGGGGAGCGTTGGGATCTAGGTGTCCGAGTTTAGGTATGCTGGTTGAAGTGTAATGTCTGTCACCATGCTGATCACCCTCGGTTGGGCTGCCCTGGCTGCCAGCTTCACCTTTTCCATCGCGATGGTGATCTGGGGCCGCAATGGTGACAACACCCTTAATTTCTGAGTTTGTTCCCCACAGCTCTGCCATCCTCGCCTCCCTGGCTTCCGGGTTGCTCCTGTTTGTCAGCGCTGGCGTGATCTACTTGTCTGCGGTGGATTGGCGAGACCGGCGCAGGCGGCAGCGTGAGGAGAAACCGCGCAAATCATGAATGCCACCAGCCGTCAGTCCGTTCCACCCGCTGCTGTGGAGCCTGAGGTTTGGCAGTTGGCGAGGGATCTCCTGTTCGCTCCACCAGAGCGCGAGCCAGCGGATGTTTTGCCCCTTAAAAGGGTGAGTGAGGCTTTGCTCCACTTGCAGCGCCAGAGCGCTCAGGATCTACAAGCCCCTCTCCCCCAGGCAGATCTTCTGGAGCTCGGGCAGCAGCTCATGCAACGCTCTTGGTCTGGCCAAGAGCGTGAAGCCCTGCGCAGCGCCGCGGATCGATGGCGGCAGGAATTGGTGGGTGACACGGTGACCTACGTGGTGAACCGCAATCTCAACGCCTCCAACCATTGCGTGCTGCGCTGTGGGTTTTGTGCCTTCCGTCGCTCCCCTGGCGAGAGTGGAGCCTTTCGCCTCAGCCCGTCGGAGCTTAGAGATCGGGCTGCTGAAGCCCAGGCCCTCGGGGCCACAGAAGTGTGTCTGCAGGCGGGGCTCGACCCGGAGGCCCGCAACGGCGGCCGCCATCTCGACCATGCCACTGCCCTCTTGAGCGACATCAAAGCGGCGGCGCCGAAATTGCATCTGCACGGCTATTCCCCGCAGGAGTTGCTCTTCATCGCTGAGCAGGATCAGATCCCCTTGCGGCAGGTGCTTGATTGCCTGCAGCAAGCTGGATTGGGGTCGGTGCCAGGCACCGCCGCAGAGGTTCTCTCCCCGCGCGTGCGGCAGGTGATCTGTCCAGAGAAACTCTCGGCCCAGGCTTGGGTGGCCGTGATCTCCCAGGTGCACCAGTCGGGGCTGCCCACCACCAGCACCCTGATGGCTGGCCATGTGGAAACCACCGGCGAACAGCTGGCCCATCTCTGCACCCTGGCCGCTCTGCAGCGGCAGGCCTGGCTGGCGGGCCACAGGGGTTTCACCGAATTCATCCTGTTGCCGTTTGTGGGCGCCAGCGCTCCCGCCCCGCTGCGGGCCCGTGTGGGCCGCGATCAACCGGATCCGCAGGCGATGCTTGTGCTGAGCGCCCAAGCCCGTCTTGTTTTGGGCCCCTGGATTGCCAACCATCAAGCGAGCTGGGTGAAGCTCACTCTGCCCATCGCCGCGGAGGCTTTGGAGTGGGGGTGCAACGATTTGGGCGGCACGTTGATGGAAGAGCACATCACCACAATGGCTGGCGCGGCGGGGGGCACCCAACAAAGTGCCGCTGCCCTCAAGGCGGCTGCCCGCAGCAAACAGCGCCCCGTACGTCAGCGCACCACCCTCTACGGTGCTCCCGCTGCAGACACGTGATCGGCTGTGCGGTTCAAGGACCTTTCCCCCCGTTGGAGCCCGCAAGGCTGGCCGTCTCAGCGGTCAAAGCTTCCCCGTTTGCCGCTCGCTTGCACCCTCCTCACCACCCTGGCGTTGCTGCTGGTGCCCTCCCTGTTGCTCGGCCGTCTGCCTCGTCCGCAGGCGATTGGTTTGGAAAAACTGATGGCCCAGGTGAGTTTGCTGCAGAGCTTTCGCGCCAGCCCTGATCGCCCTGTTCCCGAGGTTTGGCGGCAGCGGTTTGGTGAACCGATGGCTGAAAAGCTTTGGCGCCTTCAAACACGCACCTGGTGGCAGTTCTGGGATGGCCACGCCGAAGCCCAGCCCTTTTTGGCCCTCCCCCTGCGTGGATTGCCGCCGGCCTTTCTGACATCCGTCGCTGTCCCACCTTTGACGGTGGGAGACCTGGCCATCTTTCCCCCCGACCTTCTGTCCCGGCAGATCTTGAGCAGCCGACTCCTGCCCGAGGTGAGACGATCGGGCGGTCTGCGACTGCGTTGCCTGCCTCGGCTGGAGCATGAGCAGGCGGTGTTCTGGAGACCCTCAGCGCTTGGCGTGCTCCTTGGCCCACTGGCCCCCTTCCTGCAGAGCTACCAGGAGGGCTGCCTCAGCCTCACCATCCGCGGGGATGGCTTGCTCTGGACGGGGGAAGCCGCCTCGGTGGAGGGCATGGTGCTTCAGCTGCCGGCGAGGGGCGTCAATGAAACCCCATGGCCGGTGATGAACCCTTCCGCCAGCGATGAGTTATTGGAAGTGCAGGGGAGTTCTCTCGAACGCCTGTTGGCTGGTCTCCTCGCCCGCGAACTGATTCGTCAACCCTTGGCCGAACGCTATGGGCTTGGTCCCGTGCAGATCAGCCTGTTGCGTCAATCGCCGTTCCGCCTCCTGCTCAAGCCCAAGGCGCAAGGCCCCTTCCAGGCCTCGATGGAGGTGACGGTGATGGTGGGCAACCAGCAGAGCGCATGGAAGGAGTTGCTGGTTCGGTTGTCCAAGGCCCTTGAGAGGGAAGGACTTCGTCCACTGGCCAAGCCAACGGCAGCCCCCATGGCCCTTTGGCAGCGTAAGGATGGTGTGGTGGTGGGAGGCTGGCACTGGTCGAGCGGCAAGGGCAGCAACGAACAGATCACCCTGTTTTTGGGCCCGCCACCGGCCCAGCCGGGGCGTGTGTTGCCAGAGCGCTTCTTGAAGGGCGAGGGCATGCTTCTGATGGCGCGGCCCCAAAAGCTGGCAACGCTTGGCCTGCTGCCACCTGATTTGCCAGAGGTCGTGAAACGAAGCGCCTGGCTCTGGTTTGCGAGCGAACCCTTTCCCGGCACGGGAAAGGACGCACCCCTCAGCCAGCTTCAGGGGACGCTGATGCTTGGTCCGTAGCCCGTCGCTCCTTGCGGCGCCGGTCTGCGGCCACCGTTTCCTCCATGAGCTCGACGGCCTGCGCCAGTTTTTCCAGGTTGCTGGCGTAGAGCGCCAGATCCTTGTCCACCCGATCCCGAAGCAGCCCCATCGATTCGGCAGTGTCGTGGGCAAATTGCCGCAAGGCTTGCGAATCCATCGAATCAGCGCCCCTGGCCTCCTCCAGCAGGCTGAGCAGGCCGACGGCCATCAGGCGGGAGTAGTGGAAATCCGAACGTCGCACATTGGCCAGGGCAGTTTGGAGAAGCTCGGGAGCCCCTTGGCCTTGCTGGTCAATCCATTGCTTCACCTCTTCCACACTGTGTTGACCCACAGAGGCCAAAGCTTGATCCCGCTGGCTGCGTAGCGCTGCGCAATCAAGGTCATTGGCCGAACACAGCGCATGAAACAGCTGTTCTTTTTGTTCAGCGGGTCGGTAGCCGCGGGTGCCGGTTTCAAACACCTGCACCAGCCCGAGAGCAAAGAGTGGGTCAGCCTGGAATCCCTTCTGGTGACTGAGAAGGTGGAGTTCCACGAGCAGCTCGTCCACCAGTCGGCGATACAGAGGGCTGATCACATGGGGGAAGGCAGCATGGAACGCTCTCTTGCTGTCGGCAACTGTGAGAAAGGGGCTCACGTGGCTCACATGATCAGACGTCAGCGACCATAGCGGCGCCCCTGCCCCGAGCGGGTGAGGCTGGGCCCGATGGCTAAGATTGAAAAAGTTTGCCTTTGACTTCCATGATCCCGATCGTGGTAGAGGAATCTGGCCGTGGAGAGAGAGCGTTTGACATTTATTCGCGGCTTTTACGCGAACGCATCATTTTTCTTGGTGAACCGGTGACGGCTGAGTCTGCCAACCGGGTGGTCGCTCAACTCTTGTTTTTAGAAGCTGAAGATCCGGATAAAGACGTGTTTATGTATATCAACTCCCCGGGTGGTTCGGTTTACGACGGCCTCGGAATCTTTGATACCATGCAACACATCAAACCCGATGTGCAGACTGTTTGTGTCGGTTTGGCCGCCAGCATGGGGGCCTTTCTTCTTTGCGCGGGAGCCCCAGGCAAGCGCAGCAGCTTGACCCACTCCCGGATCATGATTCACCAACCTCTTGGTGGTGCGAGGGGCCAGGCCAGTGATATTCGTATTCAAGCTGATGAAATCCTCTATCTCAAGCAGAAGCTCAATCAAGAGCTTGCCGATCGGACCGGCCAACCCCTGAGCAGGATTCAAGAGGACACCGACAGGGATTTTTTCATGTCGCCAACGGAAGCCGTTTCCTATGGATTGATCGATAAAGTGATTGAAAAAAGGCCGGTGCGTCCCCTTTAACAAGCAGAGATGACGACGTCCAGCAAATGAGAAAGCACCCGCTGAACCAGCGGGTGCTTTCTGAAACTTAAGGTAAGGATGGACTGGCTAACTTGCTGCCGATGAATTGGTCTCTTGCAGGAAAGGAGTAAACCTTTCTTTTTGGGGAACATCAACGAACTCAGAGACGATCGAGCGGAATTCCTCGCCATCCAAGGTCTCCTTCTCAATCAATACGTCGACCAGGCGATCAATGCAATCACGATGTTGAATGACAATGTTTTTCGTTTCCTCATAACAGGTCGAAACGATCTGGCGAACGGCCAGATCAATCTTGGCTGCCACAGCATCGGAAAGATCACTGCGCGTCATCAAGTCTCGCCCAAGAAAAACCTCCTGATTGCCTGCTTCCAGTGAAACTGGGCCCAGTTCACTCATGCCAAAACGGGTCACCATCTGTCGGGCCAGGGAAGCCACCTGTTGGATGTCGCCTCCAGCACCGGTGGTCACCTCCGCATGGCCGAACACCACATCCTCAGCGGCCCGTCCGCCTAACGCTCCCATGATTCGTGCCTTGAGCTGGGCACGGCTCACAAGCATTTGTTCCTCATCTGGTGCAAACCAGGTCAGACCCTGCGCCTGGCCCCTGGGAATCAACGTCACTTTTTGCACGGGATCATGGTTGGACACCAGGGTGCCGATGAGGGCATGACCAACCTCGTGATAGGCGATCAGCCGCTTGCTGCGACCATCGGTGAGAGGCTTGCCCTCCATGCCAGCAATCACCCGATCAACAGCATCATCAATCTCAGAGAGGGTGATGGCTTCTTTACGACGACGGGCGGTGAGGATGGCGGCTTCGTTGAGCAGGTTGGCCAGGTCGGCGCCAGTAAAGCCCGGCGTCCTGCGGGCAATCGCCTCAAGGGAGACATCTGGCGCAAGCTTCTTGTTGCGGCAGTGAACATTCAGAATGGACAATCTGCCCTTGATATCGGGGGCATCCACGCTCACCTGACGGTCAAAGCGACCTGGACGCATCAAGGCAGAATCCAGGACATCAGGGCGGTTGGTGGCAGCAATGATGATGATGCCGCTATTCCCCTCAAAGCCATCCATCTCGGTCAGCAATTGGTTGAGCGTTTGCTCGCGCTCATCGTTGCCACCGCCGATACCTGCTCCGCGCTGTCTGCCAACGGCGTCGATCTCATCGATGAAGATCAAGCAGGGGCTATTTTCTTTGGCTCTTTTGAACAAATCTCTCACGCGGCTTGCGCCAACACCAACAAACATCTCGACGAACTCTGAGCCAGAGAGGGAGAAGAATGGCACTCCCGCCTCTCCTGCAATGGCTTTCGCCAAGAGCGTTTTGCCGGTTCCTGGAGGACCAACCAGCAGCACACCTTTGGGAATACGCGCTCCAATGGAGGTGAAGCGTTCCGGAGTTTTGAGAAACGTCACGACCTCTTGAAGATCTTGCTTGGCTTCTTCCACACCGGCGACATCATCAAATTTCACCCCGGTTTCAGCCTCCATCAAAAATCTTGCTTTGGTCTTGCCAAACTGCATGGCTTGTCCTGGGCCACCAGGCATGCCGGGGGAGCGACGCGCCAGAAAGATCAGGGAACCAATCAGCAGCAACGGGAAGAGAAGGTTGCCGAGCAAACCAATAACTGGAGGGTTCGTTTTGGGAGCGTGAATATCAAAACTGATTGATTCCTGCTTCAGCTTATTCAAAAGATCGGGTGCAATCCCAGGCAGGTCGACGCGCAGTCGTTGCACGCGATTATCGAGATCTGCATCGACAATCTCAACGACTGCACTGCGTCCGGAATTGTAGAAATCGACAGAATTGACCCTGCCAGAATCTACATAGTCCAGAAATCGCCCATAGCTCATACGCCCGACAGCTGAGTTGGCTGGCGATTTCAGTGGACTGTTGGAAAGATTCGTGCCGTTGCCGCTGAAGAGTTGCCAGCCGAGGAGGGCAGCAACCAAGAGGGGTAACGCCCAAAGAACAATGAGCCGCCAACGTTGATTCATCCAGGTCCAGAAGTTCTGGATCAATTGTAAAGGACCTTGTTGCGCACTTGTGAGTGGGCGATGCGCTGCTTCCCAATCAGCTGGCTTGCAACCAGGGGGTGGTTTGGAGTGTGGCTGATGTGGAAGGGGGGAACATGCCCTCGGGCGCGGCGATTGAGTGGGGGGCAGATCGGTCTGCCAGCAAACGTTCGGAATGTAACGATTCCAAGAGCTCAGGTCCATATAGCCCATGCGACCAAATCTTGACCTCGCTCATGGGCGGGCAAGCAAATGCCAAGAGCTCGAAGGGGAAGACGACTCTCTCCAAGAAAAATTGGTCGCTGCCGCAACAACGCAAAATCACCATGCGATCAGAAGTGTTGCGGTAGCTGCAATCCTGCATCTGCTTTGGACTAGCGACCGTTGCTTCTGAGCTCATAGCGGGACGATCCAACGTAGAAGTAAAGCAGAGCCACACACTGATAGCGAGTCCGCGGTGGGGGTGGTTTTTGTGCAGAAGAGAACACTTCTGCACTCTTAACCTTTTTTTGGGGTTTGGCTGGCTTTGCTCTCTCTAGAGGCTTCTCAGGGCAACGATTGGATCGAGCGCCGCTGCTCTCTTGGCAGGCACCACACCAAAAAACAGGCCAATCAAACCAGAAAACCCCACAGTGATGATGACCATTGCCGGACCAATCGTTGCCGGTAGAGGGGTCACAGCGGCCACCAGGGTGACTGCTCCCACGCCAAGCAGACCGCCCACACAGCCACCCACGCTGGAGAGCAGGAGCGCCTCCACCAAAAATTGCTTCAGCACATCGCTGCTCCGCGCACCGAGGGCTTTGCGAAGGCCTATTTCTTCCGTGCGCTCACTCACCGACACGAGCATGATGTTCATGATGCCGATCCCTCCCACCAAAAGGGAGATCGCCCCAATGGCCCCAAGCAAGAGAGTGAGTCCGCCGGTGATGGTTTGCACGATCGATAGAGCATCTTTTTGCGACCGAACAACAAAGTCGTCCTCCCTCAAGATGCGGTGTCTCTGCCGCAATAAATTCGTGATCTGGAAGGAGGCTGCCCCCATACTCGCCTCATCCTTCGCCTCCACACTAATGAAACTCAAACTGATGCCATAGGTGGGGTCGCGGCCACTAAGACGACTCACCATGGTGGATAGGGGGAGGTAAGCGGTTTCGTCTTGATTGCTGCCAAATACCGCCCCCTTGGCCTCCATGATTCCAACCACTTCGAAGGATTGATCCCGGATACGCAAGCGCTTGCCGATTGCATCACCGGTGGGGAAGATTTTATCTTTGAGATCAGGACCAAGAACAACAATATTTCTAGCTGCTTTGATATCACTTTCGCTGATGAAACGCCCCTTGGCAATCTCAAAACTCCGCACCCCCAAAAAGTCGGGAGTCACTCCGGTGACCGTGGCAGAGGCGGTTTGAGAGCCGGCTTGCACCACTTCGAGCAGAGAGATTTGTGGGGCAACCCGGCGCACTGAGGGCACTTGCTCAGCGATCGCCTCGGCATCTTCAAGAATCAGAGTTTTGGGAGAATCCAATCCCTGTCGTCGAGTGTCATTGCGACCAGGAACAATGAAGAGAACATTGGGGCCGAGGGAATTGAGCTGTTGATCGGCCAGCCGCTGGGCTCCTTTGCCCAGGCCAACCAAGGTGATCACCGAAGCGTTGCCGATCACAATTCCGAGCATCGTCAGGAGGCTTCTGAGACGATGACCTTTGAGGGTGGCCACAGCCATAGCGGCTGTTTCCCGCAGCGGAACCGTTCCCGTGCCCATGGCAGGTTGCCAACAAGGCCTGGTTATAGCGGATTCACACCATTGGGTAACTTGTGGCTGCGCGTGCCGCGATGGACGACACCCTGGTGAATCTCCAGAGTGACAATTTCACCTTGCCGCAAATCGTTGGTGGCATTGGCCACCCCCACAATCACAGGGATGCCAAGCCGCTCAGCGATCACAGCGGCATGGCTGTGCCGCCCCTCCATTTCCGCGATGATCCCTCGCGCTTTTCGGATCGCCTCTAGATAGGCAGCGGAGGTTTCTCTCACCACCAAAATCTCCCCATTTTCGACTCGGGCCGCCTCCTCTGGGCTCTGGGCGAGACGCACTTTGCCGCTGACGGATCCGCTGCCAATTCCCATGCCCCGACCCAACACGGCCGACACAATGCCAACTTTCACCAAATCGGTTGAGCCACTCACCCCTTCGAGTGTGCCGGCGGTTTGCACCACCAAATCACCCTCTTTCAACAATCCTTTTTGCTGCGCCACACCCATGGCAAGGCTGAAGGTGCTTTCCGTGGAGGCTTGCTGAGAAATCAGGAGCGGATTCACACCCCAAACCAACTGCAATTGCCGGGCCACAGACACCTCACTTGTGATCGCCAGGATGGGGGTGCTAGGTCGAAACTTACTCACATTTCGTGCGGTGGAGCCGGTTTGTGTCAAAGGCAGGATGGCTGCGGCATTGAGCTGGCGGGCAATGCTGCTCACGGCCTGGCTGATGGCGTTCGGGATCGTTGTGGCCATTTGACCGTCTAAAATTCGCTGCGGATAGTCCCTCTCGATGCGACGTGCGATGCGCGCCATGGTGGCGACGGCCTCAACGGGATAATCACCAACGGCTGTTTCGTTGGAGAGCATCACAGCATCGGTGCCATCTAGGATGGCGTTGGCGACATCGCTAACCTCCGCCCGTGTGGGCCGGGGGCAAGCCGCCATCGAATCCAACATCTGCGTGGCTGTGATGATTGGAATGCCCAAGCTGTTGGCCTTGCGGATCAATTCTTTCTGCAGCAGAGGCACTTCTTCTGCAGGCATTTCCACCCCAAGATCCCCCCGAGCAACCATCACGCCATCACAGAGGGGCAGAATCGAATCAATCGCTTCAATCGCTTCAAACTTCTCTATCTTGGCCACCACTGGTGTGGAGGCACCTTGTCCGCGGATGAGTTCGCGAATCTCAAGAATATCTGATGGATTGCGCACGAAACTGAGGGCAATCCAATCCACGCCTTGCTGGAGGCCAAAGGCCAGGTCTCGACGATCTTTTCCGGTTAATGCCCGAATGGAAAGCTGCACATCGGGAAAGTTAACGCCCTTGTTATTGGAGAGCACCCCGCCCACTGTCACCCGACACTGCAGGGTTTGATCTTCCAGATCAACATGATCCACAACCATCTCGACGCGGCCATCGTCGAGCAGGATGCGACTTCCTGTCGGCACCTCCTCGACGAGCCTGTCGTAGGTGACCGTTGCGATTTGTTTGTTGCACGGCACATCTTTGGAGGTGAGAGCAAAAGCATCTCCCACGGCCAGGGTGATTGGGCCCAGCTCAAAGCGTCCGAGACGGATTTTGGGGCCTTGCAAATCCTGCAGGATGCCGATGTGAACACCCATTTCGTGGGCAACCTGCCGGATGGTGGCAATGCGATGGGCATGCTCGTCGTGGTCGCCATGGGAAAAGTTCAGGCGAAACGTGGTGGCCCCGGCTTGAATCAGTGCACGGAGCATCTCGGGCGATTCCGTGGCGGGGCCGATCGTGGCCACGATCTTGGTGCGACGCATGGGATGGCCCGAGCCTGCAGTTCAGCCGGAAACTACCATCCGCAGTAGCCACCCCGGGCTCGTCATGGACTTCCAGACCTACCAAGGACGCACCGCCCAGACGGCTCGCTACCCGGAGGTGGGGGCCAACCCCATCTACCCCACCCTTGGGCTTTGTGGAGAGGCTGGCGAGGTGGCAGACAAGGTGAAAAAAGTGCTCCGTGATCAGGAGGGCCACTTCAGCGATGCGATCCGAGCTGATCTGGCCTTGGAGCTGGGCGATGTGCTCTGGTATGTGGCCCGGTTGGCGAGCGAATTGGAGCTCGATTTGAACGCCATTGCTGAAGCCAATCTTGCCAAGCTGGCCAGCCGGGCAGAGCGTAACGTGATTGCTGGCAGTGGAGATCGGCGGTGAGTGCCCAACAGCCCTTCAGGATGTCTCGCCATCTGCTGGCGCTCTGGCTTGTTCTCCTGGTGGTCTTGGGCTTGCCTGCGGCCAGTATGGCCGCGGAGCTGAAGGTGGAGCAGGTGAGTCTGGCTCCTTGTCCCGCTTCGGATGCGGGGAGTCAAGCCCAGTCGCCCAGCAGCGTGGCCTCCTGCTACGCCTTGCGAGGGGAGGTGATCAACACCGGCAAAGCTCCGGTGGTGGACACGGACGTGTTTGCGGTGATCTTGGATAGCAGCGGCGAACCGGTGCTCCCCAACCGCACCCGTGTGGGCAGCATCGGTGACGTGGCGCCAGGGCGCTCCCCCTTTGCCTTGAGGCTATCTGTGCCCGCAGGCACACCGGGACCGTTTCGGGTGGGACAAGTGAAAGCTCGGGGTTTCCGGGCACCCGTGCGCACCAGAGTCGCGGAAGGGGAGGAGCAGCTCCCCTTGGAGCAGGATCTCAGCGGCTGAATCTGCGGTGCGAGCCTCTGGATGAGGGGGGTTCAAACCCCGGCTGAGGCATTCGCCAACAGCATCACACTTTGCTCGAGCAGGCCTTGCATCAGGCTCAGGGACACAAAGGCCACCAGGGCGGAGAGATCGAGGCCGCCAATCGGGGGAATGAATCCGCGGAAAAGATTCAGGAAGGGATCGGTGATCGATGCGACGGCGGCAAGGATGGGATTGCTCCAATCCAGATTGGGAAACCAGCTGAGCAGCACCCGCACGATCAAGACGAGGCTGTAGATCTTGAGGGTTTGCAAGAGCACCGCAGCGATCATCACCAACGCAGCCATGGAAGCCTCTTCAATCAGTCGATTCTAAGGAAGCTTAGGCAGCGCTGTCCTCCACTTCCGCTCCTGAAGGCCGCTGCATGGGTTCGGCTTGCCGATCAATCGCAAATGTGCGGTGAAATTTTTCACTGAGCGTTAACCAGTAGGAACGTCCATCGCTCTGCCGCTTGCGTTCAATGAAGTTTTGCGCCAGCAACTCCTTGATGTGGTCGTAGGCCCCAGATCCCCGCAGCTCGACAAGCTCGGATTGAAGAAGTTTCTTTTTCAAGGCGATGGTGGCCAGGGTGCGCAGGGCTGCGGTGGAAAGGTCGACGGGGAGCAACACTTGCACCAGATCATTGAGCCCCTGCCGCAATTGAAGGCTGTAGGTTTGGCCGTCTTGGAAAATTTCCAGAGCGGTGTCGCGATGGGCATAATCCGCCATCAGCGTGATCAAGGCCACCTCCACATCCTCCCGCTCCATCCCTGAAAGACCCGCCAGCTCGGCCAAGCTGAGCGGCCGCCCTTTTAAATAAAGAATGGCTTCCAACCTGGCAGGTTGGGAAAGGCCACTCATCACTTGTGTCAGGGCAGAAGGCGATGCAGTGGCAGTCTCAAATGGATGGTCCTCTGCCATCTCTTTCTCGTCAGACTCCGCTGCAAGGTCCGTGTCCAGCTCTGGACGTGCTGGATCTGCCTCGCCTGGTGAAGCGAACGTCACCAGGGGATCGTCAGCATTTGACATGGCCCATTCAGATCCAGTTCCATGCTTGAGATAGAGATCATACCGTTACCAGCTCTGTTGACAATCATCGCCTTGCTTATTGTGATTCAAACTCGCAGAGCCCCAAACCTTTGCAAGGAGGATTCCTTGCACTCGCCAAGAAACAATTGGTAGGCGGGATTGTCTGTTTCTTGCCAGTGTTGATAGGGGAGAGAGAGCAGGAATTCTTGCCACTCGTCCATCTCCTCTGCTGGCACCTGCACACCGACAACGATGCGCCCCACATCGGCTCCATGATTGCGATAGTGAAAAATGCTGATGTTCCAATTCGGGTGCAGGGCGCTCACAAAGGCCATCAAAGCCCCCGGTTTCTCGGGAAATTCAAACCGATACAGCAGCTCCTCCCCACGGCCTTGGGCCTGGTTTGCCCGGCTGGGCAGCCGCCCACCCACCATGTGGCAAAGATGCAGCTTGGCCAGTTCGTTCTCCGTGAGGTCGAGGCAGGGAAAGCCCGCCGCTTCCCACTCCGCGATCAGGTGCTGGGTGTCCTGGCGATCGCTGATGCGCACCCCCACGAAAATGTGGGCCACTGCAAGATCGGCCAAGCGATAGCTGAACTCCGTGAGGCTGCGCTGGCCGAGCAGAGCACAAAATCTTCGCAAACTGCCCGGTTGTTCTGGAATCTCAACGGCGAGCAGAGCCTCCCGTGCTTCCCCCAGTTCGGCGCGCTCGGCCACAAAAGCCAGACGGTCGAAATTCATGTTGGCCCCGCAGGCCACGGCCACCAGCGTGTGATTTCGCAGCGAGCGGGCCTCCACATCGGCCTTCAGACCGGCGATGGCCAAAGCCCCTGCCGGCTCAAGGATGGAGCGGGTGTCTTCGAACACGTCTTTCATGGCGGCACAGATCGCATCGGTGTCCACGGTCACCATGCGATCCACATAACGCTGGGCCAAGGCAAAGGTGTGCACCCCCACTTGCCGCACCGCCACCCCATCGGCAAACAGGCCAACGGACTCCAGCCGCACCCTCTCCCCCTGGGCCAGGGAACGGCTCATCGCGTCCGCGTCCACCGGTTCGACACCGATGACCTCCACCTGGGGCCAGAGACTCTTGACATAGGAAGCGATCCCAGCGATCAACCCGCCGCCGCCCACAGCCACATAAATGGCCGCTGGCGGAGTGGACACCTGCCTGAGGATCTCCATGGCAATGGTGCCCTGGCCGGCGATCACGTCTGGGTCATCAAAGGGGTGGATGAAGGTCAACCCCCGCTCCTGCTCCAGCCGCCGCGCTTCGGCATAGGCCTCGTCGTAGGTGTCTCCGTGCAGCACCACCTCTGCGCCGCGGGCTGCCACGGAGCGCACCTTCACCTCCGGGGTGGTGACCGGCATCACGATCACAGCCCGGCAGCCGAGGTGTTGGGCGGAGAGCGCCACCCCCTGGGCATGGTTGCCCGCACTGGCGGCGATCACACCACCCTCCAGCCGGTCTCTCGGCAGCCCCACCATCTTGTTGTAGGCGCCGCGCAGTTTGAAGCTGAAAACCGGCTGGAGATCCTCCCTTTTCAGGAGGATCTGGTTTGCCAGGCGCCTCGACAGGTTGGGGGCCGCATCCAAGGGGGATTCGATGGCCACGTCGTAGACCCGGGCCCTGAGGATGTGCTGCAGGTATGGACTGGGCTCCGGCACATCGCCCGCCATCCCCTGGCAGGCCCCCCCGGGCGGCTCGGAACCTCGCATGGACGGGATGGCAGGCATCTGGCTCATCTCTTCAGTGTGGCAAGTGGCGGTTCAGGCCACCAGGGCAGGGCCGAGCCGGGGCGAAACCGTCGCGATCGACTCTGTCCTTTGAAGAGAGAGTCTTAGATTGCGGGTCGATCGTGAGATTTGCGGATGCACCTGAGTGAGCTGAACCATCCCAATCAACTGCACGGTCTGACCACCGCTGAATTGGAAGCCATCGCCCGCCAGATTCGTGAGCGGCACCTTGAGGTGGTTTCAGCGACGGGAGGCCACCTCGGACCGGGATTGGGGGTGGTGGAGCTCACCCTGGCTCTCTACCAAACCCTGGACCTCGATCAGGATCGGGTGGTGTGGGACGTGGGTCACCAGGCCTATCCCCACAAGATGGTGACCGGGCGGTATCGCGATTTCGCTTCGCTGCGTCAGAAAAATGGCGTCGCGGGCTATCTGAAGCGCTGCGAAAGCCGCTTTGACCATTTCGGCGCTGGCCATGCCTCCACCAGCATTTCAGCGGCCCTGGGCATGGCTTTGGCCAGGGATCGCCGCGGTGAAACCTTTAAATGTGTGGCGGTGATTGGTGATGGTGCCCTCACCGGCGGCATGGCCCTGGAGGCCATCAACCACGCCGGCCACCTTCCGAAGACACGCTTGTTGGTGGTGCTCAACGACAACGACATGTCGATTTCACCCCCGGTGGGCGCGCTTTCGACCCACCTCAACCGGATGCGGCTGAGCAAACCGGTGCAGTTCCTCTCAGGCAACGCCGAGGAAGCCATCCGCCACTTGCCGTTCCTCCACGGCGAATTGCCACCAGAACTCAAAAACCTCAAAGAAAGCATGCGGCGCCTGGCTGTGCCAAAGGTGGGCGCCGTGTTTGAGGAGCTTGGCTTCACCTACATGGGGCCTATTGACGGCCATGACATCGCCTCGATGGTGCGCACCTTCCAAGCCGCCCATCGTTGCGACGGCCCTGTGCTTGTGCATGTGGCCACCACCAAAGGAAAGGGATATCCCTATGCCGAGGCCGACCAGGTGGGATACCACGCCCAGTCGGCCTTTGATCTGCGCACGGGCAAGGCCTACCCCTCCAGCAAGCCCAAACCGCCGAGCTACAGCAAAGTCTTCGGTCAAACCCTGGTGAAAATCTGCGAGCAGAATCCCCGGGTGGTGGGCATCACGGCAGCCATGGCCACGGGCACAGGCCTGGATCTGCTCGAGAAGGCCCTGCCCGATCAATACTTCGATGTGGGGATCGCCGAGCAACATGCCGTCACCATGGCGGCTGGCATGGCCTGCGAGGGGCTGCGGCCCGTGGTGGCGATCTACAGCACCTTTCTGCAGCGGGCCTACGACCAGATCATCCACGACGTGGGCATTCAAAAGTTACCGGTGACCTTCGTTTTGGATCGGGCCGGCATCGTGGGGGCGGATGGGCCCACCCATCAGGGGCAATACGACATCAGCTATCTGCGCGCCGTCCCCAACTTCACCGTGATGGCACCCAAGGATGAAGCGGAGTTGCAGCGCATGTTGGTGACCGCCCTCGACCACGATGGCCCCTGCGCGATTCGCTTCCCTCGCGGCGAAGGGGAGGGTGTGCCGCTGATGGAGGAAGGCTGGCAACCGCTCCAGATTGGTCGGGCGGAGCAGCTCACCGATGGGGATGATCTGTTGATCGTGGCTTACGGGGCCATGGTGTCGCCGGCCATGGCCACTGCTGGCTTGCTCCAGGAGAAAGGTGTGCGGGCCACCGTGGTGAACGCCCGCTTCCTTCGTCCCCTTGATGAACATCTGTTGTTGCCCCTGGCCCGCCGCATCAGCCGCGTGGTGACCATGGAGGAAGGCGCTCTCGCCGGCGGTTTTGGCGGCGCCATGGTGGAGGCGCTGAGCGACCATGGCATCCAAGCCAGCGTCTTGCGGATCGGCATCCCAGACGTTCTGGTCGACCATGCGAGCCCCGAGCAGAGCAAGGAGAGCCTGGGACTCACCCCTGCCCAGATGGCCAAGAGAATCCAGGATCACTTTGCCGACCAGCTGCGTCCGCTTTCCACAGACGGCATCCAGCCTTCCACGGCACCAGTGACTGTGCGCTGAGCGGGCTCCCCTCGCCAGAGGGGTGCCCGCTCAGCGCGTTGGGTGGAGAAGGGGACCCTTGCCGAGCCTGGCGTCAGAGCACGCCGCGGGCGGCTAGCCCTTGTATGGCTCCCATGCCAAGAATGTGACCAAGGCTGATGGTGCCCAACATGGCTCCGTGGCTCAAGCCACCGAAGAGCGACGAGCTGGGCAGCTGAAGGCCAACATTCGGTTGTTTGATGGTGGCTTTGCCGATGGCGATGGCGATGACATTCGCCACGATCATCACCAAAGCGACTTTCGGTGACCAGGAGACGGTGGCGGGGGCCAACGCCAGGATCGGAAGAAGCATGACGCCAAAGCAACCGCCCTATCTTCCGGGGTGGATCGGGCCGCTTCGCCCGCCCGTAAGACTTGTTCATTGAAGAGGCTGTTGATTTGGCGCTCGCAGAGCCTCTTCCCGCAGCAGCGTGACCTCCCCCGAGCGCTTCAGCCGGCTGATGGCCAGATCAATGCGCAGCGCCGTTGCGCTCGGCAGTTGGGGCGCGTAGGCAAATCCCTGCGACTCGGGGCGCAGGCCGCGCATCACCAAGGAGGGGAGGCGCTTGAGGCCTGTGTGGTGGGCGAGCACGTAGCTCAGCTGGAGTTCGTCGGCCAGAACGGCATCCGCGGCTCCCTGTTGCAACAGGTCAATCGCCAGCTTCACCTTGGCCATCGCCACAGCCTGGACCTTCGGCCCAGCCGAGCCCTGATTCAGCTCGTCGAGCACGGCGGCGCTGATCGTGCCGGGGCGCACTGCCACCCGAAGGCCCCGCAAGTCTTGCAGCCCCTTCAAACCGCCTTTGCTGCGCTCACGCGTCTCTTCAACAACGTGGATGGTCAGAAAACCCACCAAGAGCGAGGCTGAAACGATGCGCACCAAATAGGCCAACAACACCAGCAGATGGCCGCGGGTGGTTCTCACGATCGTGTTGCTCCCTGGGCCGGTGGCCAGGATCTGAAAAATCCTCGCGAAGCTCCGCATCCTGCCAAGCTCGGAGGTTTCCGGGGAGGCGTCATGGCTCTCCACCCTCCAGGTGAGCCAGCTCAACACCCCTATGCCGAGCAGGAAGCCGCCTAGCAGAAGCAAAAGGGAGGGTCCAAGCAGGCTGCGCAGGAAAGCCTTTCCCAAGTCCAAGCGGCTGGGCATCGCCAACACCGCCAAACCATCCTCTTGAAACGGCAGGGAGAAGGCGGTGGTGGCCAGCCTGTCGGGCGAAAGATTGATGCAACCCACGGCCACATCCACCTGGTTGCGGCGGGTGGCGTTCAACAGGGATTGCAAGTTTGGCCACTCCTCAAGGAGATAGGGAAGTTTCTCTTCCGTGGCCACGCGGCTCCACAGATCGACGGCCAGGCCCTTCCACACCCCTTCTTGTCGGAAGCTGCAGGGCTCAGCCCCATCGACCACACCCACCCGCAACACCTTGGCCGTGCTTTGCGGCCAGGCCGCAAGCTGGCAGCTTCCCACCAGGCAGGCAGCGGCAAGGCTGCCGAGGACCTTGGGCCACCACGCAGGCATGGAACAGCGCCGTTTCATTTCAGCGCTTCGCTGCTTGCGGGAGAAAACCCATCAACACCAGCAGATTGCTGAGGGTGAGGAACGCCTCGGCGCCGCCATGCAGGCCATCCACATTGGCGAGCAAGGCTCCGTAGCGCGCTTGGGCCACGATGGAGGCGCCGATGGTGACGGCGACGAACAGCAGCGTGAGCTGAAAGCCCACCAGCGCCAAGCGCGGAAAGGCGCGCACCCGTGAAGCCCAAAACAAGAAGGCCAAATACGGCGCCAGGGAGAGCACAAACAACGGCCCGGGGTTGAATCCGGCCAGCCAGCTCAGGGGCACAGTCTCTGCAATCAGGGGCACCATGGATCTTTTGGCGAGGGTGGAAGGGCATCGGCACGGTGTTGCTCTTGCAACAGCCACCAAGCGGCCACGGCCAGGCAGACGTTGCCGAGCAGCGTGCAGCCGGCTTGAAGCACCACCAACCCCTTGAGCGCTGGAGCGTTGTCGAACAGATGCCAGGTGCACGCTGCCATGGCGCTCACCAGGGCGGGGATCATCGCCAACGCCAACCAACGCCAACTGCCTTCGCCGCGCCGCCGGCCGAAAGCCTGAACGGCAAAGATCGCCAGAAGCCACTCCACCACTGAGGTGATATGGATCCACCAGGTGCCAAGAGAGAGGGCGTGCATCGAAGCGGTGCCAAAGGCCCAGGGTTGCCTGCAATTCAAGCAAGTGGGCTCTTAACTTCAGGCAACGGCGAAGGGAGCCATGGCAAGGGAGGGCAAACGACGCCGACCCATGATCTGCGGGTATTACGGGGAACACAACCTCGGGGATGACGCCCTCCTGGAGGTGCTGCTTCTGGAGCTGCCCAAGGGATCCACCCCGCTGGTGACGGCCCACGATCAAGCCTGGGTTGAGAACCGCTTTGGCGTGGCCACCTGCAACAGGCGACGCTTGGCGGAGGTGGCGGCACGCCTGGCCTCCTGCGATGCCCTGGTGTTGGGGGGCGGCAGCCTGCTGCAGGATGCCACGAGCTTTCCCAGCCTCCTCTACTACTGCCTGTTGATGGCCGTTGCTCGCCTGCAAGGCAAGCCCGTGCTTCTTTGGGGGCAGGGGCTGGGGCCCCTGCGCCGCCCGATCAGCAGGGCTCTGGTGAGCCTCGCTCTCCCCCTGGCGTCGGGGATCAGTTGGCGGGACGCAGCTTCTGGCCAATTGGCCAGAAGCCTGGGGCAGCGAACCCAGGTCATCGGGAGCGATCCGGTATGGGCCTATCCCCGCCTGTCCTGGCGAGGGGAGAAGGGTCCCATCGTTCTCTGTTGGCGGCCATTGCGACACCTGGATCCCCCGGGTTGGCGTCCCTACCTGCAGGCCCTTGCCACCCTTGTAGAGCGCTCCAAGCGAGATCTGCTGTGGCTCCCATTTCATCGCCTGCAGGACCGCGGCTTGCTTCAACGGCTCGATCAGGCCGATGCGGTGCCCAAGGCGGTGCTGGAGCGCAGCCAGGAGATTCACGTGGAGGATCCGGCTGAGGCGATGACGTTGTTTGCAGAGGCGGGCCTGGTGATCGCGATGCGTCTACATGGCCTGATTCTGGCGGCCTTGGCGGGAAGTCCTGTGGCTGCGTTGAGTTACGACCCCAAGGTGGCGGCAGCGGCGCGGGCCTTGGGTTGTCCGCTCCAGGATCTGGAGGGCGCTCCCCATCCCCAGCTCGCCGATCAGTGGCTGCAGCAGATCGATCGCCCAACGCCAGATGCAGCGATCGCAGCGCTGCAGCGGGGTACGGCAGTGCATCGAGCACTTTTGGAGCAAACCTTCGCAAATTGATTGCAGAGGCGCCCTGATGTTGAGGCAGCAGCCATGGCTCAACTGTTCCTCGATGAACTCACTGCATCACTTATGCAGCATGTAAGCTGCTCCAGGATGGATGGGTTCAGTGACGTCCTGGCAGGTCGGCCCCTACGTGCTCAGTGGTGATGGCATCTTGCGACTGGGCGGAGGTGTGATCACCTTGAGTCCCCTGCAACGCAAGCTTTTGCTCTGTTTTGTGCGCCACTCCGGCAAGCTGATTGAGCGGTCCCAACTTGTTGAAGAGGTGTGGGGTCACTCCAAAGTGAGCGATGTGAGCCTGGCACGAGCCGTTCATAGTTTGCGGCAAGTGTTAGATCAAGGCCCCCTTGGCGGCCGCGTGATCTCAACCACCTACGGCAGCGGCTACGTCTTTGCTGCCCATGTCCTGAAGCTCGAAGAGCCGACCCCGGTTATGGTCAGCGAGATGTCAACTCCAAGTCCCCTGGCGCTGGAGTATTACCTGGAAGCCAGGGTCGCCTCCCGCTATCTCGACCCGGCGCAGTTGGAGCGATCGCGCAAACTCCTCCAGCTTGCCTTGCAGACATCCCCTTCTTTTTGTGAGGCGATTCTCTTTCTCACCTCCCTCCACCTCAACTGCTGCCGTTGGGGGTTGCAAGACAGTCAATCGGTGGGAGCCATCGTCGAGCCATTCTTGAATCGTGCCGAGCAGCTCAACGCTCCACCCGAGGATTTGCTGCCCTTGCGAGCCGAGGTCATCTCCCTCTTGCACTGGCAACCCAAGCTTGTGGATGAGAGTTTTGGCAGCTGGTTGCCCCACCAACTGGGCTATGGCCTGCCTTTGCTGAGCTGGGTGCGTCATCTGATGGCCTGTGGGCGTGCCCGGGAGGGCCTGGCCTTGTTGGAGTCCCACCTCGATGGTGATCTCCCCATGGGCTGGCTGTTGGCAGCCCAACTCACTCTGCAACTGGGGCAAACCGAAGCGGCGATCGAGATGCTCGAGGCCCAGCTCCGCATGGATGGCAGCCTGCCAGCCACACACCTGTTTTTGGCCCTGCTTCATGCCCACCGTGGCGAGCGGAGTGCAGCGCTTCAAAGCCTTGCGGCCATCGGCGCGTCGTCTCAGGGGTTGCAGGCCGTCTTGGCCTATGTGTTGGCCAGGGTTGGCGACACAGCCCGGGCGGAGTCGCTGCTTCACGAAGCCCAGGCCGGAGGCAGCGCAGCTTCCGGCCTGGCAAGCTTTTGGGGTTTGAGCGCTGTCGTGCTGGGCCAGTCAGAGATGGCGGAACACTTTTTCCAGCTGGCTGTGCAACGACGCTGTTATCAAGCGCCTTTTCTAGCCCAAAGCCCGTTGCTTGGGCCCTACGCCTCTGAGGCCAGTGTGAAATCCTTCCAGAAACAGATGGTGCGTTTTTTCCCAACACTTCTCACCCCGGCCGCAGCCCCAGCCAAGCCGGTGGGCGCGCTTGCTCGCCCCTGATTCAACCAACACCAATCAGCTCACTGATGCCTTTGCGAGGGGCATCAAGTGGCTTGCAATTCTTTCAGCGTTTCCAGCACCTCTTGGCTATGGGCCAGGGGTCGCACAGCCACCCAGCGGGCCCGGATCAGACCTTGGGGGTCGATCAAGAAGGTGTGCCGCAGGGCGGAGGGGGCCAGCCAGGAGCCATAACGACGACTGACTTCCCCTTCGGGATCAGACAGCAGGGGGTAGGCCAATCCCTCTGCGCCGCAGAAGGATCCGTGTAGATCGAGGCTGTCGGTGCTAACGCCCACCACCTCGGCATGAAGGTGGTGGTAGGTGGCTAAGTCTCGTTGAAATCCCTTGGCTTCCAGTGTGCAGCCTGAGGTGAAATCCTTGGGATAGAAATACAAGATCAGCCAGCGCTCGCGAAAATCGGCGAGGCTCAGCACCACTGGCAGAGACTCACCCTTCCCCCCCGGAGCTGGAGCCACACCCTCCAGCTGAAACGGTGGAGCAGGTTGATCGAGGGATGGCAACACCCCTCCAAGGGCGAAGGCGGGGGAGGTCCTGGCCACCGTTTCGCTGAACAGAACGCTTGCAGCGAGGGTTTGGGGCAACCAACGGAGCAGGGAACGGCGCTTCATGCCAGTGATGGATGCCTGTTGTGTGCCAGAGCTGGCCTGGAACCTCAGATGCGGGCCAGGTTGATGCCCAGCTCCTTGGCGTAGGCGCCGAGACCACGTTTTTGGATGGTTTTCAGGGTGCGCGTCGACACGCGCAGCGTGACAAAGCGCTGGCCTTCGGCCCACCACAGCCGGCGTTTCTGCAGGTTCACCTGCTGCAGCTTTTTGGTGCGCACATGGGAATGGCTGACAGCCATGCCGTTATTGGCACGTTGACCAGTGAGTGCGCACACGCGTGACATGACAGAGCTGAACTATTGCTGGAGTGACCTTATCAAATCGCGATTCCAGCCCGGTTCACAGCTGGGCAGCCGTTCTCCGCTGCGCTCATCAAACGCCAGCGCGTCATCGTCAGCCCAGCCCACCATCAGCTGCTCTGGAGGGAGGCTGGTGGGGGACCAGAGCATGCGCAGCAGGCCAGCCGCGCTTTCCAGCCAGAGCACCTGTTGGGGACCGCTCCATTCAGCGCGCAGCAGGCGGGCCGGGATGCCATCGCTGGGCACCGGCTGCAAATGCTCAGGGCGCACGCCCAGTTGCCGGCCCGCCTGAGGTGGAAAGAGATTGATGGCTGGCCGGCCGATGAAGCTCGCCACAAAACGATTCACCGGATGGTGGTGGAGCTCGCGGGGGTCGCCCACCTGTTGCAGCCGCCCTTGATCGAGCACGGCAATTCGGTCGGCCATCCCCACCGCCTCTTGCTGATCGTGGGTGACATAGAGCACGGGATGGCCGGCGCTGGTGAGCAGACGCCGCAGCTCGGGCCGCAGCTCCTCCCTGAGTTGGGCATCAAGATTGCTCATCGGTTCATCGAGCAACATGATGCGCGGTTGACGAAGCAGGGCGCGACCCAGGGCCACCCGCTGCCGTTGGCCGCCTGACAGCTGGGAAGGCCTGCGCAGGCGCAGCTCCTCCAGCTGGAGCAGCGCCAAGGTCTGGGCGAGCCGCTCCTCCCGCTCGCTGGTGGGAATTCCACGCACGCGCAGGCCCAGGGTGAGGTTGTCAGCCACGCTGAGGTGGGGGTAGAGGGCATAGCTCTGAAACACCATGCCCACCCGCCGCTGACCGGGATCGAGGTGGCTGATGTCGTGGCCATCGAGAAGAACCCGTCCCTCGGACAGGGGATCGAGGCCAGCCACGAGCCGCAGGGTGGTGGTTTTCCCGCAGCCGCTCGGGCCCAGAAGGGCGACGCACTCCCCCTCCGCCACCTTGAGGTCAACACCTTCGAGGAGGGTTCGCCCGGCCACCTGTCGTGTCAACTGTTGCAGCTGCAGCCCCCTCATCCCTTCACGGCTCCCTGGGTGAGGCCGCTGATGATCCATCGCTGGAACAACAGCACCAGAAGCAAAAGCGGCAAGCTGCCAAGCACCGTTGCCGCGGCGTAGGGGCCGTAGGGAATGGTGTAAATCGACGAGGAGGCGATTCGCCCCATGGCAGCTGGCAGGGTGAGGCGATCGCTGCGGCTCAGCCAGGTGAGGGCGATGGGGTATTCATTCCAGCTCGCCAAAAACACCAACAACCCCGTGCTTGCCAGGGCGGGAGTGAGCAGGGGAGCCACGATCAGCCTGAGGCGCTGCAAGGTGTTGAGACCGTCCAGGCGGGCGGCATCCTCGAGTTCGGGGGGCAGATCGTTGATGGCCGCTTGCAAGAGAAGAATGGCAAAGGGAAGGGAGAGCGCCGCATAGGGAAGGCTCAACGCCAACAGGTGATTCGCCAGACCCAGGGACCGCGCCACCTGCAAGAGGGAGAGAAAGAGCAACACGGTGGGAAACAGAGCTGCCCCCACCAGGCCTGCGTGGATGGAACGTCGCAGAGGCCCCCTCAGATCATGGAGCCCGTAGGCACAAGGCAGGGCCAGGATCAACGTCAGCAGGGTGGTGATCAGCCCCAACACTGTGGAGTTCCACAACACCTGGGTCAGGGAGGGATCCCCATGGAGCACCAGCCGATAGTTGGCCAAGGTCCAAGGAGAAAGACCGGAGGGGCTCTGCTCCCCCACCAACACATCACCGACAAGGAAGGAGGTGCGCAGCTGCCAGAGCAACGGCGCCAAACTCCAGCACAACAGAAGAATGCCCATCATCCCCGGGGCCCCTGCCATCGCATCCAGCCCAGCCACACCAGACTCAAGGCCACCACCAGCAGGAAGGTGGCAAGCATCAAGGTGGCGCTGTAGCCAAAATCGAGAAAGCGCATGGCATTGAGGTAGGCATAGAGGGCCAGGCTTTCGGTGCTCCCTGCCGGCCCCCCGCCCGTGAGGAGCTGAATCAGATCGAACACCCCGAAGGCTTGGGCCAGTCGGAACAGCACCGCCAGAGCCACGTAGGGACCGAGCAGGGGCCATTGCAGGCGGCGCAGGAGCGTCCAGCTCCCGGCGCCCTCCAGGCGCAAGGCCTCCTCCAGATCGCGAGGAATGCTTTGCAGGCCGGCCAGGAGCACGATGGCCACGAAGGGGGTCGTTTTCCACACGTCCGCCAACACCGTGAAGGCCCATGTGGTGCCAGGCGAGGCCAGGAAGGGATGGCTGCGCCCCCCCAGGGCCTGCAACAGGCCATTGAGGGGGCCATAGGGATCGTTGAGGATCCAGCGCCAACCCAGCGCCATCACCGTGCCTGGCAGCGCCCAGGGCAGGATCATCAGGGCTCTCAGGGCACCCCGTCCCCAGGAGGGGCGGTGCAGGCTGAGGGCCATCAACAGGCCCAGCCCCAGCTCCAGAAGCACCGACACCCCGGCGAAGCGCAGGGTTTGCAGGGCGTCTTGCCAAAAGCGACCATCTTGCAACAACCGTTGCCAGTTGGCTCCCCCATTGGGCTCCGCATGGAGGCCGGTGAGCAGGGAGCTGGCATGCACGCTCAGCCAGCCGTAGTGCAACCAAGGCCAGAAGAAAATCAGCGCCAGCAACAGCAGGGCTGGCGCCATCAAGAGCAGGGGCATCGCCTTGCCGCCCATGGAGCCTTGATCGTTCATGGATGCTGCATGGGTGGTGATCAAGGCTGCGCAGCGCCCGCTGCGCGGAGGATCAGATCACTTTGCCGCTGGGCCCTGGCCAGGGCGAGTTCGGGGCGAAGATCGGAGGCCAGCAGTCCGTTGATCTGCCGTTGCAACACATCGCTGAGCTGGGCGTAGAGGGGGGTCAGGGGTCGCAGCAAGGCGGTGTTCAGGGCCTCTCGCTGCACGGTGAGCAAGGGATGGGAAGCGAGCAGCGCAGCGTCGCTGTAGAGGGACTGCCAGGTGGGCGCATAGCCCTGGCTCTGCACCAGCTCCCGTTGCACCTCTGGGCCTGTCAACCAGCGGATCACCTCGGCTGCCGCCCGGGGGCGGGGACTGCCCGCCAGCAGGGACAGGCCCCAGGTGCCCAAGGTGCCCCCGCCTGAACCAGCCGCTGCTCCGACCAAGGGCGTCACGCTGACGCGGCCGCTGACGGGCCCGCCCTCCCGTTCGATCAGGCCCCAGGCGTAGGGCCAATTGCGCAGGAAGGCCGCTTCCCCCGCGCTGAACAGCTGCAGCGCGTCGTTTTCTGCGAAGGTGGCGACACCGGGCGGGCTGATGCCGCTGCGCACCAGATCGTCTAGCCAGGTGATGGCCTCCAGGGCCGCGGGGCTGAGGAGATCGGTGCGGCCGCTCCGGCCATTCCACCACTGGGCGCCAAAGGCGTGCAGCACCTCGAGCACCACGCAGCTCAAGCCCTCGTATTGCCTGCCCTGCCAGACATAGCCCCACCGCACCTTGCCCTGCCCCTGCAGCTCCCGCGCCATGGCCACCAACTCCGCGGTGTTCCGGGGTGGGCGAGGCAACAGATCCGATCGCCAGTAGAGCAGGGCCGTATCGCCAGAGAGGGGCATCCTCCAGAGGTGACCGTCAAAGGCATTGCCCAACCTGGCTGCGGGCAGCAGACCCGCCATGGCCTCCTCGCCCAGCAAGCTCTCCAGTGGAGCCAGCCAGCCCGCTGCGGCGTAGCGGGCCGTCCAGCTGATGTCCATCAGCAGCAGGTCGAACGGTGATTCCCCGAGAAGCAGGCTGCTGCTGGCCAAATCGGAGAGGGCCTCGGTATCGAGGGGGCCCCGGGTGACGGCAATCTGGAGGCTGCCATGGCTGCGATTGAATCGCTGCACGGCCGGGGCGGTGGCATCGGCAAAGGGGGCGGGCATCAAGACGCTGACGGCCTGGCCGGGGCCCTGGCCCGTGGCGGCAGGGGGCGCCACCGGGCGGACACTCGGACGACTGCCCGCCAACGCACGCTCTCGCTGGGCCATCCCGATGCCTGTGATCGGCAGCGCCGAGAGCAGGAGCTGGAGCACCCGCCGCCGGGAGGAGAGGGAGGCCATCTGCGGGGGATGCCGAAGGGGGTTGGTTTTAGAGAGCCCGCTGCATCAAGCGACCCATCAGATCACTGCTGCGCTGTTGGAAGCCTGCCAATTGATTCGGTTCCAGCCCACCAACGGCCAAACGAGCCATTTCATAGATGTGACGGCTCAGATCCTCGGCCAATTGGTGGCTGGGCGAGGCCTCGCCGGCGCCACTGGTCAAGATGGCGCCACTGGAGAGCTTCATCACCCCCTCCACCAGGGGATGGCGACGGTTGATCAACAACACGTGGTGGTCGGGAAGACCAGGCAGCCGCTGCTCCATGAGAGCACCGAGATCGTTCATGCGACGCATCTGCTCCGGCAGCAGGATCAGGGCTGCGGGGGCCTCCTCCCCTCGCAAGGCCTGCACCTGCACGGTGATTTTGTCGTTGGCCAAGGCGGCGCGGAACATCTCCCGCAGCTTTTCGGAGGCATCTTTGCCATCGGCATCGGCAAGATCCTGGCTGGTTTCATGCAGGCTGGCATCGAGCTCGGCGTCGACCCGCTGGAAGCGGAGTTCGTTGTGGCGAGCTTCCAACCAGGGGATGAATTGGGCATCGATCAACGTGTCGGCCAGCAGCACTTCGGCCCCCTGGCCCTTCCAGAGCGCCAGGGCTCCAGCCTGGCCCGCCTCGTCTGTGCAGTAGAGGATGCGGGTGGCCGCCGCTTCCGGCAGCCTGGAGCGGTAACCCGCCAGGGTGGTGAACTGCCCCTCTGGCGTCACGATGGGGTCGTTGGCTGGCTGATCCTGATCGGAGGCCGGTGGGGGAGCAGCCGTGGTGCCAAAAAGAATCGAGGCCTCCACCTGATCGGCAAACTTCTCATCTTCCATCGCGCCGATCTTGATGAAGGGTGCCACCGACTCCCAAATTTCGGCGTAGCGCGCGGGGTTCTCTTGATGGAGATCTTTGAGACGGTCACCCACTTTGCGCGCCACGAAGGCACCGATCGAGCGCACCCGTCGATCGGTTTGCAAGGCGCTACGGCTGACGTTGAGAGGAATGTCGGGTGAATCGAGCACGCCTCTGAGTGGCAGAAGATAGCGGGGCACAACCTCCTTGATCGAGTCGCTGACGTACACCTGATTGCAGTAAAGACGAATCTCTCCCTTTTCCCAATCGGCCCTGCCTGAGATTTTGGGGAAATAGAGGATGCCTTGCAAGCTGTAGGGGTAGTCGGTATTCAGATGCACCCAAAGCAGTGGATCTCCTTGAAATGGGTAGAGGTAGTTGTAGAAATCGATATAGTCTTTATCGGTGAGATCCCTGGCACTGCGCCGCCAAGGCGCTTCCATCTTGTTGATGGTTTCCCCTTCCAGCTGCACTTCAACCGGCAGAAAGTCGCAGTAGGTGGTGATCAGATTGCGCAGCCTGGAGGGTTCGAGATACTCCAGCTCCTCCTCCATCAGCTGCAGGATCACGTCGGTGCCCGCTGTGGAGCGCTCAGCGGCGGAGAGGCTGAAATTGGGGGAGCCATCGCAGCTCCAGCGCACGGCTTCCGAGCCCGGGCGCGCGCTGAGGCTGACGATCTCCACATGGGAAGCCACCATGAAGCTGGAATAAAACCCCAGACCAAAATGGCCGATGATGGCATCGCCATCTGATTTGTATTTGGTGAGGAATTCTTCCGCACTGGAGAAGGCCACCTGATTGATATAGCGCTTCACCTCCTCGGCCGTCATGCCGATGCCGTTGTCGCTGATGGTGAGCGTTTTTGCTTCTCGATCCACGCGGATGCTGATGCGTCCAGCCTCTCCCTCCGAGCAATCGCCTGCCAATGCGGCCATGCGGCGTTTGTTGATGGCATCCACGCCGTTGCTCACCAATTCACGCAAGAAAACCTCATGGCCTGAGTAGACCGCCTTCTTGATGATCGGGAAGATGTTTTCTGTATGGATCTGAATTTGGCCTTCTTCCAGAACCGTCATCGCAAACAAAAAGCGCACTCTCACGCTAAGGGCGAGCCCCGCCGCTCCTCAAGCGCCAGAGAGGGGGGTTGACCGCACCATCGCTGGCCTGATGGGGGCAGCTCGATCAGGGTTGTCGCTGGAGCGCGGGTTTCTCCTGGGGCACGATGGCCCCCTGGACCGGGCACACCTGCAGGCAGATGCCACAGTCGATACAGGTTTCAAAATCGATCCAGAAATAAACCGTGCCCTTGGCATTGGCCCCTTCGCCGGGATGGATGCAGGCCACCGGGCAGGCATCAACGCAATCAGACACCCCTTCGCAAACATCCGTGAGGATTGTGTGGGGCATGGCAACAACGCTTCGAGCAGGGCGAATCCTAGGGATTCAAGCCAACCAGATCACCCCGCGGCAGCCTCGCTCGGCGGCCCGGCGCTGGGCCTCGTCTTCGTTGGCGCAGGCCCGGGGGCAGAGTTCGGCGGCCTCCCCCTCCCCATGGAGCGTCGCCATCCTCGCCAGCGCGGTGGGGAGCAGCTGGGCATCCGCGGCGGCCACCAACCAGGGGCCCACCCGGGAGGAGCTTGCCGCCTCGGCGGCGAACAACTCCTGCAGCGCGGGAATTGAAAAGCCAAAGCCCGTGCCCGCAGCCAGGGCGGCAGCGTCGCAGAAGCGGCCCACGAGGCGGTCGTAGCGGCCGCCACTGGCTATGGCCACAGGAGCCTCCTCTCCCTGGCAGACCAGCTTGAACACCAGGCCGTCGTAGAGATCGAAGTGGGGCTGAAACGTGGGATCCAGCTGCAGGCGCACACCGCCTTGGCTGGCCAAGGGTTCCACGCTCGCCAGCAAGGCCTCCAGGCGGCTGAGCAGGGGCAACGGACCGAGCCATTGCTCCAGTTGTCGCAAGACCTGTTGGGGTTCCCCCCGCAGCTGAAGCAGGGCCTTCAGGCGTGCGCGGGCTGGCTCGCCGATGGGCAGGGCATCCAGACCAAGGCAATCAAACTCCGTGAGCCTCTCCCGCGCCTGGTGGCGCAAGGCTTCGGGCACCACCTCCAACAGGGCGCCCAGCAAGCCGTGGTGTCCCACCAGCAAGGAAGGCTGGTGCTCGGGTTGGAGGCCCAGGCTGGCCACGGCTGTGAGCAGGAGGTGCATCAGCTCCATCTCGGCGGCATCGGAGGGCTCACCAAGAAGCTCCACACCGCTCTGCAGGGTTTCGCTGATGCGCAGATCACCCCCCTCGCCGAGGAAGGCGCGGAAGGTGGTGCCACTGGCCCACAGGCGCAAGGGGCGAGGCCTGTGGACCATGCGGGTGCTGGCAGCCCGGGCGATGGACGCCGTGAGCTCTGGTCTCAAGCCGAGGGGCGCGTCGGCCACGAGCCGCACGACCTCACGCTCGGCAATGGCGCCACCGGCTTCCAGGGTGTCGAGCCGCTCGATGCTCGGGGGGGCCACCTCCTGGTAGCCCCAGCGGCGATACACCCGGGCCAGCTGTTCACAGAGCCAGCGTTGGTTTTCCACCTCTCGGGGGTTTAGATCCCGGGCACCGGCGGCAGGTTGCAGGGCCATGCAAGGAGAAGGACAAGGGGGGTTACAGGGTCCTGCCCGATCGAACCAGAGAGCTGGCCTGCTGAGGAAGACCTTAAGGAGTGGGGGCAGGAGGGTTGGGCTGATCGAGTGCGACTGCCCCGTAGCTGGCTCCCGGCAGCGGCTGGCAGGCCTCGAGCGCCGCAAGCATGGGGGCGTGCAGTGCC
>JBJTWN010000031.1:0-3516 GCA_046081785.1 Cyanobium sp.
TTCAGCCGCAGTGGGATCCAGCGCCGCCGGTTGTTTTGCAGAGGATGTCGCTCCCGGCAGATCGGCCTCCCCGGCTGCCCGCCCGTGGTAATTTCCAACCCCCGCACCGGGCCGCTATGATAGCCCCAGTCCTGGGCGCACCTTCTGCTGGCCGTTCTTGCCCCACAGCACCCCGCTAGCCCAGCTGCCCGAGGCCTATCAAGCCTTCGGCCCCTTGGTGGACATCCTGCCGATCATCCCCCTTTTCTTCCTGCTGCTGGCCTTTGTGTGGCAGGCCTCGGCGGGATTTCGCCAATTCGTCTGGCCGGAGTCTGGAAATGCTGACATCAGGTCAGCCGCATGCTTGTAGCGTTTAGGCATGCTAGGCTGTTGAGCGGAGAGCTCCACCAATTCCAAATGGCAAATTTTCCCTTTTCCAAAAAGCTTCCAGCACTGCTGTTGATTGCTCCAGTTCTTGCTGCTGGCTCTGCACAAGCTGCAACGTCCAGTTGCAATTTAAGTTCTTTAGGCACTTGCAACGTTACCCTTGGTAACGTTACTTATTCTGGTTTCGGCTTTACAGGCATTACTCCTGTTGGTGGTGATGTTTTTAACCTTGCAGGATTTTCCAACGGAGCAGGCCAAGTTTCTTTATCATTCTCCCCTAACAGAGTTGTAGATATTCCTTCAGCCCAATTTACTTATACTGCAACCCTCAGCGGCGGCTTATCCTTTAATAAAGCCCAGGCTAATTTAACTGGTAGCACCTTAGGTGGTGGTAATTATTCGACTACTCTTTCCGCTCCTCAACTGCCTATCTCGGCAACGTCTACTGGTGGAGCTGGTTCTTTTCAAAACTTCACCCCTGGTTTGACATCACAAACCTTTACCCAGGTTTATAGTTTCGACTTCGTCAATGATCCCGATGATTTGGCCTCAGTTGGAGGCTCCTTCACTGCTGAAGTACCCGCCCCACTCCCTTTGTTCGGAGCAGCTGCTGCTTTCGGTTTTTCGAGGAAACTGCGCTCTCGGATTCGTTCAGCCTCCTAAATAAATCCGCCTAAACAGAAAATCTTGCCTCCCTTAAAGGGAGGCTTTTTTGTGGGTTTACATGTTGGGACGGCTGGCTTGTGGATGCGCACTTCAGAGTATGATAAAATTAAAACACTGAATTGAGGAATTTACAATGCATATTCAAGAAACCGAAAATGTAATTCCAACATAATCCAGTAAGATTTCGCGCTTGCGGATCAAATTTTCACATGTTATTGCGATCGCAGGATTGATTGTAGTTGCATCAACGATCAATTCAGTTATCTTCAGTGTGTTGCCTGTTTTGCTGCAGTCGCCCGAATGGCAGCTGAGCCTAATCGGCACTTTCCTTTCTTCTGCCATTCCGTTGCTGATTGGATCTGTCTTGGTTTGCCTTGGTTCAGCACTAACCATCGAGACAAATGGCTAGAAAATTGGAGAAATTCCATAACCGCTTTTGCCGCGGTTTTTTCAATAGTCTTGGTTGTTATATTGTCCCTGCAATACTATTGCGGCGAAAGAGTTCTTGATCTCCAGGCAACGCGAGGGCTTGATGAGATCAATCAATTAAAAACAATAAAAAAAGCTTGCAAGTTGTGAGCTCAGAGCTGGAGCTGCGGTCCTTTGTGACTTCTCTGCCTAATGCTCCTGCGCTGCCCGCTACATTCGATCTTCCATTGCCGGCACTAAAAGCCAAAGCTATTGAGAGTGTTCAATCAAGGATCATTTTGCGGTCAAATAATCTAGAGGCTCGGAAGTCGTTGGCGTTGCAGGCCTACCTCAAAGAAGCTATAAGGAATACAATTCAAGCAATTTTGATGGCGGTGGCTTTTTCCTCGCTTGTAAGCCTTAGCCCCAAGTCAATGAACTTGGTTGCTAGATTTTTCTCGATTTTTGTTGGCTAGGCTTGGCGGCGATTTACTTTTGCGATCAGCTCCACAGCGCTGATACTCCTTAGCGTCAGGGCGCAATCAAGCCCGAGAGCCGCGCCTAGATTGAAAGTCACTCCGGTCTTGCCATGACCACGGCATCGCCACCCTCTGCTCTTGATGGCACTCCGCTGCTGTTGCATCCGGAGCTGCGTCTCTCTCCGGCCCAATTGGCCCCCCTCTGCGAGGCCAATCCCGATGCCGTGCTTGACCTCAGTGCCACCGGCCAGCTGATTCAGATCACCCCTGCCGGTGGCGACACACCTCTGCGCACGCAACACCCTGTTGCTGTACGCCCTGCAGCACTACGCCCGCGCGCATGGCGGCCTATCGCGCCAACGGCGCCCAGCTCGGCTGGCTGTTGATCCCCGACCAGCAAGCTGTGGAAGTTTGGCGCGCCTCCAACGGCCCCGCCGCTGAGCACCTCGAGCCTCCTGTTGCCAGACTGGCCGATCCCCTGCTGTTTGGCCTGCACCTGGAGCTGGTTGAACTCTGGGCGGCTTGAGGAAGCCGGTCTGCAGGGGATCCGCTGAACCCTTGGCCGCTGCAGGCACTACAAGGTTGTGCATGAACAACCGCACACTCACGATTCGTCTTGATGAGGGCCTGGAGCAGGCCGCCACAGGGCGTGAAGGGCCGATCGGCAGTCAGCAAGGTGAGCGATTCGCTGTGGCCTGGAGCCGCCCATGGATCCATCAGACTCTGCCTAGTCGGCCTAGACCAGCTCCGCCAGCCGCCCTCGGGCCAGCTCCGCCTGGGCCTCGGCCTCGGCCAGGTTGGCCTTGCACTCGGCCACCACCTCGGGGGGCGCCTTGCCGGCGAAGTTGGGGTTGGCGAGGCGGCCGGAGAGTCCGGCGATCTCCTTGTCGGCCTTGGCGATGTCCTTCTCGAGCCGGCCGCGCAGGGCGTCGAGATCCACCAGGCCTTCGATCGGCAGCAGCACCTGCAGCTCGCCGCTCACGCCCGCTAGGGCCCGCTGCGGGACTGTGGCGGCGCGGGCGGCCTCCGCCTCGCTGGGCGTGAGCACCACCACCGAGGCGGCGCGGGTGAGGGCGGTGATGTCGGGGGTGGCTTGGCGGAGCAGGGCAGCCAGGGATGGGCGGCCACTGATGAACTGCACCGGCGCCGGCTGGGCGGGTTTGAGCCCGGCCACCGCGCGCAGGTTGCGGACCACCCGGATCGCCTCGATCAGCGCCGCAAACGCCTCCTCGAGGTCGCCGTCGAGGGCTGCTTCGTCGAGCGAGGGCCAGGGCTGGAGCGCCAGGAATGAAGCTGCGGCGGCGGGCGCCGCAGTGGAAGCTCCGATCAACCCGTGCCACAGCTCCTCGCTGAGGTGAGGCATCAGCGGATGCAGCATCAGCAGCAGCTCGCTGAGCACCTTGGCCAGCACCTGCCGGGCGGTGCGCTGATCGGCCAGCGCCGCCTGGCGGGCCGCACCCTCCAGATCGGCCGGCACCTGCAGCCGCCGCTTGATCAGCTCCACATACCAGTCGCACACCTCGTTCCAGGCGAATTCATAGAGGCCCTTGGCGGCCTCGCCGAGGCCATAGCTGCCATACCGCTCCGCTGTTTCGCC
>JBJTWN010000032.1:0-4346 GCA_046081785.1 Cyanobium sp.
GTCCTGGGGCACCAGCTCCATCCGCTTGAAGTAGCTCTCGGTGTCGTTCGGCTGCAGCACCCGCAACCGATCGCGGATCGTCAGCCCCGGTGCCACCACCAGGAAGCCCTTGGTGAAGCGGCTGCTGCCCGGATGGCGAGCGGCGTTGATGGTTTGCCAGGCGATCAGCATCGCCATCACCGTGGTCTTGCCAGCCCCCGTGGCCAGCTTCAAGGCCATCCGGAACAGATCTGGGTTGGCTTCGTCGTTGGCGCTCTCCAGCTTCTCGAGGATGTCCTTGCCTCGCCTGCCGATTTCCGGTGCCACCTCCGTGAGCCAGATCGCGGTTTCGGCCGCTTCGATCTGGCACCAGAACGGCCGGATTCCCTGGAACTCATGGTGGCGCCAGTGCTTCAGCAGCCGGGCTGTCTCCGCCGACACCTTCCACTGGCTTTCGGGAGCCTGCCGCCACTCCTCCACCAGAGCCCGGGTGGAGTTGATCTGCTGGGTGACCTCCTATTGCTGATCGTCTGTCGAGATGGTCTGGGCTTCGATCTCCAGGGAGCGCTGGTAAGCCTGCTCGCCCTTCCCGCCTCGCTTCTTGGGTTGAGGGATCGGTGTGATCAGGCGCGACTCCACAATCACCTGCGTCGGGATGCCGTCCACCAGCACCCAGTCCCGGCTGGGGCACGCGTAGGGGGAATTGAGGATTGGATACTTGAAGAAGCGCTCGCTCACAGCCCTCTCTCCGGCTGGAGGGCTTCCCGGGCCTGGACCAGATCGGGGGTCATCGAGGCCATGGGGTCAATGGATGGTCCGCCTGCAGCGGCGGGACTGTCATGGGGGAGAGGGGACGCTGCGGCCAGTCTGCACCTCGCGGCAGCGATGCGGCGGCACACCAGATGCACTTCGAGCCGCGAGTCTTGGATTGATGCACGGGGCGCATTCTTTCAGCCCTCCAGCTGTTGCGGGCCGCCCATTCGGCCCAGCTCCCGGGCGGTGTGGCGCAGCACCGGCAGCACCCTGGATCCGGCCGATCCAGTCGTCTGGGGTCATGCGGCGTTCCAGGGGTTGATCAGTTCCAGGCCGACATCGGCGAAGTCGGCGTCATCGCGGGTGGCCAGCTGGGCGCCCCGGGCCAGCGCTGTGGCAGCCACCACGGCATCGGCCGTGGCCATGGGCCGGCCCAGACGTTCACGGCGGCTCAGCAGCTCGGCGCACCAGTGGGCGGCTTCGCTGGTGAAGCCCCACACACGCCCGACGAACAGCTCGGCGATCAGCCCCTCCCAGCTCTGCTGCAGGGCCCGTTTGCGCCGTCCATCGCTCAGGCGGGCGATGCCGTGCAGGATCTCGGCCTCGTTCATGGCCGTGATCGCCACCGCGTCTGGAGCCAGGCCATCGGCCCAGGCCAGCACCCGCGGCTCCGGTTGCGGTCGCATCAGCTCCGAGATCACGTTGGTATCCAGCACGATCACGTCCTTGCCTCCCCGCCCTCGAAACCGGTGGGCTGGGCCATGGAGGTGCGCTCGGGCAACTCCAGCTCCACGCCCCCCAGGTGCGCGAAATGGGCCTGGATGCGGCTGCCGAAAGCGCTTGCCGCTGGGGTGCTAGTGCCGCCGGAGACGGCCTCGCGGAGGATCGTGCGCGCCTCCTCCTCCATGGAGCGGCCATGGCGGGCCGCCTGGAGCCGCAGTTGGGCCTTGGTAGCGTCGTCGAGATTGCGGATCGTGAGGCTGGCCACGGTGGTTCCTCTTTTAGCAGTGCATGCATTGCTAGCAACCCTAGTGCCGGGGGTGCTCGTCATGCTCAATGGAGCCCCTTGATCGCCAGCCGGAACTTCTCAGGCCGGTTGTTGCCGTACTACAGCTCGATGAACACCAGCGAGCCATCAGGAGCAGCTGATTCGATGTCAAAACTGATACTGCGTTCAGCGCAGCCCTGGCATGCGCCCGCCTGAGCCCCTCGGCTCGCAGCATCAGCTGGAAGGCTTCGACTGCGGGGGGTGTCGCGCACGGTGGTGCTCTGCCCAGACGAGGGCAACGCTGTGATCACCTATGCCTGCCTGTCGGCTGGGGCGATCGTGCTGGCTGAAGTGCCCGGTGCCCTGCGCCGCAAATGCCCGACCCCCTTCTCGTTGTGGTGTGCGCTTTTGGGTTGTCCGGGCGGATCCTCGGCGCCGCCTACAAGTGGCTCTTCCGATACCGTTCAATTCCAGTAATTTTTCTGTATATGCAGCTCGTTACTTCCGGAGGCTTGGAATAAAAGCATATGTCGCATACTTATTCCACCACGATAGCCCCTATAGAAAACCTAATCATTTAACCAGGGTAGTAGTCAGTCAAATCAAGGAAGTATTGGCTGGAAAACGAGATAAGATTACCATACATAATCCATCATATCGGAAGGAATGGGGCTATGCGAAAGATATTGTTCGCGGGATATTTACTTTGGCTTCTCAAGATAATGTCTTTGAGGCCACAATAGGAACAGGGGTCGCCCACACTATCTATGATTTTCACAAGGAATGTCTTGAGCAGTCTGGATTGTCAATTGAAGCCAACTCGGAATTCCTGACACTCTACAAAGATTCTAAAATTCCCCACCTGGTGTCTGATCCCCAAACAATTAATAATCTAGGTTGGCAACACTCAACGGATCTTGCTTCATTGGCACGAATATTGCTGTCTGCATCTGACCAGATTTAAACTCTTATTTAGAATCTCCTGAAAAAGTTGGATCCACTGCGGCGCATGTTGTTTCAGCGATAGAAACCCTATAAACTTGCCTCGATAAGGGCAATCAACGATTGCTACGTCGGGACTCCTGAAAAAGCCAGATCCATTGCAGCGCAGCTTGTTTCAGCGATAGAGACCCGATAAACTGGCGTCGATCAGGGCAATCGACGATTGCTACAACTTCTGAGCGCTGCAGATGTACCGGAAACACCATAACGGGCAGCTTTCAATCGAGGACTTCCATGTGCCTTTCGGTGGCACGTTGGATTCGAACAACCGCTGGGTGATCTTCTCGTCCTTGATGCCTTGGGAAGAACTGGAAGAAACATATGACCCTCATTCAATCCTACGACTGGCGCCCCTGCTAAGCCGGTACGGCTGGCGTTTGGTGCGTTGTTCATCAAGCAAAGGCTGGGCCTGACAGACGAGGGTACCGTCGAGCAGATTCGAGAAAATGCATACATGCAGTTTTTCCTTGGCTTTGCTGGCTATTCCAGCAAGGCACCGTTCGACCCATCAATGATGGTTCATTTTCGCAAGCGATTCTCGGAAGAGGAGCTAAGTCGGATCAATGAACTCATTGCCGAACGGGGTAAGGCCATGTTGATCGATGCTGTGATGTCAGCCCCAGACACTGACGCCTCTGATGACTCAGATGACGACTCAGGCAACCAGCTCTCACTCGACGACTTTGTGAAGCCTGCCGATTTGCCAGAAGGCAAGCCCTGGGGAACGCTCACCATCGATGCATCCTGCACACCAGCCGATATCACGTGTCCGACTGATCTGAAATTGGTGAATGAGGCGAGGCAGCCGACCGAACGAATCATCGACAATCTCTGCGATCAATGTTCGGATCTGCGTAAACACCGTCCCCGCAATGTCCATGGAAGAGCACGTGCCAACTTTCTGAGTGTTGCCAAGCAGAAAAAGCCACGCCGCCGCAGAATAAAAGCCGCTATACGTTGTCAGCTCGACTACTTGCAGCGTAATCTCGATGCCATCGATGCTCTGATCGCCTCTGGCGCAGACCTTTCTGGCTTGACGACCCACTGGTGGCTTAAGCTGCTCGTAAGCAGCGAGCTGCACCGCCAGCAAAGCATCCTGCTGTACTCTAAAAGCCGCAGCATGCCCGACCGCATTGTCAACCTGGTTCAACGACATGTTCGACCGATTGTCCGTGGTCAGGCAAGAGCTGCTGTTGAGTTTGGGGCCAAGATCAGTGTTTCCATGCGGAACGGCTTTGCCTTCCTGCACAGGATCAGCTGGGATCCATACAACGAGGCCGAAGGCCTGATTACCCAAGCCAAGAAGTACAAGCAAGAGCATGGGTGTTAACTGAGCGAATATGCGCTGATCGCATCTACATCAACACCAAGAACCGAAACCTCTGCACCAGAAACAACATACGGCTTTCTGGCAAGAGATTGGGAAGGCTCCCGAAGGATCAAGCAATCACTGCTGCCTACAAGCAGCAGCTCTATGCAGATCAGCGGAGGCGAAATGAGGTGGAAGGATGCTTTGGATCAGGGAAGAGAAAGTACTCTCTTGATCGGAGTAGGGCCCTGCGTCCTATCTGCGCAGAGAACTCAATCTCCATGGCGTTTGTGGTGATGTGTTTAGAGAAGATCC
>JBJTWN010000033.1:0-3390 GCA_046081785.1 Cyanobium sp.
GTGGGGTTTGGCGCGGTAGAAGCGGAAGCGATCTTCCAACCGCTCGGGGGTCATCGGGGTGGGCATGGGGGCTCCAGTGGCTGGGAGCCATTGCCAGGGAGGCAGAGCAGGAGGAGTGATTATGAAGGCCGTCGACCGATCCATTCATCTCATGCGGTGCTCTCCAGATTCTCTGGGACAGGGCAAACTTGAGATGCAGTTCCGAAGATGAAAATGGATCCGCATTCGCCCCAGCCTGTGGAAGTTTCCCTTCCCCCATCACCAGAGCCTTCGCCCATGAGCAGCAGCATTTTCACGGCCTCATCTGGCGATTGGGTGAGCAGTAACAACACCAGCAGATAGCCGGCCATCAGCGCCGCCAGCAGCAACCACAGGGCTCGATCATCGAGCGCCTGCCAGCGGCGAATCAGATCCGTGCTGGCCATGGCTATGGGGATGTCGCAAGCCTGGGGCCCATTATCCCAAGGCAATGGGCGTTGACCACCCGGCTCAGCCCACAGCCGTGAGCGACCAGCGAACAAAAGAGTTGACTTGGATCAAGAAGATCGTGGATTCTCAGCGCTTCCAAGATCATGATGGGGGAACCATTGCTGAAGTGTGGCCTTAAAGGCAAGAAACGATGCATCTTCACAGCGGCTGAAACTTACTTTCAGTGCCAACTGGCGATAGATGGAAGAGGAGCGTGGACGCTTCACGACAAACAAAGCTTGTTCCATGGTTTCCTTGGGCCGGCCTGGTTTTTGTCGCCCTTCCATCAGGTGTCCCTTCTGCAAGAGCCAAGGCGTCAAGGAGCCAGGAGACCAGCCGAGCGCTCGATCCAGTTCGTGGGAACCAGCAAACATCCAACTTTCCAACTCTGGTTCAAGAAGAACCACGGAACCCCAGCCGGGTGAGGTGCGTTGATCCAGACGCGTTTGCAGATCGTGTCGAGTTTCCTCGGCAGAGCAATTGGAATTGCAACCCTCCCAATCCAAAGCCAATACCCCGTGGCGAAAGTGTTGGTGCTCAATCGCCAGGAGTACGGGCCCGTCTTTCCAACAGCCAGGATCGTGCCTTGGATGAACGATGGCAGGCTGCGCACCGAGGTCAAGTGGCCGTATGCCAAGAGATTGGTGCCTTGTCAGTAGCCCTTCAAAGGCCGCCTTCATGGTTTGATCAGCGACTACGAGCTTCAAGTCCGCCCGAAAAGAGCTCATCCCAATACTCCTGAAGCAAAGAGCGTCTCCAAATCAATCGTGCGTTGCCAGCCACGAAGCACAGGATGCTGATCTCCCTGGATGACGTCTGATTCCCCATCAGCTGTTTTCGCAAAACAAAGCAGCTGTGCAGGCTCGGCTAAACTCAGTAAAACTGGTGAATGGGTGGCACAAAGAACCTGAGCATTGTAGACAGAGCAGAGAGATTGGTAGACCGATTCCATGGCTTTGGGATGGATGCCATTTTCCGGCTCTTCGATGAGGTAAGATCCACTCAAATCCTCCACATAAGCCAGGAGTGTGAGCGCCAACATTCGCAACGTGCCATCGGAGAGAACCCAGGAAGGAAGAGCAACAGCTTCCGTTGTTCGTGCTGTGAGATAACGATGGCGATCTTCCTCTCGCAGCACAGTGGAAAAGCTATTGAATTCAGGTAACGTCTCCTGTAGATGAGCCAGCCACTGCTCAAACCGCTCGGGATTCCGCTGGAGGCGATCCACAACCCACGGCAGGTTGGAACCATCCATCCGAAACCCCCTTCTCCCGCGTAGGAGGACTGGGCAACCGCATGTGCTCGCTTGTCAGCACCAGCCTGTGCATTTGTTCCGTGAGTTGGCTGCGAAACCAACAGGCCACCGGGAAGCGATCGGGGTCTTCTGGCAAGCTGGCTAGAGCCGTGCGGCCGGCCAGAATTTTGAAGGGATTTTGCCAATTCGAGTTTTCAGCAAAAAATGTTGCCTTGTCTGGATGGTTGCGGCGAATGATCTTTTTCCATCCTTTGGCGAGCGTCACATTTGGTTTCACAAGAATTGTGGAAGGAATCTTGCGTGGCGAAGGAAATAGATCCAATTGGCGCCTTGGTTTTTCATCTCCCTGAGGGATCAAGAACAAATTTTCAGCTGCAATGGCGCTACCTTGTGCATCAATACAAAGCTCATATCGGCACGATTGTTGCGCGGCAGACCCGTTGGCACGGGGTAGATCAGCGGGAATCGACATTTCAATAGCCAGTTCCAAGTTCTGCCCCTGCTCATTCCAGAGCAGCTGGCGAGCATCTGTGGCTCGCAGTGGAATCGATAGCCGCTCATCGCCTCCCACAGCAGCCTCCAATCCTGCTAACACCAAATAGGCCAAAAAATTTGGCACATCGAGCAATGTTGTTTTCCCGCTGCCATTTGGCCCAATCAAAATTTGAAAGGAACGCAATGGCTGCCGCACATACCGGAGGGAGCGGTAATTCAGGGCTTCGATGAGGGAGATCATGCGTAACGGCAGAGCAGGCGCGTTGACTGGCTCCGACCCGCAGTACTTCCATGGAACGGACCGAGCCTAGTGGGGGAGGTGCTCTTCATCTGTTGATCCAGTCGCATCACCCCGAAACCAAGGGCCCGATCATCGAGCGCCTGCCAGCGGCGAATCAGATCCGTGCTGGCCATGGCTTTGGGGTGTCGCAAGCCTGGAGTCCATTCTCTCAAGGCAATGGGCCTTGACCAGCCGGCGCAGCCCCCAGCCATGAGCGACCCAAGAGCAAGCTCTCCACCCGGGTGGAGGTGTTCACCCGGGCGACGACCGATGCCTTCACCCGGGCGATCGGGGAGGTGCTCGATGCCCGCAGTCCATGGCAGCTGCTCTATCGGCTCAGCCGGATCGTGGTTCTGGGGCTGGTGCTGTATCTGGGTTGGATTTTGGTGGTGGTGCAGCCGGATCTGGCGCGGCGGTTGATGTTGCCGCAGACGCCCCGGTTTCAGCAGCGGCTTGCCCTGCACCGGGAGCAGGTGCAGGGGGTGTTGCGGGCGGCGGTGGCGGCCCGGGGCTTTGGGCTCCACAGCCTGCTGGTGGCGGAATGGGATGGGGCGAGCAGCCTCAAGGTGCTCGCCGTGCAGGGCCGCACGCTCCAGCTGCCGCTCCAACCCAGTGAGGAGACGCTGGTGGGGTGGCGATGGCCAAGGTGATGGGCCATGTCGCCCTCGGGCTGTGCGAGAGCGAGCGGCCGGCGGCGCTGTCCATCGATGAGGCCCAGCTGCCGGCGGGGAGCACGTTGCTGGTGTGTCCGATCGGCTGTGCGGTCTCGAGCGCCGGGCAGGGGGTGCTGGTGGGGATTTTTGCCCCGGTGGTTGGTGGGGCTGGGCTGCGGACCGCTCCGCAGGCGCCTGCGCCGTCCTTGCCGCCAGCGCGGGGGAACAGCGGGGCCCTC
>JBJTWN010000034.1:0-4413 GCA_046081785.1 Cyanobium sp.
ACCGCCATCGTCCAGATCCCAGCGCAGCTGATCGCCCTGGCGCAGCTTGAGGGCGTCGCGGATCGCCTTGGGGATCGTCACCTGGCCCTTGGCCGTGATCGTGGCGAGTTCGGTGTCCATGGCATCAACGGCATCAGCCCAGCGAAACTGGCAGATCCTGGCGTCATGGCGATCTTACCGCCTTACCTCCTTGCTGGATGTCGCAGCGGTCAAGGTCTTCGCGCAACAGGCCCTCCTGCTCCATCTCCAGGGCGCGCGCCACATCACGGGCTTCGGCGGAGGGGCCATCCGCGTCATGGCGGAACATCGGCAGGGCCTCGGCGTCGATCTCCAGCGCCTCCAGGACCGGCACCAGTTCGGCGCGCAGGGCCTGGGGCAGGTTGGCAGCCTCGATCGCTTCAGCCTGCACCGCTCTCCTCCGCTGGCCCGTCCAGCTCAGCGCCCTGAAGAATGCGCAGCTCGCCATCGATCTGCACAACGATGCCGGTGCCGGTCTGGCGGGCCAACTCCCGGGCCCGCTGGCCGGCCCGGAGCAGGGCCGCTGAAACCCGCTGCAGATCAGGATCCTGGCGCTCGGTGGTGAATCCTGCCGTCACGGTTGGCCTCCTTCGCTCAGCAGACGCGGGGTTGATTCAGCATTGTCAATGATCTGCCACTCGTTCACCAGCGCTCGGTACAGGGCTTCGAAGTTGCGCAGCCCAGCCCTGAAGCGCCGGGCGATCACCTCAGGTGGGATCGCATGCCCTCCTTGCCTGACGCGCATCCCAACCCGCGCCACTGCTTGATCCAGCGATTGCAGTTGCAGAAACACCAGCTTCACTGAGAATCCCTGGAGCTGCCACTGTTGAATGTGCTGGGCATAACCCTTCCCCGCCAGCGTGGTTTCAAAGGCAAAGCTGATCCCAGCTGCGACGCAGCGATCGATCTCCTCCAGCATCAGCCGACCCGCTCGCCGGGCAACAAGCTCCGGCGCGAAGGGTGAGAGGCCGGCCGCGATCAGATCGGCATTGATGAAGGCGGTGATCCCCACCTCAAACGGCAGATACTCCTGGGCAAACGTGGTTTTGCCGGCGCCATTGGGACCGGCGATGATGATGATTCGCTTCTCAGCTATTGCTGTTTCCACCATGCCACCGCTCAACCACTCAGTCCCCCGATCATCTCCAGAATTCAATCCGTCACCTGCTTCAGCTCGGCATCGATCAGATCCAGCGGCCGGGGCGGCGTGAACACATAGAAATGGCGGTTGAAGGGAATCTCGTAGCCCACCTTCGTCTTCTCGTGGTCGATCCAGGCATCGGGCACATGGGGCAACACCTCGCGCTCGAACTAGGTCTGCACGTCTTCCGAGAGCGGCACGTTCTCCGTATCCCGCAGGCTGCTGTCGGCCTGGGGCTGGCCTTTCGCCTTGCCGCGCTGAGCCAACACCACGTTGCCTGCTTCGTCCCGCAGCGGACGCTCCACACGGTGATCGTGCGGTAGCCGAAGTCTTCGTTGCGGAAGATCCTGCTGATCGGCTTGCCGTCTTGTTCGGCCTCTTCAAAGCTGCCGAACAGGCGGGTGATCGCTTCGATGTGCTCGGGGCTCAGTTCCTTGCGCTTGCTGCCCAGGCTCTTGCGCATCTTCTGCCAGAAGCCGCTGGCATCGATCAGCTGCAGATGTCCCCTGCGAGGAGCGGGCTTGCGGTTGCTGAGGATCCACACATAGGTGCTGATGCCTGTGTTTTAAAACATGTCTGTTGGCAAGCCAATGATCGCCTCCACCAGATCGTTTTCCAGCACATAGCGGCGGATCTCGCTCTCGCCTGAGCCCGCCCCGCCGGTGAAGAGCGGCGAGCCATTCAACACAATTCCAAAGCGGCTGCCGCCATCGGCAACCGGGCGCATCTTGCTGATCAAGTGCAACAGAAACAGCAAAGAGCCATCGCTCACCCGCGGCAACCCCGGCCCGAAGCGGCCCGCATACCCCCGCGTGTCGGCCTCCTTCTGCACCTCCTTCTGGATCTTCTTCCACTCCACTCCGAAGGGGGGATTGGAGAGCATGTAGTCGTAGGTGTGCTCGCTGAGCTGGTCGTCTGAGAGCGTGTTGCCGAAGCGGATGTTTTTGATGTCCTGCCCCTTGATCAGCATGTCGGCCTTGCAGATTCCGTAGCTCTCGGGGTTGAGCTCCTGGCCGCTCAGCACCAGCCGGGCCGTGGGGTTCATCCCCACCAGATGTTCCTCCGCCACGCTGAGCATGCCGCCGGTGCCCGCCGTGGGGTCGTACAGGCTGCGCACGATGCCGGGTTGGGTGAGGGCCTGATCGTCTTCGATGAAGAGCAGGTTCACCATCAATCGGATCACCTCCCGCGGGGTGAAGTGTTCGCCGGCGGTTTCATTGGAGAGCTCTGCAAACTTGCGGATCAACTCCTCAAACACCAGCCCCATCTCCGCGTTGCTCACCGTTTCGGGATGCAGATTGATCTGGGTGAAGCGCTCGCTCACCACATAAAGCAGCCCCGCCTTTTCGAGGCGATCCACCTGCAGGTGAAACCCAAAACTCTCGAAAATGTCGCGCACCTCCGGCGTGAAGGCCTGGATGTAGCTGCGCAGATTTTCACCAATGTTGTCCTGATCGCCCATCAGCCGCTTCATGCTCATGGCGGAGGTGTTGCAGAACGCCTGGCTCGCCACGCGCAGCAGGAATGGCTCAGGGTCCAGCCCCTGGCCCTCACGCAGCTCCTTCTCCAGCAGCACGGCCTCCTTCGTGGGCTCGAGCACGCAATCGAGCCGGCGCAGCACGGTGAACGGCAGGATCACCTTGCCGTAGTCGCTCTGCTTGTAGTCACCCCGGAGCAGATCGGCCACGCTCCAGAGGAAGGCTGAGAGGTTTTGCTGGCCCATGGGCTGGGATGGGCCTGCCGCCAGGCTTACAGAGCCGCCTCGCCCGCGGCTGCTCTGCAGCTGGCCGGAGGAGAGCAGCTGGCCCTTCACAGCGTCATAGGTGGGCTCATCCCAGCCCAGTAACTCGCGCAAAGCGCCGTTGCCCGCCGATCCTCCCAGGGCGTTGAGGGCACCCAAAAACTCCAGCTGCTGATCGTCCGCCCCCATCCAGCTGCTCGCTCCAGCGCATTGCGCCTGGAAGTCTGACCTGTCATCCATGGGCCCACGCGGCTCGACCCGCCAAAGGGTGCGGCTCACTGCCGGGGGCGCATTGCATGCTCGCTGCATGAGGGTGATCAAGACCTCATGCTTAAATGGAACAAAAAAACCAAGTGCTCCATTAATACGCGCCATGCCAAAGACGCCCAAAAATAATCTCAACTTTTATCTATACAGCTCTGCACGAGGGCTTTTCCATCAAGCGCGATGCCGCGTGCCCGCTTTCCTGGTGCAACCGCGCAAACCGCTCGACCAGGACTTTTGCATCGGCATCACCACCTACATCGAGCGCTACGACAAATACTTCAAACCCCTGTATCAGTCGATCAGCCGGTATTTTCCCGAGGTGAAAATCACCGTGTCTGTCAACGGCCATCCCAACACAGAACAACAGCAGCGCTATCTGCAACGCCTGCAAGATGAGCTCTGCTCGACGGCTCCCCCCCACCACACCTTCATCCTGCGAGATCACGCGGCAGGGCTCACCACCATGTGGAATGAGATGGTGCGCCTCAGCCAGCCGCTGCCCCTCCTGATTCTCAATGATGACCTCCGCGTCTTTCCCTGGATGCGGCGCTGGGCGGAAGCCTTCGACTGGCGATCAGCGCAGCTCACCATGCTCAACAGCACCTGGTCCCATTTTGTGATCTCCAAGCAGGTGATCGATCGGGTGGGGGCTTTCGATCCCGGCTTTCAGGGCATCGGCTTCGAAGACATGGACTACACGGCAAGAGCCGGCCTGACCGGACAACCGATCGCCAACGTGCTCTGCTCCTACATCGCCCACAAGAACCACCAACCGAGCTCCTCCTCCTTCGACTCTGAGAAGGTGTGGGGCAAGTACACCTCACAAAATGAGGAGTTCTTCTACGCCAAGTGGGAGCGCTGCCCTGCCGAGGAAGGCATCTTCATCAAGCAGATTCATGCCCATGTCAAACCGAAACACCCCCTACAACCGATCCCTCTCCCCAGCCCCCCTCGCAGGGCATCCCCGGGAGTCACTCGGATCTTCCCAGACCGGGCGCTGCCAACCAGCCCCTAACGGAAGACGCGGCAGGTCTTCATTCAAAGACTCAGTTGCCGCAGCCCTTTTGAGCGATGGGGGCAGGGGGACTTGAACCCCCACAGTCTTGCGACCTGCGGACTTAAAATCCGCAGGTCGCAAGACTGTGGGGGTTCAAGTCCCCCTGCCCCCATCGCTCAAAAGGGCTGCGGCAACTGAGTCTTTGAATGAAGACCTGCCGCGTCTTCCGTTAGGGGCTGGTTGGCAGCG
>JBJTWN010000035.1:0-3907 GCA_046081785.1 Cyanobium sp.
TTGCGGGCCAGTAGCTGTTGGGAGCGCTCCAAGGCCCGATCCGTCAGGCCCAGGGCCCAATGGGCCCTGGCCTCCGCGTCCGCGATCCAGGGGAAGCCGCCGTGCTCCACCGGCAGGGTTTCCAGCACCTCAGCGGCCAGGCTGGCGACGGCCAGGGTTTGGCTCAGTTCCTGCAGCTTCTCCAGGCAACCCTGGGCCACGCCCGCCGCCTGGTCGAATTGTCCGCCCTGCAGGTAATTGCGCAGGGCCTCGATGCCGTCCTCCAGGGCGTGGGTGTCGTTGCGGGCGCGCCAGATCCGGTAGTCGCCGGCCCGGCGGCAGCGCTCCGCCAGCTCGCTCGGCGCGCTCCGCTCCGCCAGGCCCTCGGCGGTCCAGCGGTGCACCCAGGCCTGGCCGTCGCTGTCGCGCACCACCAGCGAGAGGGCCGCCAGCCGCTCCAGTGCCGGCCCCACCGCGGCGACCTCCAGCTCCGGCGCCAGCATCCGCGCCAGCCCTTCTGGCGCCAGCGGCAGGTTGGATACCGCCAGTTGCAGCAACACCCCCTCGTCGCCCCGCTGGCGGGCGATCGCCAGCAACTCCTCCAACAACACATCCCGCAGCCCCAGCGCCACCGTTTGCCGCAGCCGCTCCTCCAAAGCCGCCGCCGGCTCGCCCAGCTCCAGTCCCGCAGCCGTCAGGGCCTGGCGCAGCCGCTGGGTCACCGCTGGCAGCCGGCCCTCCCCCTGGCTGAGCAGGGCATCGAGAAACTCCAGCAGGCGCGGATGGCCGCCGATCAGCCGCAGAGCCGCCCCCACCTCTTTCGCCGGCCGCTGGCGCAGGCCCGGCAGCCGCTGCACCAGCTTGCGGGTTTCGGCCGCGCTCAAGGGCCCCAGCTCCACCTCCCGCACCCTCTCCCCGCCCGAGGGCAGGGGGTGGCGGCAGGTGAGCAGCAGCCGGCCGCGCCGGGCCGCCGCGAGCAACCGCTCCAGCTGGGCTCCCGCATCGGGATCCAGAAAGGCTGCGCCGCCGGGGCTCAGGTTTTGCTCGACGTCGTCGAGAACGAGCAACAGCGGCTCCTGGGCCAGCAGCTGGCTCAAGAGCCGCCAGCGCAGCTCGTCGTCCAGGGTTGGCTGGAGCAGCGGCCCGGCCAGCGGCCGGGCGCTTGCGCGGCCGCCCTGCAACAGGGCCAGGCCCACCTCCTGGCCGATCGCCCGCAGGTCCAGCCGGCCCCTGTGGCTGGCGATCGCCCAGCCATCCTCCGCCAACCGCTGCATCACCCGGCCCGCCAGGCTGCTCTTGCCCACCCCGCCGATGCCCCGCAGCAACACGCCACCGCCCTGGCGGCTGTCGCGCAGGCATTGCAGGGTGGCCCGCAGCTCGCGGCGGCGGCCCACCAGATCGCCAATCGCCAGCTGGGGCACGGGCCCCGCCAGCTGGTGCACCGGTGGCGCCCGCAGCGGCTCCTTGTCGAGGGCGAAATCGGCCAGGGGCCCCTCCTCCCCCGCCCCATAGAGGGCTGCGGTGGCGGCCTCCGGCCAGTTGTCTGCCGGTGGCTCCCCCTTGCTCAGCCGCCGCAGCCGCTCCAGCTCCAGCTCCTTGCGTGCCGCCGCCAGGGCCCGGCCGGCCATCACCGGCTCCCGGCGGCTGAGGTGGCTGTAGAAGGCCCGGGCCAGCTCACTGGCGTAGCGGTCGCTCACGCTGGTTTGCATCGCCACCACGCTGGGAATGCCGGCCTGGATCAACGCCTGGGCCAGGCTGGCGCCCACGCCCGCCGCCACGCCGCCATGGCAGGCGTTGAGCACCACCAATGGCAGGGGCCGCCCCAGCCGCCGGAGCGGCTCCACCAGCTCCGCCGCCGTGACGGGCACCGCCTGGCCGTCCTCATCCTCCAGCTCCAGGCTGCCAGGGCTGCCATGGCAGCTCAGATGCAGCACGTGATAGGCGTCCGCCTCGATCGCCGCCGCAATCGCCTCGGGGTGGCCCACCTCCAGGATCTTCACCTCCACATTTTCCAGGCGTTGGGCCGGCTCCACCGCATCGAGGATGTTCTGGAGCTCCCGCTCGTGGTCGAGCACCGCCGCTGCGGTGCTGCCCTCATCGGGGGCGCCCACCGCCACCAACACCTTGAGGGGCCCTGCCAGCGGCGGGGGCGGCGGGCTGGACGGTGCCGGCAGCCGGCGCCGCAGCACCACCGCCGGTTGGATCGCCAGCAGCCGGCCATCGGGCAGCCGCAACGCCTCGAACGGCAACCCCAACACCTCCCCGTCCTCCGCTACCACCTCCACTACCACCTCACGGCCCACCCCGGCCCCATCCACCAGCCGCGCCAGGGCCTCGGCCGCCCCCTCAGGCAGGCAGAAGGCCGCCAGGGCCTGGCCCAGGGCCAGCAGGTCGGTGTCGATGCGGGCCCGTCCGGCGCTGGCCCTTTGGCGGGAGCTGCCGCCGAATCCCCGCAGAAAGGCGGCCCGGCCCTCCCGCACCGCAGACGGCACCTCCGGATGGGCGCCCGCAAACCTCCCCTCACCGCCCACCCTGGCCTCCACCGCCCACCCGCCCTCGCCCGTGCGCTCCAGCCTCAGCAGCACCCTCTCTTCTCTACGGGCCGTTGGCTTGCCCAGGGGCGGTGGGCCGGGGCGCCGATGGAGCAGGGCGTCGGCAATGGCCGCATGGTCGTCGATGCGCAGGCGGCAGAGGGGCCTGAGCAGCGAGGGGATGTAGGCGTCGTCGCCCACCTGCACGGGAATCAGCAGCTGCCCCTTTTCAATGCGCTCGTAGGTGAGAGTGCTCACTTCGGCCTGCACCCAGCGGCTCTGCTCGGAGGCGGCTGAAAACACGATCACCCCCGCATCGGCCTGCTCCAGGCCTGCGTTGATCTTGGCGATGATGTCGTCGCCGGGGCCGATCTCCCACTTGTCGAGCCAGGCGTCGATCCCCTCCTGGCGCAAATGGCGAGCCAGGGCCTCCACGGCGGGCTTGTCGCGGGAGGAATGGCTGAGAAACACCCGCATCGCTGTGCCCATCACAAACCCGCAGCCAGGAGCTGGGAGGAGACCGTGACGGGACCCTAGCCACAGCTCTCCATCCCCGATTCCCGCCAGCCCAGCCCCGATCGCTGCCAGCCAGCCTCGACTGCCCCCCTGAATCACCACCCGACGCCGCCAACCATCAGCAGGTGTTCCGGGGGTTCCCCCCTTTCACCCCTTCGTCTCCCTTGCTGATCGCCTTGTTGGTTGGCCTGGCCCTGGGCACGGCCCTGGTGGGTGTGTTGCTGCTTTGGCGTGCGGCCCTGGCCATGCGCCATGGCAACAGCCTGGTCAGCCGCGAGGATTTGATTGGCCAGGTGGGGCCGTTGCAGTTGCCCTGCACCGCTGAGCAGCGGGGCCTGGTGCGGCTCACCGTCAGGGGGTCGCTGATGGATGTGCCCGCCTACAGCTGCGCGGATCCGCTCCGCAAGGGCTTGGCGGTGATGGTGGTGGAGCAGCGGGGGGGGGATGTGTGGGTGACACCCCTCAGCCAGGCCCGGAGCGCCCGTTCGTCCCCGTTCCAAACCCGCCATGGTTGATTCCTCCGGGCCGCCGCTGCGGCCGCTTTTTCCGATCCCGGCCCACGAGGCGGATCCGTTCCTTGCTCCACCAGCCAGACCCCTGCCCGGGCCCCTTCCCCTGGCCGGCGGCCCTGCCGCCCGCGGGAGCCGGCTTTCCATTGCCGCTCTGCCGCTGGGGGCGGCGCCGCTGCTCGGTGCCCCCGTCCAGGCGGCCCCCCCACCTCCGGCTGCAGCCGGGTTTTCCCTGCTGCCCTGGCTCACGCCCCTGCTGCTGGCTGCGGTGCTGCTGGGCGGCTATCGGCTCTGCTGTCCCAATTGCCGCCCGGATCAGATCCTGGTGATCGCCGGCCGCCGCCAGCGGCGCCGCGACGGCCAGGAGACGGG
>JBJTWN010000036.1:0-50098 GCA_046081785.1 Cyanobium sp.
CTGATTGCCTCAGCCGCCTCGGTCGGCATCTTCGCTGTTGGCGGTAACGCCCTCGCGGCCAGCACAGCGGAACTCATCAAAACTGCCGAAACGGCCTGCTTAGAAAGCGCTGGAGCCCAAGGCTGGCGCACCGACCTGGCCAAAGTGATCTCCACCAAAGTCATCAACGCCGACAAGGTGGAAGTGGTGTTTGATCTGACCAGAGATGGTGTCAACACCGCCCGCCTCACCTGCCCTTACAGCGTCACCCAAGGGGTTGGCGGCGTGTTCGCCGCTCCCAAAGCTGAGGCACCGGCCGCACCCGTGGCGGCGGAGCCCGTGGCCGATCCCGGCACGCCAGTCAATCAGGGCAAAGCTTGGTGGCTCCTCCTGCCGCTCGCCCTGGGCCTTGGCTCTTGGCTGTGGCTCCGCGGCCGCGATGAACCCACTGGCCACGCCTACGCCACCACCGGCACCACCACTGGCGGCACTGGTGTTCGCACCTACTACGCCGCAGAAGCCGCTGCCCGCGATGGTCTGCTCGAAGTGCGCGAGCACGCCGATCTCGGCTCCCGTGTGCTGCGTCAAATCCGCAACGGCGACACCTTTCAACTGACCGGTGTGCGTCGTCGCGATTCCTCCAACGTCGAATGGCTTGAAGTCACCAATGGTGGCTGGGTGCGCGACGCGGAAACCCGCTACGACCGCAACGTCGTTCGTTTCTCCTGAGTTGAAGCCCTAACACCATCAAGGCCTTAAAAGCCTCAGATCTTTGGCGTACTTGCTACGCAGGAGTCAGCGAACCATCGCTGACTCCTTTTTTTGTGGCTCAGCCCTGCAGAAGACTTTTCACGAGTTGTCGACTAACTCGTGCCATCTCAGACCCTCTGCCCTGCTTGGCCCGAAAAAAAAACGACTTAGCCGCAGCGAAGGCGCAGGGCCTTTTCTGCCTCCTCGCAATCATCAAAGTGAATCTTGCGCGTACCAAGAATTTGGTAATCCTCGTGCCCCTTTCCTGCAATAAGCACGAGGTCATCCTCTCCAGCAGCGGCGATGGCGTTAGCAATCGCGGTGGCTCGGTCCGCTTCCACAACCACGCTGGTGTCGGCTGGAATGCCCGTCAGAACATCCTCAAGGATGCGGGCTGGGTCTTCCGTTCGAGGGTTGTCAGAAGTCACCACCACAGAATCGGCCAGACGCGCAGCAATTCCCCCCATCTGCGGACGTTTGCTGCGATCCCGATCTCCGCCACAACCAAACACGCAGATCAAACGACCGCTGGTGAAGGGACGACAAGCCAACAGGGCATTTTCCAAGCCATCCGGGGTATGGGCGTAATCCACCAAAACGGCAGGGCAGGGCACGGCCGATGCTGTGCGCACTCTCTCCATTCGCCCGGGCACACCCCGGAAGCTTGGAATGGCTTCCAGCAACTGAGGTAGGGGAATGCCTTGCAGTTGAAGGATGCCAACAGCTTGTAGCAGATTCATCAGGTTGAAGCGACCCACCAGGGGTGAAACGAATGGCCCACTTCCCTCCGGAGTGTGCAGCACTCCTCTCACGCCATCGGCTGCCATCTGTAGATCGCTGATGCCCAATTCCCCATCCCGATGCGCCAGGGAACTGCGCCAGAAGGTGGTGCCCTGTGCCAGGAGACGCTCGGCCAGCAGGGCACCCCAAGCATCATCCACATTCACCACGGCTCCTCCTTGCAGCAGAGGAGACGTGAAGAGGGTGGACTTCGCCTCGAAGTAAGCCTCCATGGAGGGGTGGTAGTCGAGGTGGTCCTGGGTCAGGTTGGTGAACACGGCCCCGGAAAAACGGCAGCCAGCCACCCGCTGCTGGTCCAGCGCATGGGAGCTGACCTCCATGGCGGCAAGATGGGCGCCGGCTTCCACAGCCTGGCAAAGCTGGCTTTGCAGCAGGTCGGCAAACGCTGTGGTGTGTTGAGCTGTGACGCTGTGCCCTGGCCAGCGATTGACCAGGGTGCCAAACAAGGCGGAAGGCCGCCCCGTCTTGGCTGCGAGATGCTCGATCAGATGGGTGGTGGTGGTTTTCCCATTGGTGCCGGTCACGCCAATCAAACGCAGGCGTTGGCTGGGGGACTGCCAGAAGGCCGCTGCAAGCTCACCCACCCATAGGGCCGCTGGATCAGGGACCACCACCACAGGATCTGCAGTGGTTGGGGGGTCGGCGAGCGCAGCCGTTTGGCTGATGACAGCCGCCGCGGCCCCGTCTGCCAACACCTGTCTCCAAAACCGGCCCCCATCCACATTGGTACCGGGCAAACCCAGAAAGAGAGTGCCCGCACTGATGCGCCTGGAATCGCAGCTAATGCTCTGAAGCTCCGCATTCACCAGGGTGGGAGGAACGGGAAGGCCCACCTGGCCAAGCAGGGAATGGAGCAGTTGGGTCATGGGGTGAGCTGGGCGGTGTCGGCCGTTGGGTCTCAAACGGCCTCACCCTGGCATGCCCCTTCGTCCCCCTTCTTTCTAAGGGTGAAACCAGTGGGAGTGGCTCCCGCGATCAGGGGCTGGGGTAGCGCTCCAGCCAGGCCACGAGTCTCTCTCCCTGGAGCCTGGGGGGGACCGGAGGGAGCTCGCAGAGCTTGGAGCGACCCTCTTCCGTCATCGCCTTGGCCAGCACGGGCACGGAAAGGCCATAACGCGCCTGTAGAGCAGGGTCTCCGTCCACATCCACCACCTGCAGGGCCCCGGAAGGGAGGATCTGGCGCAGCCGTTCCTCCAGTCCCTCGCAAAGGCAGCAGCCTTGGCGGCTGTAAAGGATGAGCAGGCTCATCAATCGGGCACCGGATCACAGCCGCAGGGAGTGAAGGGATGGCAGCGGCTCAGTCGACGCAGGCTCAGCCAGCTCCCTCTCCAGGGTCCATGGCGTTGAATCGCTTCCGTGGCGTAGGCGCTGCAGCTCGGCACAAAACGACAGCGGGGCCCCAGCAAGGGCGAGAGCCACTGGCGATAGATCGCGATGAGGGCCAGCAGGGCTGCAGCCAAGCCGCCCTCTATGATTGTTTGTTGGCGCTCCATATGGCGGTTGAGGAATGGCTCCTTACGGTGTCCTTCCCAGCTTGCCTTCCCAGTGCCCACCGCTGGCGTGATTCCCTGGTTCACCCTGTGGAATTCCGGCAACGGTGCCGATTCTCTTGCCATTAACCCTCCATGTCTCGTTACCGCGGCCCTCGTTTGAGGATCACGCGGCGCTTGGGAGACCTTCCCGGTCTCACCCGTAAGTCCGCCAAGCGGTCTTATCCCCCCGGTCAGCACGGCCAAGCCCGTCGCAAGCGCTCTGAATACGCGATCCGTCTGGAAGAAAAGCAAAAGCTTCGCTTCAACTACGGCATTTCTGAACGTCAGCTGGTTCGCTACGTGAAGAAAGCCCGCGCCCAGGAGGGTTCCACCGGAACCAACCTGCTCAAGCTTCTCGAAAACCGTCTCGACAACGTCTGCTTCCGTTTAGGCTTTGGTCCCACCGTTCCAGGCGCCCGCCAGTTGGTGAACCACGGCCATGTCACGGTGAACGGCCACGTGGTGGACATCCCTAGCTATCAGTGCAAGGCGGGGGATGTGGTGGCCATCCGCGAGCGCAAGGCCAGCAAGACCCTGGCGGAGGCCAACTTGCAATTCCCGGGCCTGGCCAACATTCCTCCCCACCTGGAGTTCGACAAGGCCAAGATGACCGCCAAGGTGACCGGCCGCATCGAACGCGAATGGGTGGCGCTGGAAATCAACGAACTGCTGGTGGTGGAGTTCTACAGCCGCAAGGTGTAGATCCAGGCCATCGCGGCTGGAAGCGAAGCTGCCAGGAGAGAGGCCCCCGCCGCGGCGGGGGCTTTTTGCTTGACTCCCTGCAGGGAGGTGCTGGTCAGGGTTGAGCTTTGCGGATCCGGGCCCGCATCCGACGACTGGCAAGAAAGGCTGAAGCCACTCCCAGGATCGGCAGAGGACCAGGTACAGATTCGGTGATCCTCACGTTATCCAGGATGCCGCCGCTTCCGTCACCGCCTTGATCCTGGAAGATGACATCATAATTGCCAGAGGCAACTGGCGAGAAAGCAAGACTGCGTTTTGTGAGAGGCTCTACTCCGAAAAGGCTAATGAGAGAAGTAGTGTCTCCGAAGGTGACAAACACACTGTTATTTTGGGTTGTCCCCAAATCAAATGAAAGCTCGTATGAAAAACCACCAGTGAGAGTGAAACTTTTTTTCAGCTTGCCTGCCGCATCTGTTGATCCATCTAAATCAATGTAACAACCGTTGCCAGGAAAAAAATCAAATAAAGGACCGGATCCGCTGCATACGCCAATGAAATCAACAGTCCCAGCGTTGGCATTTGTCCACCCGATAGGCACAGTGTTGAACGCGGGAGTATTTGAGTCAAAATTATCAGAGAAAAAGACCTGAGCCTGGCCAGGTGCTGCGCTAAAAAAGACTGCAGCCGTTACGGCAAGAGTGCTGCAGAGGCATTGAGGCATTGAGGCATTGAGGCATTGAGGAATTGAAGCATTGAGGAATCAAGGAATTGAGACACCTCAAAATATTTCCACAAACTCCGAGGTGATAGCTGCAAGAAGAAATCTCTGTCACGAAATCCAGACACACAGCAAATGCCCTTATCGGACTTGGCTCCCTCACCAAGGGGGCACTCCGGGTCAGCCCGGTCGCCACGCTGAGGGCAGCCCCTGGATCGGGATGGCAATGAGCCAGTGCTGTGCAGCCACGGTTAGGTCTTCAACGAGCCGGGCATTGCTTGCGGGTCATCTCGGAAAAAATCTGGCTCGAGCGCGATGACGCACGGTGTCAAGGGCTTATGGGAGGGGCTGGAGATCAACGAACTGTGGGTTGGGGGAGCGGGTCACCCCCCCATCAACGCCTCCAACGCCGCCGTCACATCCGGCTGGCGCATCAGGGCTTCCCCCACCAGCACCGCATCCGCCCCGGCGCTCACCACCCGATCAAGATCGTCGCGGTTGAACAGGCCCGATTCGCTCACCAGCAGCGCGCCACTGGCACGGATCTGGGTGCCGAAATGGGTCATGAGCCGCTCGGTGGTGGCCAGGTCGGTGTGGAACGTGCTCAGGTCGCGGTTGTTAATGCCGATCATCCGCACTCCTGGAACGCGCAACACCCGCTCCAACTCATCGGCGTCGTGCACCTCCACCAGGGCGGCCAAGCCCAGGCTGCCGGCCACCTTGAGCAGGTAGCCCAAATCCTGATCATCCAGAATCGCCGCGATCAGCAGCGCGGCATCGGCACCGGCCGCTCTGGCCTGATACAGCTGATACGGAGAAAGGATGAATTCCTTGCAGAGCAACGGCAGATCCACCGCCTCCCGCACGGCCACCAGCACCTCAAACCCGCCCTGGAAAAAGGTTTTGTCCGTGAGCACCGAGAGGCAGCTGGCCCCACCCGCCGCATAGCCCGTGGCGATGGCCACAGGATCAAAATCCTCCCGGATCACCCCTTTGCTGGGACTAGCTTTTTTCACTTCAGCGATCACCGCCGGCTTCCGGCAGGAGGCCTTCAGGGCCGCCACAAAATCCCTTGTGGGAGGAAGTTTGGCCACCTGGCTCCTGAGCTGATCCAGGCTCACACGCTCGCGGGCGGCGGCGATTTCCCGATCCTTTTCCCACACGATCTGCTCAAGAATGTGACGCGGCTCCTCCTCCGGGTGGGGGATGCCGTATTCCAGATGGGCCACCTTCACCGAAGGATTGGGGGGCCGGCGACGGATCTCCATCTCAGGCCCCCACCGGAGCGGCCACGGCCATGGCCGCCTGCTTGTAGGCCACTTCCACCACTTCACTGAGGGTGGGGTGGGTGTGCACTTCGGTGGCCAATTGCCGCACGCCCTGCCGGCGGGCCACCGCATTGGCGATCTCTTGAATCAGATCGGCGGCGTGCAGGCCGTAGATGTGGGCGCCTAAGACCTCACCACTGGCTTTGTTGAACAACAACTTGAGCAGGCCCTCGCTCTCCAGCTCAGCGAGAGCCTTGGAATTGGCCTTGAAATAGCTGCGCACCACCCCTAGCTCGAAGCCGTCTTGGGCCGCCAGCTCCCTGGCGTCAGCCTCACTCAGGCCGACGGAGCTGATTTCCGGGTGGGTGAAGGTGGCGGCCGGGATCGAGCGGTAGTCGATCTCGCGGGGGTGGCCCAGGATGTTGTCGATGGCCACGGCGCCTTGAGCCGCCGCCGTGTGGGCCAGCATCATCTTCCCTGTCACATCACCCACAGCCCAGAGATGGGCGATGGACTCGGCCCCCTCGCCATGGCTTGAGAGCACCCCCATCGTGCCATCCACAGCAATGAAGCCCCGCTGGGTTTCGACGCCCAAGGACGCCAGATTGAGGTCTTGACTCACGGGCACCCGGCCCGTGGCCACCAAGACCGCATCCACTTCCAGGGTCTCCACCGGCTCCCTGGTGGCCATGTCCACCAGTTCGATCGTCACCGGGCAGCCTGGAGTGATGGTTTTGGCGAGAACGCCGGCGCGGGCGTCGATCTGGCGTCCATCAATCAGTTGGCGGGCCGCCAATTTGGCGATATCGGGATCGAAGGTGGGCATCACCCGATCGAGGGCCTCGATCATGGTCACCTCACAGCCCAAAGCGGTGTAAACGTCGGCAAACTCCAGCCCGATGTAGCCACTGCCGATGATCGTGATCCAGCGGGGCAGCCATTCCAGGTTGATGGCCTCATCGCTCGTGAACACCGTGCGGCCATCGGTGGTGATGCCGGGAGGCACGAAGGGATCAGAGCCGGTGGCGAGGATCACGTCGCGGGCGCGCCACACGCGCTCCACCCCGCTGGCCTCCCGCACGGCGACACGCTGGGGACCCTCCAGGCGTCCTTTGCCGCGGAGGATCGTGACGCCCGCTCGCTCCAGGGTTTTGGTGAGGTTGCCGCGGATGGTCTCCACCAGCTGGAGGGCGTGGTCGGCGATCTTTTGCCGTTCGAAGCGCACCGGAGCCGCGTGGATGCCGAAAGCCTTGAGATGCTCCGCATCAGCCAATTCCCGCACCCGGCCACTGGCGGCTAGGAGCGCCTTTGAGGGCACGCAGCCTCGGTTGACGCAGGTGCCGCCCATGTCCCGGCACTCGACGATCGCCACATTCAACCCATGGTCAGCCCCGTGTTTGGCCGCATCAAAGCCGCCATAGCCCGCACCGATCACAATGACGTCGTAATCAAACAGGCGAGGTGAACTGTCGCTGGTCTCACCAATGGCCGTGGATGGGAAGTCGCTCACCTGAATGGGGGCTGGCTGATCGACATATTCTCCTCCCCCCCTGGTCCTCTGGCTGCAGCGAAGGCACCTGCCCCGAGTTCCTGCCGCGTGCGTTCCAGCAGCAAAGGCCCTGCGGCGAGAGCCACATTCAGCGATTCCACCCGCTGGCCGAGCGGAATGACGAGGAGGGATTGGGCCTCGGCCAATAGAGCCGGGCTCAGCCCAGCCCCCTCGCTGCCAAGCATCAACAGGGTGGGCTGGCACCAGTCGTAGCCCCAGTAGGGCTCGCCCCCACGCACCACCGTTCCCACAACGCATGTGCCGGCGGCTTGGGCTTGGCGTAGGCGCTCAATCACCTCGCCCGCGCTGAACCGACCGATGGGAAGGGCCAAGCTGGCTCCACTGGAGGCACGCAGAACCTTGGGTTGCCAGGGATCTGCACCCTCGCTCAGCCAAACCTGATCGACTCCTGCTGCCAAGGCTGTGCGGAGAAGCGTTCCGAGATTGCCAGGATCCTGCACATTGTCGAGGAGCAGCCCGAAATCGGGGGTCCTCGGCGGCAGAGCCTGGCCCGGCAGCCTCCAGGGGAGAGCAGCCACCACGCCATCGGGATGGGCAGTGGTGGCCGCGGCCGCGATCACTTCCGCCGTGGCTTCACGAATGGTGAGCGATGCGGGCACAAGCCCCAGCAAGTGGGCATTTTTTTCGATCCACTGCGGGGTAGCCAGCAAAAGATCGGGAGCCAGCCGAAGCTTGAGAGCCTCCTCGAGCAGATGGGTGCCTTCCAGGAGCAAACGTTGCTGTTGCTTCCGGCCGGAAGGGTGATGCAACTCACGCAGCTCCTTCACAAAAGGATTGCGGCGACTGCTGATCAGCTCAAAACCCATTCAGAAATGGTCGTGGTGACGAACCTGCATGTGTTCGTCGATCTGGAGCTGCTTCTCTTGGAGATGGATGCCGCGCACGGCAGCGATCTGGCCGTGCAAGCCCTCCGCCACGAGATTTTCGATCAATTTCCGGATCACCACCCCTTCCACCTTGGCCTGATCGAGGTGATCGGGCGTGAGGCTTTCAATGAATTTGCCGACTTTCTTCGCAACGATCTCGGAAGAATTCTCGATAGAGAGAAGAATCATAATTTTTGATGCGGATGGGGAGACTTGAACTCCCACGACATTGCTGCCACTAGTACCTGAAACTAGCGCGTCTACCAATTCCGCCACATCCGCGGGCGTGTTCGAGCCAGATTCATCCTAGACCATGACGCCTGCTTGCCTGGGTGGCGCCCCTTAACAAGGAACGACAGGGGCCCGAGACAGTTCAGGTGGCGGCCCCTAGACGAAGACGGGAATCGTTGTCAAGATCGGCGGTGAATGGTTGCTTTAGGCCCCCTGCCCATGGTCTTGTCCATCTCCTCCGCCAAGTCGACGCTTGTGCAACCCAAATTGGAGGTGATTGGTGGAACCAGGCTGGAAGGGGAAATTCGCGTGAGTGGCGCCAAAAATTCAGCCCTTGTGCTCATGGCAGCCTGTTTGCTGACTAATGATTGTCTAAATCTTCGCAACGTGCCCAGGCTCACAGATATTGCCTCGATGGGCGAAATCTTGGCCGCTCTTGGTGTGCGGGTGACCCGGTCCGGCGAAACGATTGAGCTCACAGCAGATCACATCACCAGAGCCGCCCCCCCCTACGAGCTGGTCAACAGCTTGAGAGCCAGCTTTTTTTGCATTGGTCCCCTGCTCGCCCGCATGGGCATGGCTCAGGTGCCCCTGCCCGGCGGCTGCCAGATCGGCACCCGCCCTGTGGTGGAGCACGTCAAGGGGTTGAAGGCGCTCGGTGCCCACGTCACCATTGAACACGGGGTGGTGACCGCCGTGGTGCCCGGGCCCAACCAACGATTGAAAGGCGGCAACATCCATTTGGATTGCCCCAGTGTGGGAGCCACTGAAACCCTGATGATGGCGGCCACCCTCGCTGACGGCGAGACGGTGATTGAAAACGCTGCGCAAGAGCCCGAGGTGGTGGATTTGGCTCGTCTGCTTCAGGCCATGGGGGCCAGGATCCGCGGGGAGGGCACGCCCACCATCACCATCGATGGTGTTCCCACCCTCCATGGCGCGGACTACTCCGTGATTCCAGATCGCATCGAAGCTGGAACCTTTTTGCTGGCTGGTGCCATCACCCGCTCCTCCCTGCTGGTCACCCCTGTGATTTCAGAGCATTTGGGAGCGGTGCTCACCAAACTGGAGGAATGCGGCTGCAGCCTCAAGCCTGAAGGCCAGGGGATCCGCATCACGGCCCATGAGATCCATGCCCTCGATTTGAGAACCCAGCCCTTTCCTGGCTTCCCCACCGATCTTCAGGCCCCGTTCATGAGCCTGTTGGCCACGGCCAAGGGCACCAGCCTGGTGGTGGAGAACATTTTTGAAAACCGCATGCAGCATGTCGCCGAACTCCAGCGGATGGGTGCATCGATCCGCCTGCAGGGAAACACCGCCTGTGTGGAAGGGGTGCCTGTGTTGAGCGGTGCGCCTGTTCAAGGAACGGATCTAAGGGCATCTGCAGCGATGGTGCTGGCCGGATTGGCTGCTCAGGGCACCACCACCGTCAGGGGACTGGAGTACCTCGACCGGGGATACGCCCAGCTCGAGGACAAGCTCAATGCTGTCGGGGCCTCCATCCGTCGCGTCTGCAGCGAAGCTTGAAGTTGAAGCGAAAGGGAACCATCGCCCTCTAGATTGAGTGGGTGGGAGCGTGCCGGAATTGGTAGACGGACTCGACTCAAAATCGAGCGCCTTCGGGCATGTGGGTTCGAGTCCCACCGCTCCCATGTCCACCTCAGCGGTCATGGACACCTACGCCCGCTTTCCCCTCACCCTGGTACGCGGCAAAGGGGTTTGGGTGTGGGATCAAACGGGACGGCGTTATTTGGATGCCGTGGCTGGCATCGCCGTTTGCACCTTGGGCCACAGCAACCCGACCATGAAACGGGCCCTGTGCCAGCAACTGGGCACCTTGCAGCATGTCTCCAACCTCTACCGCATCCCTGAGCAGGAGGCTTTGGCTGAAGCACTGGTGAGAAGAAGTTGCGCAGATCGGGTGTTTTTCTGCAATTCGGGCGCCGAAGCAAATGAGGCGGCCATCAAGTTGGCTCGCAAACATGGCCATCTGGTGCGTGGCATTGAGCGGCCCGTCATTCTCACGGCGGAAGCCAGCTTCCACGGACGCACCCTGGCCGCAGTCACCGCCACGGGTCAACCGCGCTACCACCAGGGCTTCCAGCCCATGGTGGAAGGGTTTCGTTACTTTCCCTACAACAACATCCAGGCCTTTGAATCGCTGTTAGAAGCCTGTGAGGCCGGCGGACCTGCCGTTGCTGCGGTGCTCGTTGAGCCGCTGCAAGGGGAAGGGGGCGTCCATCCAGGCGACCCTGCCTTTTTCCGGAGGGTGCGTCAGCTCTGCGACGAGCGCAACATTTTGCTCATCTTTGATGAGGTGCAAATTGGGGTTGGCCGCAGTGGTCGGTGGTGGGGTTATGAACAACTCGGTGTCGAGCCCGACGCCTTCACCCTGGCGAAGGGGCTTGGCGGCGGCATCCCCATCGGGGCCCTGGCGGTGAAGGCCGGCTGCGACCATCTGCGGCCTGGGGAGCATGCGAGCACCTTCGGTGGCAATCCCTTGGCCTGTAGAGCCGGCCTGACGGTTCTTGAGGAGATTGAACGCCGCGATCTTCTGGCGCATGTGCAAGCGATGGGCCAGCAGCTGCAGGAACTGCTCAGCGCCCTGGTGCAACGCTATCCCGACCAGCTTTCTGGAGTGCGCGGCTGGGGCCTGCTGCAGGGTGTGGAGCTTCGTCCGGGTGGGCTGACGGCGCCAGATGTGGTGAAGGCAGCCCTGGCGGAAGGCTTGCTGCTGGTGCCGGCTGGCTCCAACGTCATCCGCTTCGTCCCCCCGCTCGTGATCAAACCCCGCCAAATGCGGCAGCTGGGGAAACGGCTGGAGAAAGCACTCAAACGCTTGCTTTGATGCAACTTCCAGAACCTGTTGATCTAGACAGTGTGTTGGCGTGTTGCGCCAACCGTGGAATTGACCTCTCATTGGATCGCATGCGAGCCGCGTTGGCAGCAGGCGGCCATCCCGAACGAAAGTTCCCTGCTGTTCAGGTGGCCGGCACCAACGGCAAGGGATCCATTGCCACCTTTTTGCACGCCATTCTTCAGTCGGCCGGGCTGCGTGCGGGGATCTACCGCTCACCGCATCTGCAAAGTTGGTGCGAGCGGATTCAACTTGGGCCCCACTGGGTCGATGGGCCCACGCTGTGCGAGGACCTGGATCGCTGGCTCCGCCTGGGGGAGCAGCACTCCCTCACCATGTTTGAACTGTTCACAGCAGCGGCCATGGATCGCTTCGCAAGGGCTGATCTGGATTTGGTGGTGCTGGAGGTGGGGCTGGGAGGGAGGCTGGATGCCACCACAGCACACCCGGATCGAAGGGTGGTGGGCTTTGGACCCATCGGCATGGACCACCGCGAGTTTTTAGGCGACACCTTGGAGGCCATTGCCACAGAGAAAGCTGGCGTGATGGCCCACGGACAGGTGGCGATCAGTGGTCCCCAAGCCCCCGCGGTGCGAGAGGTTCTGGAACATCATGCTCGCCTTCGGGGATGCGAGCTGCGCTGGGTGCAGCCCCTGCCAAAGGAGGAGGAGGGAGGGCTCGCCTTGGGATGTGCCGGAAGCTTTCAGCGGAGCAATGCCGCTGTGGCGCAGGGAATGGCCAGGAGTCTCATCCAGCAGGGCTGGCCAATCAGCGAGGGGGCCATCGCGCAGGGGCTGCGTCAAGCCCGCTGGCCAGGTCGTCTCGAACGCCGCACGTTCGAGGGGAGGGAAGTGTTGCTGGATGGCGCCCATAATCCCCCCGGTGCGGCCGCCCTGCGCCGGGAGCTCGATCGACTCGACGCCACCACGGCTGCCCCGGCAGCCGCCAATGGCCGCCGCTGGCTTCTGGCGATTCAGCGCAGCAAGGAGGCCCCTGCCCTGCTCGATGCGCTGTTGGAGCCCCTGGATCAAGCGGCCATCGTTGCTCTTCCTGATCTGCCCTGTTGGTCTGTGGAGGCCCTGCTCGAAGCACGGCCCACCTTGCAACACCGCCTGGTGGCCGTTGAGGATCCCCAGCAAGGCCTGCGTTGGCTCAAACACGCCGGCCCCATGCCCTGTGTGGCCGGCTCACTGCACCTGCTCGGTGCGATCTGGCCCCTGCTTGATCCGCCGCTGCAGCTTGTGCCTTGACACCTGAATCGATCAACTTTGCCGAAGGATTCCAGTCACCTGCTGACGCTTTTGCGACCTGTTGCCATTGTGCAGTCGGTAGGCCTTTCCCTCGCCCATGTCGGTTCCACTCACCCCAGAAGAACGCAACAAGCTCATTGGCGGCCCTCTCGCCGCTGCCATGGCCGTGATGGCCGTGGACATGGGCATCTTCTCCAGCGCCCAAGAGGCCCTTGCCCTGGGCAGGGAACTCTCCGCTGCGGCCACCCGCTACGCCTCCAATCCCCTCATTGCCAGCCTGTTTGATCCCGAGGCCCTCAAGCAGGGCATCAATCCCGACAAGCCCAACATCACGCCGGAGGACATCAAGGAAGGCAAGGTGCTCGACCGTGCCCTTGAGCAGGTGGATCAGGCCATGACCTTGGTGCGTAACAAGTGCGATGCGCCCACCGCCCAGCAATATGCCCAACTGATCGTGGATGGCTGCGTGGCGGTGGCTGAGGCCGCAGGCAAGGGATTGTTTGGCTCCGGCGAAAAGGTGAGCCCCGAGGAGAAGGCAGCCCTGGATCGAATCCGACAGCATCTTGGCGTCACCGCCTGAAGGCTGAGCACCATGCCCTGGGTCCCCGTCTCCTTCCCCAACCACGACAGGCCCAGGGCTGGGCTCCACCGTCGCTGGATCCGCCTGCTCAGCTTGAGCTGGATGGCGTGGCTGCTTTGGGCACCCATTCCTGCCTGGGCCACCTTTGCCGAGCGCGTGGATTACACCTTGACCAACCAGTCAGGGAAGGATTTCCATGGCCAGGATTTGCATGAGACGTCCTTCGCTGGGGCTGTGGCCCGCCAGGCCAACTTTGATGGCTCCGACCTGCACGGCGCCATCTTCACTCAGGGGGCCTTTGCCGGAGCCAGCTTTCGCGGCGCCAATCTCAGCGATGTGCTGATGGATCGGGTGGATTTCAAGGGAGCTGATTTCAGCGGGGCCCTCCTGCACGGGGTGATTGCCTCCGGCAGCAGTTTCGCTGGAGCCGACGTGAGCGATGCCGACTTCAGCGAAGCCATCCTGGATCGGACCGACCAGGTGGATCTCTGTCGCCGGGCCCACGGCCGCCATCCGGTGACAGGGGTGGAAACCAGGCTGAGCCTCGGTTGCTGAAGGGTGGCAGCCTGCCAATGGCTCAGCCCTGTTCCCACCAGCCACGCAGTTTGCCAGGGTTGAGCAAGCCATGCGGATCGAAGCTCAACTTGCAGCCCACCTGCTGGGCGTCAATCACCCCAAGACCCCCATCTTCCACAGTGAGCACATGGGGGTCGAAAAGCACAGCTCCCCCCTGCCTGCACAGCGCCATGAGCTCCTGAAGGGAGTCAATCCCCTGGTTCCGCAACACGGGGAGTCCGGCAAGACGACAGGCCCCCCCTTGACGCACTGCTTCGAGGTGCCAATGCAGGCCATCGCTCCATGCGGAGCTGATCTGGGCGAGGAACGGCGCCTCCGGCTGGGGGAGCAGCATCTGCAGATAGGTCCAGTCGGGATGCTTGCTGCGCCAGTGCAAGGTGGTGTGGTTCCAGGTGAGTTCACGCAGGGGCAAGCCTCGGCTTGTCGCCTCGAGCTCCTGCCAGAGCACGGTTCCCCCACGCGCCGTGAGCCAGGAGGAAGCCAGAGCAAGCGCATCAGGGGCCACCAACAGCAGCAGACGGCTCTCCCCCGGCTGGGGCGTGGGGCAGCCAGGGGGCCAGGGCAACCCGGCTGCCAGCGCAGGCTCCAGCAAGCAGAGTTCCTGCAGGAGAAGGGCGGTGCCTGGCAAACCCCGGGCGGCTGCCAACGCTTCGGACACCTCACGGAAGCCCACCACCAGCTGCCACCACCCCAGCGCCTCGGTGGTGGCTAGACGCAGGGCCGTGAGGATGCCATTGGTGCCGTAGGCGTGGTTGAGCGGTTCACAGGCCTGGCCCTCTAAGCGCAGGAGGCGGGGCTCGGGCTCTACCGTTACCACCTCCAACCCCAGGAGGTGGCCTGGATCTCTCAAAAACCCCCACCGCAGCGAGCCGATCCCGCCTGAGCCTCCAGCGATGAACCCACCAAGGGTGGCGCTGCGATAAGTGCTCGGCGCCAGACGGAGAGCGCGCCCATGGGGCAGCAGCTGCCGATCGAGGGCCGCCAGCAAGCAACCAGCCTCCGCCTCCACCACACCCGTGTTGCCGTCCACTGTCCGCAGCCGATCAAGACCTGTCATCACCAGCACCACTCCCCCGGCCAAGGGCACGCATTGCCCGTAGTTGCCCGTGCCAGCGCCTCGCACGGTCAGCGGCACACCGTGGCGGGCACAGGCTCCAGCCACCGCCATCACCTCCTCCACGTTGGCTGGGAGGGCCACCAACTGCCCCCGGCAACCGGCCAGCAACTGGAGCAACACCGGGGAGTAGCCATGAAAATCGCTGGAAAACCGCTCCAGATCACTCGGATCGCTTAGCAGCTTGAGGCCTGGCGCCGTCCGATTCAGATCCTCCTGGAGCGCTTGGATCTGGGAGGCGGCGGGGAGGGGCGGCAGAGGAGGGAGGGCAAGGGAGGGCATCTGGCAGCGGGGCCGGGGAATCCCTCTAGTTTCCGTGGCGGATCGTTACACGAGCAGCCAGCTGATCCAGCAACGGGGACGGGGCCTCGGTCTGAGGTGGGGGCAACCACACCCCGTCTCTCAACACCCTCCGTTGAGGAGATCGGGCCAAAAGATCCGTCCAGGAGGAGGCGGCCAACACCACCAGATCGGCGGGCCCACCGACCCGAAGCACCCCATCCCAAGCCAGCCTCAGCAGCCGGGCAGGGCAGGTGGTGAAGGGGGCCAAGCCTGCCCGATGCCAAGGCAGCAGATGGCTGGCCACCGTGGCAAAACGGATGAGCTCGATCGGATCAAAATCGCCGCCTGGGTACCAGGCATCTTGCACGTTGTCTCCAGCAATGGCCACCGTGACACCAGCCTGTTGCAACTGACGGATGGGGGCCTTGGGGCGACGGGAGGGGGTTCGCTCCGCATCCCTGTCCAACAACCACAGGTTGGTGGTCGGGAGGGCCACCACCCCCACACCCGCCTCTGCGATGCCATCCGCCAGGCGGCGCAGAGCCCGATCCTCCATCAGGCCCATGCTGCTGGCATGGCTGGCGACGACGGGCACTTGGAATCGTCCCTCGTGCAGCACCTCCCTCATCAGGAGCAAGCCGCGGGGAGGGGGTTGATCGCTCTCGTCGATGTGCAGATCGATCGCGCAGCCTTCACGCTCCGCCAGCCGAAAGAGGGCCTGAAGGGCCTCCCGTTCCCCTGCCTGGATGCGATAAGGGGGCCCCAGCACTCCCCCGAGCACGCCATGGTGGGCGGCAACCTGACGGGCCAGCTGATCGCCCTCGGGGGTCAGCCAGTGGTGCAACGGCACCAAAGCCACCAATTCCAGCTCCACCCGCCCAGCCCAGCGCTGTCGCAAGCTGCCGAGCACCTCCCAACAGCTGCCTGCCCAGGGGCCCTGGCTGTCGATGTGGCTGCGAATGGCCCGCAGCCCATAGCGCCAGGCTTGCTCGAGGGCCCGTTCTGCCCGTTGCCAAACGGCCTCAGGGGTGCGCACGAGGGCTTCCTGATGGTTGATGCGCATGGCCTCTTCCATCGTGCCGGCCCAGTTGGCGCGCGAGGGGGAGGTGAAGACCTTGTCGAGATGGGCGTGGGCTTCGACGAGGGGGGTGAGGGCCAGGGGAATCCCACCGGCAGGAGCTGGGGTCTCATCGGGCAGCAGACGAACGATTCGGCCGTTCTGGTGGTCGATGCACACCCGCACCAACCCCTCAGCATCCGCCGGAGGAAGCCTCATGGTGGGATCGATCAGACTGCGAGGGATCGCCAGGGGGGGAAGTTGGCTCAACGCTTGCTCCGGGAGTCGGCAGGCTCCTGCGCCTGGAGCAGGAGAAATTGGCCAGCGCCCGCCAGAGTGGTGGCTTCATAACGGGGCAAGCGCAGATCAGGCACCTGCCTGAGCCCCGGCAGCAGGGACGCCAGGTCCAATTCCGTGTGATAGATGCTGAACAACCCCAAATTGCGCCGTTTGGTGTGAGCCTGGACAAGCCTGCCAAGCACATGCCTCTGGGAGCGCACCAACTCGGGGCACTGGCGGATCAGAAGGCGCAGCATGCCGGTCAGACCGTCGTTTTGACAAAGCTCCTTGGTGAGCATGGCCGTGAGCTGACCGCCACCAAAGTCTGCAAATGCCGCCGGGCCGGGATTGGTGCCCACCAGGCCAGCGGTCAAGCCACCCGCCATCACGGCAACCGCCAGAGATCGGGAGACCGCTGTCACAGATCGCGATCCAAAAGGCGTGTCCAGGTTGGCAAAGATTTCCCTCCGGCGCATCTGCGCGGGTGGGCTGGGTTCAAGTGGTAAGTTCGATTCACCACGGCGGGCGTCGCCAAGTGGTTAAGGCAGCGGCTTGTGGCGCCGCTATTCGGGGGTTCGAATCCCCTCGCTCGCCCTTCAATCCAACATCGTGCCTGGGTCAGGCGCCCCAGCCAAGATCAGCGCATCCAGCAAGCCATCTCCACCGTGGCGCACCGGATCATGGCAAGGCAAACCCGTCATTTCCCGGACAGCCTCAAGGGCGTCTTGCGCCTCCTCATCGCCCAGATGGGCCGTGTTGAGGGCAACCGCTGCCACCTTGGCTGCAGGGGCGGTGGGCTGAGGCCGCCCGAGGGCAGCCAGCCCCTGCACCACAGCAATGACCTCTGGCAGCGATGGGATGGGCACATGGGGGGCGGAGCGAATGGTGCTCTGCCCGGCACGGTGCACCAACAGCAGGTGGGTGGGTTGGCAACCGCGGATGAGAGGCAGGGTGGCGGTGGAGCCGGGGTGGCAGAGGGAGCCCTGCCCTTCCACCAAGACCAGGGTTTGGTCAGTCCCCCCCGCCGCCGCCGCCATGACCGCTTGCTCCACCGCGCCGGCGGCGTAGTCGACTCGGACCGCATCGAGAGCGACACCCCTACCACTGATCAAGATGCCCGCCTGGCCCGTGCCCACAAAGCGGGCATCCAGACCGCGCCGACAGGCGACGGCTTGCAACTCCAGGCAAGCACTCATTTTCCCCACCGACATGTCGGTGCCCACAGCCAGCAAACGGCTGCCCGCCAAACTCGCGGCGCGCGCAGAACCCACAACGAGGTCTTCGGGTTCCCGGCGCAAGTCCCAGATCCAGCGGCCAGGCTGAAGCTTGGCCACCAAACGGGGGTCCTCGCCCAGCCGGCTGTGGAGTCCACTGGCCACAGAGAGACCCGCCTCCAGGCCCATCACCAGATCGGCGTGGAGTTCGGTCGGTAGACGTCCGCCGGACGGAGCCAATCCCACCACCGCCACGGCGCCTGGAGGAAGCAGGGGAAGGGCCTCCCGCATCGAGGCCACCACCGGAACGGAGCGGCGAATGCCCGTGACCAGCTCCAGCTCCGCCCCGGCGTGGTCAGGATCGATCACCGCGACGATCGGTCCCCTCCGGTAACGCAACATGGCCAAGCCTGTTTTGCCGCCCAGATTGTCCAGGCCATGGTGTTGAAGGAGCACCAGCGGGGCGTCGGAGGGCAGCATCAGCGGAGTGGAACGCGCAAGGTCACCCCCAGTCCCGGGGTGGTGCCAGCACGCAGTAGGTCACCCTCGAGAGTGGGGCCCGAAAAGGGATCGTTGACAAGGTTCAGATGACTGTCCAGGTCGGGCCAGCGCACCAAGGGCAGCAGTTGGGCCGCGGCCCCATTGAGCAGGGCGCTATCGGAGTAGCAGCCGAGCATGATATCGAGAGCAAGCCGGCGGGCGGTCTGGGCCATCAGCAAGGCCTCGCTGAGCCCGCCGCTCTTGAGCAGCTTGATGTTCACCCCGTCGACATAGGGGGCCAGGCGCACCACATCGGCCAAGTTCCAGCAGCTTTCATCCGCCACCAGGGCAATTGGGCAATCGAGTTCCAGGGCCGCGAACGCAGCGGCATCCGCCTCGGGATCCTCCAATGGCGGCAGGGGCTGCTCCACCAACACCACCCGCTGCGCAGCGAGCCAGCCCACCATGGCGCGAGCCTGCTCAAGATCCCAGCCGCCATTGACATCCACCTGCAGCTCGCAGGCGATGCCCCCAACTTGCTGGCGGCGATCCAGGGCATCCGCCACCGCCACCACCAGGGCTCGATCGTGATCCAGGCCATCCGCGCTGCCCAGCTTGAGCTTGATGCGGGTGGCGGGCAACTGGCTCCACCAGCGATCCAGCCTGGCGAGCACAGCCTCCACAGATCCGAGTCCCAGGGTGACGCTGGTGGGGCTGATGTGCTGGGGATCCAATCCCCAGAGCTGCTGCACCGGCAAATGCAGTCGCTTGCCCCACCAATCGAGCAGCGCCAGATCAACGGCACAGCGGGCCGGCGGCGAGAGTGGATCAAGGAGGGGCTCCAACGCCTGGCGGGGCTGGGGGGAGAAAGGCGCCAAACGTGGACGCAGGGCCTGCAGTTCAGCAGCGATGGCGGCCGTGTCGAACTGGCGATGACCGGTGTCCAAACCTCCTGTCTCGCCGATACCAATCAATCCCTCGTGTTCCACCTCCACCAGCAAGTGCTCCACCGCGGCGGTGGTGCCACGGCTGATGGCCAGGGGCACGGCTTTGCTGAGGGGAAAACGACGCAAACGCAGATCCATCTCTTCAAGCTGCCACAGGGAAAACCGCTCAGCGATTGTGACTGATGTGTGAAGGCGCTGACTTAAGCTGCGCCAACCCTTGCAGCCGAACTTTTGCAGTCCCCCCCCCAGCCACGGCAAACCGGCCTGGACGCCACCACTTCGCCGTTGTTTCCTGTGGAGGCCGGGGGCTCCTCAAGCCCCACGGCCAACCTGAAATCCTCAGCTGCAACTGAGCTGTTCCCAACCACCGTTCCCTCCCGGGTTCGCCCTGTGCAAACGGCAGATGGGCAGGCTCCTCCCCCCCCCGAACCGGTGAAAGCCGAGATCACACCTGGATGGATCATGGCCAGCATTCCCTACGGCCTGATGCATCTGGCCTGCCTGGGCGTGTTCTGGACAGGCATCAGTTGGGACGCCGTGCTGGTGTGCCTGGCGTCTTACGTCATTCGCATGTTTGGCGTAACGGCCGTCTACCACCGATATTTTTCCCACCGCACCTTTCGCACCAGCCGTTTCTTCCAGTTTTTGCTGGCTCTGCTCGCCACCTCCTCGGCTCAGCTCGGCCCCCTCTGGTGGGCGGCCACCCATCGCCACCACCACGCCACTTCTGACACGGAAATCGACCCCCATTCCCCGCGCCACCACGGCTTCTGGTGGTCGCACATGGGCTGGTTTCTGCACCCCGACAATCGCCAGGACAACCTCAAAGCCATCCGGGACTACGCCCGTTTCCCTGAACTGGTGTTCATCGATCGCTGGTCCCTGCTGAGCCCAACCCTGCTGGCCATCGCCACCTTCGCCCTGGGCTGGGGGCTTCAACAGGCGGGCAGGCCCACATCTGGGATGCAAATGCTTGTTTGGGGTTTCTTCGTCTCGACAGTGCTCTTGTATCACGGCACTTACACGATCAATTCCCTATCGCATGTTTTTGGCAGCCAGCGCTTCAATACAGGTGACGACAGTCGCAACAACTTTTTTCTGGCCCTGATCACCCTTGGCGAGGGTTGGCACAACAACCATCATCATTGCCAGTCCAGTTGCCGGCAGGGCATCTACTGGTGGGAGATCGACATCACCTATTTGGCGCTGGCCCTCATGGCCCGCTTGGGTTTGGTGTGGGATCTGCGGCCCGTGCCCCAGTCGGTGTATCAGGAAGCCTCCAGGGTCCGCAGCCTGGCCAGGAGAACAGGCCCCAGGTGACGGTTGCGGGCTGGCGACCCTGTCGGAGAATGACTCCATGAGCTTCCCCGTCTCCAGCCCCAGCGCTCCCTTGGAACTGCAAGGCCCTCAGCCAGTCTCGCGTGAGGCAGGTTCGGTCTGCAGCTCACCAGCTCCGCAGACCCAACAGCGCGGCAGCTATTGGATCACCACCTTTGGCTGCCAGATGAACAAGGCCGATTCCGAGCGGATGGCCGGCATCCTGGAAGCTCGGGGGTATTCCCCGGCCACCGATGAACACAGCGCGGATCTGGTCCTCTACAACACCTGCTCCATTCGCGACAACGCCGAGCAGAAGGTTTACAGCTACCTGGGCCGTCAGGCGATCCGCAAACGGGCCAATCCCGAGCTCATCCTTGTCGTGGCGGGCTGTGTGGCCCAGCAGGAGGGGGAATCCCTTCTCCGGCGCGTGCCAGAGCTGGATCTGGTGATGGGCCCCCAGCACGCCAACCGACTGAGCACGTTGCTCGAGCAAGTGGAACGTGGCACCCAGGTGGTGGCCACTGAGGAGCACCTCATCCTCGAAGACATCACCACCGCCCGGCGTGACAGCGCGGTGTGTGCCTGGGTGAATGTGATCTACGGCTGCAATGAGCGCTGCACCTACTGCGTGGTGCCCGCCGTGCGGGGACGGGAGCAAAGCCGTTGGCCGGAGGCCATCCGCCTGGAAATGGTGGGTTTGGCCGAGCGTGGCTACAGGGAAGTGACTCTGCTGGGCCAGAACATTGATGCCTACGGGCGCGACTTGCCTGGCATCACCCCGGAAGGCCGCCGGGCCCACACCCTCACTGACCTGCTGCATCATGTGCACGATGTGGAGGGAATCGACCGTCTTCGTTTCGCCACCAGCCATCCGCGCTACTTCTCCGAGCGGCTCATCGATGCCTGCGCTCGCCTGCCGAAAGTGTGTGAACACTTCCACATTCCCTTTCAGAGCGGAGACGATGAGGTGCTCAGGGCCATGGGCCGGGGGTACACCGTGGAGCGCTACCGCCGCATTCTTGAGCGCATCCGCAGCCAAATGCCCGATGCTGCGATCAGTGCCGATGTGATCGTGGCCTTCCCAGGGGAGAGCGAGGCCCAATTTCGTCGCACCCTCGCGCTGATTGAAGAGATCGGCTTTGACCAGGTGAATACAGCGGCCTATTCCCCACGCCCCAACACCCCCGCCGCCGAATGGCCCCAGCAGCTCCCAGAGACGGTAAAGGTGGAGCGGCTGCAAGAGCTCAATGCCCTGGTGGAGCGCACAGCCCGCCGTCGCAACGAGCGCTATCTGGGACGCGTGGAGGAGGTGCTCGTGGAAGGGGTCAATCCCAGGGATGGAAGCCAAGTGATGGGGCGCACCCGCACCAATCGCCTCACCTTCTTCCCCGTCACCAATGGCCGCGGCGGCAGCCACAAAGCGGGGGATCTCGTGCCCGTTCGGATCGAGACGGTGAGAGGGTTTTCCCTGAGCGGACAACCGCTGGCTTCAGAGGGTTTTTAAGGTTTTTCATCTGGTTTCTTGGCCTGGCTGGCGGCGCTGCCGCATTCCCTCCAGAAGTTGCGGCGATCCGGCTCGATGGAGCTCACCAAGCTGGGTGGCTCTGGTGCCTTTTCGCGGCACTGATACCGTTTGGCCTCCGATGTTTGCCGGCCACCATGATCGATGCCTCCAGATCCATCCTTGTTGGCCTGGTGTTCGGAGGGGCCTCTGGTGAACACGCTGTTTCCATTCGGTCCGCCGCCACGGTCTGGGCGGGCCTACGCAGCGGCGCCAATGCCGAGCGCTATCGGGTGAGCTGTTTCTATATCGATCGCCTGGGGCGCTGGTGGCCCCCAGCGGTGGCTGAAGAGGTTCTTGGCCAAGGCGCTGCACCAGAGATGGCCGATCTCCCTGCCGCTTCCTCTCGGGCCGGCTTTCAAGGGCTTCCCGAGGGGGCCCTGGATGTGGAGGTGTGGTTTCCGGTGCTGCATGGCCCCAATGGCGAGGATGGGACCATTCAGGGGCTGTTCACCCTGATGCAGGTGCCCTACGTGGGTTCCGGGGTGTTGGGTTCAGCCATGGGGATGGATAAACAAGCCATGAAAGCGGCTTTTGCCGCCGCTGGCTTGCCCCAAGTGCCCTACTTGAGTTTGTCGCGAAGCGATTTGAGCGGTCCCCCAGACTTCCAGTCCTCCGAATCCTTGTTGGCGCATATCGAGGCTTCGCTGGGCTACCCCTGTTTTGTCAAACCAGCCAACCTGGGCTCGTCGGTGGGAATCAGCAAGGCCAGCGACCGTCTCAGCCTTGGCAAGGGGCTCGCCACGGCTGCTGCTCTCGATCCCCGGCTGGTGGTGGAAAAGGGGGTGGTGGCTCGCGAACTGGAATGTGCCGTTCTGGGCCCCAGCGCGTCCTTGCGGGCATCGGTGGTCGGGGAGATTCGGTTCGATGCCGACTGGTATGACTACGAGGCGAAATACAGCGAAGGACGCAGCCACACGCTCATCCCCGCTCCCGTTTCCGAGGAGGTGCAAGCCAGGGCACGTGCCATGGCGATTTCCGCCTGCCAAGCCGTGGGCGCATCCGGCCTGTCGCGGGTGGATTTTTTCTACAGCGAACCCGATGATGCCCTCTGGCTCAATGAGATCAACACGTTGCCAGGTTTCACCAGCCAAAGCATGTATCCCATGCTTTGGTCCGCCAGTGGGATGCCCCTGACAGAGCTTCTCCACCGTTTGCTACAGGACGCGAGAGAATCTGCCGAGTTTCAGCAGATCATTCCTTAACGCCATGGGTCAAGGACTCCTTTGGGTGCCCCTGTTGCTGGTGTTTGTGCTCCTGACCGGCCTCGGTTGGCTGGAGCGACGACGGCAGCGTCTCTTTCGAGACTGGGCAGCCGGCGCCGAGCTGGCGAAACTCGACGCAGCGGGAGCAGCTCGGCTGGTGAATGGCGTGTTGAGCTGGGCCACATTTGAAGCGGGCAATTTTCGAGAGCTCGATTCGTTTGAAGTCAAACAACTTGAACTCACCGAATTGCTCTCTCTGCGATCAGGTGAGGCCCCTCTCACGGAAGAGAGTCAGGGTGCCTGCAGACTTCGCTTGGTGGGAGGGGGTCAACAAAAGGATCTGCCCTTCAGCGAAGCCGAGCGCGCTCGGCGATGGATGGATGAATTGATGGCCCGCTCCCGGTGTGAATTGTGATGCGTCGACAGTCCCCCACGGCCCCTTCCACGCTCCCCGGAGTGGAGCGGAGGCGACAGCTCCGCCAACAGAGGCGGATGGAGCGGCTGCGGGATGGCTGGCGGCTTCTCGTCTACGGAAGCTTGGCTGCGGGGCTCGGATTCGTTCTGCTGCGGCAGGGTTGGATGTTGCAAGGTCCTGCCCAAGTGGAGGTGAGCGGCAGCAACCTTGTGAGCCGGGATCAGGTGATTGCTGCGGGCCAATTGCGCTTCCCCCAACCTCTCTTTTCCCTCCAACCCAGATTGTTGAGCACCACCCTGGCGAATTCCCTGCCAGTGGAGCAGGTCAAGGTGACCCGGCTGATGCTCCCCCCTCGCCTCCGGGTGGAGCTGGTGGATCGGGAGGCGGTGGCGCGTGCCCAAAGGCGCACGCCAAAAGGCCCTGAACTGGGCTTTGTGGATCGCACAGGCAACTGGATCCATGCCGACTCCCGCACTCGGCTGCGCCTGGGCGGTCAAGCCTCCATCCAAGTGATCGGCTGGAATGAGCGCTATCGATCCGTTCTCGGTCAGGTTCTGGGGGCCCGCGACAAGATCGGAACTGGCTTGACGGAAATCCGTTTTGAACCGGATGGAGGCCTGTGGATCACCACTCGGGAGCTGGGTCCTCTCCGCCTGGGCCCCGTGGATTCCCAGCTCTCCAGACGGTTGGATGTATTGGCTCACCTCAACCGCACCCTTCCCCAACGACTTGCGGGAAAGCGTCCTCTCAGCATCGACCTGACAGACCCCGAACAGCCAGAACTTAATCTTCAGGGGTCGACCACGACCACCGCCAATGGTCCTGCGCCCCCGCCACGTCCTCCTGCCAGACCCCACCCCTAGGATCTGCCAGCCATTCCACACAAGGGATTGCGTAGGCGGCGGATCCCGAGGAAGGTATCCCCCTCCCGAGACAGACAGCCGGGTCTCTCTTCTGAAGACATAATGCAGCCATTCAGCAACGGCTCCACTCCTCCCGAAGCCACTCCTGCCCCATCGCCTTCCGGGATGAGGTCATCCTCTGGAGGAGTTGTGCCTCGCGACAACAGCCCTACGTCATCGTTCCCGCAATCGTCCCTTCAGATGAGCCAGAGCACCCCTTCCGCCAATGGGATCATTCCCAGCCAAACGGCACGTATTGAGGTGATCGGGGTCGGTGGCGGGGGCAGCAATGCCGTCAACCGCATGATTGCCACCGATCTCCAGGGTGTGGGGTTTTGGGTATTGAACACGGATGCGCAAGCCCTGCTGCAAGCTGCAGCTCCGCAGAGGATCCAGTTGGGTCAAACCCTCACCAGCGGTTTAGGCGCTGGTGGCAATCCTCTGATTGGTCAAAAAGCAGCGGAAGAATCCCGTGCAGACCTTCAAAAATCTGTCGAAGGGGCTGACATGGTGTTTATCGCTGCTGGCATGGGTGGTGGCACCGGCACAGGCGCTGCTCCGATTTTGGCGGAGGTGGCCAAGGATTGTGGTGCCCTCACGGTGGGCATCGTGACCAAGCCCTTTGGCTTTGAGGGAAGAAAGAGATTGCGCCAGGCTGAGCAGGGCATTGCCCAATTAGCTGAGCATGTGGACACCTTGATCGTCATTCCCAACGACCGTCTCCGCGATGCCATTGCCGGAGCCCCTCTGCAAGAGGCCTTTCGGGCTGCTGATGACGTTTTGCGCATGGCGGTGAAGGGCATCACCGAGATCATCACCAAGGCTGGCTTGGTCAATGTGGATTTCGCCGATGTGCGATCAGTGATGGCTGATGCCGGCACGGCCTTGCTGGGGATCGGTGTGGGATCCGGCCGTTCACGGGCCAGCGAGGCAGCCCAGGCTGCGATGAGCAGTCCACTGTTGGAATCTGCACGCATTGATGGCGCCAAGGGCTGCATCATCAACATTTCCGGTGGCAGGGACATGACTTTGGAGGACATGACCACCGCCTCGGAAGTGATCTATGACGTGGTCGATCCCGACGCCAACATCATCGTTGGGGCGGTCGTGGACGATCAATTGGAGGGCGAGATTCACGTGACCGTGATTGCCACCGGCTTTGAGAGTGGTGGTGCCTACCGTGCGGAGCGGGCGACTTCCGCCTTCACTTCGGCCCTTGAAGAGTCAACCCCTCCTGAGAGAGGAGCAAAAATTCCACCCTTCTTGGTGAACCGCCAGGCTCGACTGGACTCAGAGGGGTGACCCGGAGACCACGCCTGCCAAGAGCATCCCGTATGGCTGCTACCTTCCGGTCCTGACCAGGTTTGGGCGTCTCGGCCGCGTAGATCCGGGCCAAGCCAATCTTACCCCTCCACCAATAGGCTTGTTCCCAGCAGACTTTCCACCTTGCCTCAACGCCCCGGCGACCTTCTTCTGCGCAAACAGGCTGGCCTGCCCATCACCATCCTCACTGCCTGGGATGCCCTCTCAGCTGCGATGGTGGGCGAAGCGGGCGCAGATGCCGTGCTCGTTGGCGATTCCCTCGCCATGACCGCCCTGGGCCACCCCACCACCCTGCCGGTCACCTTGGACGAGATGCTTCACCATTGCCGCGCAGTCGGCAGGGGACTGCGCGGCTTTGGGGGGGGGGAGGCACCGCTGGTGATCTGCGATCTTCCTTTTCTGAGTTATCAGTGCAGCCTCGATGAGGCCATGGCTGCTGCTGGCAGGGTGTTGAAAGAAAGCCCGGCCGCTGCAGTGAAGCTCGAAGGGGCAGAGCCGGAAACCCTGGCAGCGATCGACCTCATGGTGCGCATGGGCATTCCGGTGATGGCCCATCTGGGCCTCACTCCCCAGTCGGTGCATCGGCTCGGCTTGCGAAGGCAGGCCACAGATCCCCTAGCCCAAGAGCGGCTGGTTCAGCAGGCCCTGGCCTTGGAAGCCAAGGGCTGTTTCGCGCTGGTGGTGGAGCACATTCCCGACGCCCTGGCCACGGACCTCAGCAGGCGTCTCACCATTCCCGTCATCGGCATTGGCGCAGGAGATCGCTGTGATGGGCAGGTGCGGGTCACAGCGGATCTGCTGGGCTTGACGGATCGCCAACCTCCTTTTGCTCCGCCTTTGCTGGATGGGCGTCGGTTAGCGGTTGAGGCGCTGCGGGGGTGGATTCACCAGCAAAAGCCGGCTGGGAAGCGGGCTGTTCCAGCCACCACACCAGAAAGTCCCGCAACACCGAGTTGCTAAGTGCCAGCCCTTCTGGATCAGATAGACGCCAGCGCTCGCCTTCCAGGCAGAGCCAGTGGCGCTCAATCCAGGGAGAAAGGCGGGCCTGAAGGGTGTCCAGATCGCCCGGCGAGAAGCCATGGGCAGCCAGCAGCCGAGCCAGGTTGACCCCCTCCCGTCGCCGAAGCCCAACAATCACAAGTTCATCCAGGGGAAAGGCCTGCGGGGTCTCCTCCCGATCAGGTCCCCGCTCCGCCAGCCAGAGCGCATAGCCCTGGCGGGTGCGGGGCCTGGGCAGCCGGCGCCCGAACGGGGCTTCCGTTGCCCCCATCCCAAAACCCCACCAGCCCGCGCCGCTCCAATACACCCGGTTGTGGCGGCTCGCATGGCCGGGGAGGGCATAGTTCGAGATCTCGTAGCGGCCATAGCCGGCCTCCCGCAAGCGGGAAGCGGTCAAGTCCATGAGATCGGCAGCCCAATCATGCTCAGGCATCTCCAGCTGCCCCAGCTCCAGCCGACGGGCAAAGACCGTGCCTGGCTCAATGCTCAGGTCGTACACCGAAAGATGGGGCGGGCGCAGTTGGATGGCTTGCTCCAGCTGCAGCCGCCAGTGCGAACGCCATTCTGTCAAGGATGGCGAGGAGGGATCCTCCAGCAGAGGCGGAATGCCTTGGATCAGGTCCAGACTCCAACTGCGCAGCCGCCGCTGTTGGCGGGCCTCGTGGAGCCAACCAGCGGCCTCCAGAAGCTGGTGCCGTCGATGGTGACGCCCCAGTCCCTGAAGCACGGTGTCGTCAAAACTCTGCCCCCCCAGGCTGACCCGATTGATGCCACAACGAATCACCCCCTGCAGGCGGGCTTCATCAAACGTGGCGGGATCCATCTCGAGGGTGATCTCTGCCCCATCTGCCAGGCCGTAGCGCGCTTGCAAGGCTGCCAGCACCCCCTCCACCTGATCTGCCGAAAGCAACGAGGGGGTGCCCCCACCGAAATACACCGTTGAGAGGGGAGGCCCGCCAGCGGAGGTGGCGATGTCGTGATGGAGGAGCTCCAGATAGCTGGCGATGCTGGGACTGCAGCTGCCATCAGCTTTGTCGCCTAGCGGCACCACCGGAAAATCGCAGTAGAAGCAGCGCCGCAAACAAAAAGGGATGTGGATATAGGCAGCCCTGGGTGGGGGAAGCGTCACGAGCGGTTACCCCTTCCTGGCAAAACGGCGAAGATCAGGCATGCTTCGGGGCTGATGCAAAAGGCGGCCACGCACAGTCGCCATGGTGAACGTTCTCATCCTGCTGCTCTTCCTTCTTTCCGGAGCTGCCACAGGCTGGCTCGGGGTGGATCTGCTGCCCGAGCGCCTGCTGTTGCAGGTCACCAACATGGAGGGGCTGCGCTGGGTGGTGGGAGGCTTTGGCGCCTTTTTTGGGCTACTGGCAGGGTTTTTCTTCCAACAGCTCCGTCGCCGCCTGATGAACCAGGTGCGCAGCATGCCTACAGATCTGCTGATCAGCCGGGCTGTCGGTTTGATTTTGGGCCTGTTGGTGGCGAACCTGCTTTTGGCCCCCATCCTGCTGCTCCCCCTCCCCTGGGAGGTGGTGTTGGTCAAACCGCTGGCCGCCGTGTTGAGCAACGTCTTTTTCGGTGTGCTCGGTTACAACCTGGCCGAGGTGCATGGCCGCACTCTGCTGCGTTTATTCAATCCCGCCAGTGCCGAAGCCCTGCTGGTGGCGGAGGGCGTGCTCCAGCCAGCTTCCGCCAAAATTCTCGATACAAGTGTGATCATCGATGGCCGCATTCAAGGCCTGCTGGCGTCGGGTCTGTTGGAGGGTCAGGTGATCGTGGCCCAGGCGGTGATCGATGAGCTGCAAGCCCTGGCTGATTCCAGCAACGCAGAGAAACGGGGCAAAGGCAGGCGTGGGCTGAAGTTGCTGCAATCCTTGCGGGAGGAGATTGGTCGCCGGATGGTGATCAACAGCACGCGCTACGAAGGCAAAGGAGCCGATGAAAAGCTGCTCAAGCTCACCACAGATACTGGCGGCACCCTGCTGACAGCGGACTACAACCTGGCCCAGGTGGCTCGCCTCCAGGAGCAAAAAGTGGTCAATCTCAGCGAACTGGTGATTGCCCTGCGTCCGGAAGTCCAGCCTGGCGACTCATTGCAGTTGAAGATTGTGCGGGAGGGTAAAGAAGCAGATCAGGGGGTGGGCTACCTGGAGGACGGCACGATGGTGGTGGTGGAAGAGGCCAGGCAGCGCATCGGGGAGAGGCTGACCGTCACCGTGACTGGCGCGCTTCAGACCCCCACCGGCAGGATGGTGTTCGCCCGCCAGGATCGTGAGCGCCCCCGTGATCCAGCCGATCGGGCAGGGGTGAAGGGAGGAGGAAAACCCATGGGTTCCACTGAGCAACCCCCGGCCGGCCCCAGCTAGGGTGCACATTGCCTGCGCATTTTTGCGGATGACGGTGTCAGCCCCCTACTACGGTGATTCCGCGGTGCTGCGCACGCCACCTCCAGACCTGCCCTCCCTGCTGTTGAAGGAGCGGATTGTCTATCTGGGGTTACCTCTTTTTTCCTCAGACGACACAAAACGCCAGCTGGGAATTGATGTGACTGAGCTGATCATCGCCCAGTTGCTGTACTTGGAATTTGACAATCCTGAAAAACCGATCTTCTTCTACATCAACTCCACTGGCACCAGCTGGTATTCGGGCGATGCCATCGGGTTTGAAACGGAGGCTTTCGCCATCTGCGACACCCTCCGTTACGTCAAACCCCCCGTGCACACGATCTGCATTGGCCAGGCGATGGGCACCGCGGCGATGATTCTCAGTGCCGGCACCAAGGGCCAGCGAGCCGCCCTTCCCCATGCCTCGATCGTGCTGCATCAGCCCCGTTCTGGGGCACGCGGCCAGGCCAGCGATATTCAGATCAGGGCCAAAGAGGTGTTGCACAACAAGCACATCATGCTGGAAATCTTGGCAGATAACACTGGGAAGTCCGTGGAGCAGCTCGCCAAGGACTCCGATCGCATGACCTACCTCACCGCGGAAGAGGCCATGGACTACGGGTTGATCGATCGGGTGCTCACCAGCCGCAAACAACTCCCCGTCGCCGCAGGGGTTGGTTAAGGCCGCTCCGGCCTGATTCATCGATACTGGCTTGAAAGCCATCCACCACCCTCCACCCCTTCTCCACCATGCCCATCGGTACCCCGAGCGTCCCCTACCGCCTCCCTGGCAGCCAATACGAACGCTGGGTGGACATCTACACCCGTCTCGGCGTCGAGCGCATCCTTTTTCTTGGCCAGGAAGTGAGCGATGGTGTCGCCAATAGCCTGGTGGCGCAGATGCTCTACCTGGACTCGGACGATAACTCCAAACCGATTTATCTCTACATCAACTCCCCAGGTGGCTCGGTCACGGCAGGTTTGGCCATCTACGACACGATGCAATACGTCAAGTCAGACGTGGTTACCATCTGTGTCGGACTGGCAGCAAGCATGGGGGCTTTCTTGCTGGCGGCGGGAACCAAAGGGAAGCGGCTTGCCCTGCCCCACAGTCGCATCATGATTCACCAGCCCCTCGGAGGCACGAGCCAACGGCAGGCCAGCGACATTGAAATTGAAGCCAGGGAAATCCTGCGCATCAAAGACATGCTCAATCAATCCATGGCGGACATGACTGGCCAAAGCCTGGAGAAGATCACCAAAGATACGGATCGCGATTACTTCCTCAGCGCTGCCGAAGCCGTCGATTACGGCCTGATCGATCGTGTGATCGCCCACCCGAGCGAGGCTTGAGGCCACTGACTCAAGGTGGTGCCTGACGCGCCCGTAACATTGCCGTTTGCTCCAGCCCCGTTTGCATGGCCCAGCTTTTTTACGACTCCGACGCTGATCTCAACCTGCTGAACGGCAAGACGGTGGCCATCATCGGCTACGGCTCCCAGGGCCACGCCCATGCCCTCAACCTCAAGGACAGTGGGATCAACGTGGTGGTGGGTCTCTACGAAGGCAGCCGCTCAGCAGACAAAGCCAGGGCCGATGGACTTGAGGTGCTGTCGGTTCCCCAGGCTTGCGCCAAGGCTGATTGGATCATGATTCTGCTGCCTGATGAGGTGCAAAAAGCGGTTTATGAGAAGGAGATTGCCCCTCACCTAAGCCAAGGGAAAGTCTTGAGCTTTGCCCACGGTTTCAATATTCGCTTTGGCTTGATCGTTCCGCCAGCGGATGTGGATGTGGTCATGATTGCCCCCAAAGGCCCAGGCCACACTGTGCGCTGGGAATACCTGAATGGCCAGGGAGTGCCCTGTCTGTTTGCTGTGCATCAGGATGCCAGCGGCCAGGCCCGCGCGCTCGCCATGGCCTACGCCAAAGCCATCGGCGGCACCCGGGCCGGCATCCTTGAAACCAATTTCAAGGAAGAAGCTGAAACAGACCTTTTTGGAGAGCAGGCTGTCCTTTGCGGCGGACTCAGCGAGCTGGTGAAAGCAGGGTTTGAAACCCTTGTTGAGGCTGGCTATCAGCCGGAATTGGCCTATTTTGAGTGCCTGCACGAAGTGAAGCTCATTGTGGATCTCATGGTCAAAGGTGGGCTAACCGCCATGCGCGATTCGATTTCGAATACTGCTGAGTATGGGGACTACGTCAGTGGTCCTCGCTTGATCACCGCTGAAACAAAAGCTGAGATGAAGCGCATTCTCAGTGACATTCAAGACGGAACGTTTGCGCGGAAGTTTGTTGCTGAATGCGAGGCTGGCAAACCCGAGATGACCCGCATCCGCGAGCGTGACAGTCAGCATCCCATCGAGGAAGTGGGCAAGGGTTTGCGTGCCATGTTCAGCTGGCTCAGGGCCAGCTGAACACAAGCTGGGCGGCAATCACCCCTGTGCCCCATCCTGCCCTGTTGGTGGTTTTCGCCTGTGGGCTGGATCGATTGGTGGGAGATCCCCGCCGTTGCCTGCATCCCGTGCAGGTGATGGGGTGGTGCATCGATCGTTTGCGACACCTCAGCGAGGCCTGGGCGGGAGACACCCCTTGGAAGCTCAGGCTGGCTGGGGGGGCACTCACCCTGCTGCTGACTGTGGGATCGGGTGGAGCGGGATGGCTTGTGGAGCAGGCGGCGTGGTCGACGCCTCCATGGGGATCGATCCTTGTAGTGATTGGGCTGGCTAGCGCTCTGGCGGGACGCAGCCTGGAGCAGGCCGTCCGGGGGGTGCTAACCGCCCTTCCGGACTTGCCCTTGGCCCGCGCCCGCCTGGGCTGGATTGTGGGGCGAGAGGTGGAGCTGCTGCCCGAAGCGGAAATTCTGCGGGCTGCCGCGGAAACCACGGCGGAAAATGCCGTGGATGGACTGTTTGCTCCATTGTTCTGGATGCTGGCGGGCGCTTGGCTCTGTGGGCAATGGCAAGGGGCACCCGGCCCTCTCGCCCTGGCCTGGATGTTCAAAGCCAGCAGCACATTGGATTCGATGTTGGGTTACCGGCGCGGACGGTTGCGCTGGCTTGGCACGGCTGGGGCCCGCCTGGATGATGGGCTGACATGGATCCCCGCTCGCCTTGTGGCGCTGACCTTGCCCCTGGTGACAAGCCGTCCTTGGAAGTTCCTGCCCCAATTCCTGGAGGCGTTGCGAGAAGGGGCAGCCGATCCATCCCCCAATGCCGGAGTCTCCGAGGCGGCCTATGCCCATGCCGCGAAAGTGCGACTGGGCGGCAGAAACCGGTATCCCGATGGTTGGCGGGAAAAACCAGTGCTGGGAGGCGACTTCAAGGCCCCAGATCAACAAGCCATCACCAAAATGTTGAACCAGACGCTGCGGTTGCAGATTGCTTGGCTCGCGGCGACCGCTGCGTTGAGTCAGTAGGCTCCCCGATCGCGTGGGTTCAAAACCACCATGATGGTTTGAACAACAATCTTCAGGTCCATCACGAAACTACGCGAGCGTGCATAGCGAAGATCTAGGCGAACACGCTGCCTATAAGAAAGGTTATTGCGACCTGATACCTGCCAAAGCCCAGTCATCCCAGGCCGGACAGCCAACACCTCATTCATGTGATAGCCATAGCGACTGAGCTCCGCTTTAACAATGGGACGTGGACCGACCACACTCATCTCGCCGCGCAAAACATTCAGAAACTGTGGCAACTCATCTAGGCTGGAACGACGCAGAAACTTGCCAATTTTTGTGATTCTGGGATCATTTTTTAATTTAAAATCCTTCGCAAACTCTTTTTTTAGCTCTGGAGAGCTGGCCAATAAAGACTTAAGAATCTTATCTGAATCCTTTCGCATTGTGCGAAACTTGATGCAGCCAAATCTTTTATAATCTCTTCCAATACGTGGTTGGACGTAAAACACCGGACCTTGAGAAGAAGCCTTAACCAGCAGCGCCAAGGCGATGAAAACCGGAGCACCGATTGCAAGGACAGAGAAAGAAAACACAATATCTCCGGTACGCTTGATGACCCTCGAACGCTTCGACTGAAGATCGATCAGTTCGGCAGGAGCGAGCAGGCTTGGCTGCAACGCAATCAAATTGCTGGGCTGAACTTGTGATGCAGTTCCTACACTCAGCACCCTGATCAACCAGCATCAACATCTGAAATTTACGGAGACTGGTCCAAGGAATCCCATGCCAGGAGGCCACTCATGTCAGAGGCACAGCAAGGGAGAGGGGTGCCCTGGTGGTCGCCAAGCGCCGTTGATGGTCCAGCCACAGCCTCTGCAGATGCTCGCCCATCCGCTGGTGGAAGCGGGCCGGCGAGAAGGTTTCTGCCCAGAGCCGTTGACCCTCCGGCGGCAATTCCAGCCAAAGGCGCCGTGAAGCGAAGTGCTCTAGGGCCTCTGCCAGCGCTGCAACGCTTTGCTGGGAGACCAACACGCCTGTGGGATGGGCGGTGTGCCCATCCAGTGGCCGCACGCTGTCACAGAAGCCCCCAGCGCCATAGGCGATCACCGGCGCTCCAGCCGCCATGGCCTCCACAGGGGCAATGCCGAAATCCTCCAAGCCCGCGTTCACATAGGCCCGACACCGCTCCAGCCATTGGCCCACCTCGGAATCTGTGCAACGCCCAAGAAAACGAACATAGGGCCCGGCCATGGCTTCCAGACGCCTCCGCTCTGGCCCATCGCCAATCACCACCAACGGCAGACAGGTGCGATTGCAGGCCTGCACCACCAGGTCGACCCGTTTGTTGGGCACCAAACGGCAGACGCTCAGGTAAAAGTCTTCGCGCGGCCGCTGCCAGCAAAACCGATCCACCTCCACGGGGGGGTGAATCACCGTGGCGCGCCGCCCCCAGTAGCGACGGATGCGGCTGGCCGTGAAGCGTGAATTGGCCACTAGGGCATTTGGTCGCTGGGCGCTGATCGCATCCCACTGCCGGAGCCAGTGCAGTTGCAGCCGCACCAGGGGACCCAGGGGGCCCTTGGCCAGGTGGGAGCTGGCGAGATAGGGGTGCATCTGATCCCAGGCGTAGCGCACTGGGGTATGCACGTAGCTCACATGGAGCTGATCCGGACTGGTGAGCACGCCCTTGGCCACCACATGGCTGCTGCTCAACACCAAGGGGTAGGAGGACAAATCGAGCTGCTCGATGGCCAGGGGCAGCAGCGGCAGGTATTGCTGCACATGGCTCACCCCCCAAGGCAGGTGCTGAATGAAGGAGGTGTGAATCCGGCGACCCGACAGCCAACTGTCGGGTCGCCGGCTCTCGCCATCCACCAGGGCAAAGAGATCTGGCATGGAGCCAGCCCCCGCCAGGAGGGCATCCAGCTCCCGCGCCACCTGTTCCGACCCCCCCAGCGAACGGGGGGTGAACCATTCATGCACCAGAGCGATGGGTTGGGGCAGGGCGGAGGATGCAGCGCTGAGGGGGCGTGTCACGAAAACTCTCAGGCGATTGCCCTTCGGGGTTCAGATGCCGAAGCTAGTGCGAGTTGCTGGTTGACCCCAAACACCCGATGGCGATCCGCGAGCTACTGGAAGATGCCCTCAAGGAGCCCTCAATCGGGATCACCCCTTGTTTTCGTTGGCACGCCACCCCTGTGGGGATTGCGGCGTTGTGGTCTGAAGGGCAGCCACCCTCCTCTCCTCCTTTCGATGTGGCTCTCAAGGAGGGCCTGCAGGTCGGGCTAGACCTGAGTCGGGAGGAGCGGGAGTTTCACCAGGTGAAATCCGGGCTGGTGTTGCTGTTCCATTCCTGAGCACCAGGCCCTGGGAGCAGGGCTTCAATCCCAGTGCTCCCGCCAGCAATCCCTGCCTGGCATCCCTAGGGTGCGCTGCCATGGAACCTGTGCACGTCGTTCTGTTCAAGCGGGATCTGCGGGTGCACGACCATCGGCCCCTGCGGGAAGCGGCACGCCGAGGCAGGGTGCTCCCCCTCTATGTGGTGGAGCCTGAACTCTGGGCCCAGCCCGATGCTTCCGCCCGCCAGTGGGCCTTCTGCGCGGAGTCGCTGGTGGAGTTGCAGGCCGATCTCGCCGACCTGGGAGCGCCATTGCTGGTGCGGATGGGGGAGGTGATCCCCGTCCTGGCTGATCTGAGGCTCCAGATCCAGATCGCCGGGCTGTTTAGCCACGAGGAAACAGGCAACGGCTGGACCTATGCCCGCGATCGGGCGTTGGCCAGCTGGTGCCGAACCCAGGGCATCCCCTGGCACCAGAGTCCCCAGACGGGGGTGGTGCGGGCCCTGGGGAGCCGCGATGGCTGGGCGCGGCTGTGGGAGGAACGCATGGCCCCCCAGCCCCTGGGGCTTCCTGAGCGCCTGCAGCCTGCCGGGGACCTGACCCTCAGCCCGTTGCCGCCGGGGGGCCTGCCCAGCGCGGAGGATCTTGCGCTGCCGCCGGATTCCTGCCCCGACCGGCAGCACGGCGGCCGAAAGGCCGGCCTGGAACTGCTGGGCAGCTTTCTGAGGGAGCGGGGCCGGTGTTATGTCAAAGGGCTATCGAGTCCGATCACCGCGGGTCACTGCTGCTCGCGATTGTCACCCCACCTGGCCTTCGGCACGCTTTCGATGCGGGAGGTGGTGCATGCCAGCCGACGCGGAGGAGGGCCGAAGGCCTTTGAGGAGCGGCTCCACTGGCACTGCCATTTCATGCAAAAGCTGGAGAGCGAGCCCGAGCTGGAGTTTCGCGACGCCCACCCGGCCTATGCGGGCCTGCGCGTGACCGATCCGGAGCGGCTGGCGGCCTGGAGCGAGGGCCGCACGGGGCTGCCCTTTGTGGATGCCTGCCAGCGGGCCCTGATGGCCGAGGGCTGGATCAACTTCCGCATGCGGGCCCTGCTGATGGCCGTGGCCAGTTATCACCTCTGGATCCACTGGCGCGACAGCGGCCTGGTGCTGGCCCGCCGGTTTGTAGATTACGAGCCGGGGATCCATTGGATGCAGTGCCAAATGCAAGCGGGCACCACGGGGATCAACACCGTCCGCATCTACAACCCGGTGAAGCAGGGGCTGGATCATGATCCCGCCGGGGAGTACGTGCGGCGGTGGGTGCCGGAGCTGGCGGGGGTGCCCCTGGCCCATCTGCACACGCCCTGGCGGATGAGCGCCTCCGAGCAGGAGGCCGCCGGCTGCGTGCTGGGGGAGGACTACCCGACACCGATCGTGGATCACGAGCAGGCGGCCCGCGAGGCGCGGGAGCGGGTGTGGGGCGTGCGCAAGGGGCCTGGCTTTCGAGAGCGAGCTGATGCCATTCAGGAGCGCCATGGCTCCCGCCGCTCGGGGCTGGCCACGCCCCGCTCGGGCGTCAGCCGCCGCTCGCGGCGCAAAGAGAGCCCGGGGCAGCTGGCGCTGTTTTGAGAGTCTCGCGTCCGTTCCCACTGATGATCTACGCGCACGTGCTGGTTGGCGTTCGAGATGCTGGCCAAGAAAAACAAGGTTGGTTCTACGTCGTGCCAATCATCGTCTTCCTCGTCATCTCACGGCAGGTTGCGCCCGCCCTTTGCCTGGTTGCTCGAATCAATACATCATCGGTTGGATACAGAGGTTAACGATGGGCCCGCTCCAGAAAAGCCAGACCATCTCAGCTCGGGGAGCAGACGAACCAATTCCTCCGCTCAGTCGTTGCTGATTTCGCTCGATTGCACGCCATTCTGGGTCGGACCCGAGGTAGCCTTCCCACACCAATCATTATTCTTTCTACATGCACCAAGAACCAAAGAAGGTTGGACCTTTCACGAAAATCAAAAGCAGGGAGGACGCGCTCAAGGTCATGCAATATTCATCCGGAAGCTTCTTCGTTCTTGCGGCGATTCTGGGAGGCATCGGAGTTTTCCTGACACCCAGCATGCTCATTGATGCGGCGATTTTGGCGATGCTTGCGGCTATCCTCCGAACTTGGAAGAGCCGAGTCGCTGCAGTTCTGCTCTTGTTGATGTCCTTGGGCATCGTTATCACCACCACACTCACCAAGCTAGGTATCTCAAAGGGGGTTGGCTCGAACATCTTCCTGGCTGTCATTGTGCTTTGGGTGGCGATACGAGCGGTGCAGGCTACGTTTCTCTTGCACGGCAGATTTGCAGAGTCGAAGGATTCAGTCATATGAAACCGTGACTTAACCAAATAGATCTGACATCAAACCCTGCTTATCTGTCTGACTTCGGTGCAAACTAGCCGTGGCAATGCTACTAGATACAGACCCATGATTTGCTCTATTGAGACGCAACAACAACCATCATCAATGGGCTGTTAAACAATAGCGTTCCTGCTGCACTCGCTGATGCTGCTTTGATCCATTTGGCAGAGATCACCAGCCGTTCCAGAGCCTGTGCCGAGTGGCCGAGCACCACATCGGGCAGATAGACGCCACCGGCAGCAATGGCCTCCAGAAAGGCCCGCTGGGCGATTGCTGTCTGCTGGGGGTCATCGCCAATCAGCACGCGAACCACCCCATTGGTGTCGAGGGTTTTCACGACTGGTGGCGCTGGCAATGGCCTGGTCCATGGCAGCGAGGCTGAGCACCCGCTTCACCTGCGGCCGATCGAGAAAGAGGTCTTCCGGTTCGTATGTCGAGGGCACAAGCACCAACCGGCCGTGGCGATCGATCGAGGCCTGCAGCTTGGCCCCGGGCGCCAGGCCAAGGGCATTCCGCAGCACGCGCGGGAGGGTGAGCTGGCCCTTGCTGGTGAGCGTGACGGTGGTGGTCATGGGCCGACAGTAAGGCGAATGGCCTTACAGGGTTGAAGCGGTGGAAGCCCTTGCTTTACTCGCCCACCGACTTTCCCAGCCCATAAAGTTCCCCCAGCTCTTGTCTTCCCAAATGCGCCGGATTGCCCTGGCCAACGGTGATTCCCTGCCGGCCCTGGGGCTGGGCACCTGGCGGGCGGAACCGAGCGCGGTGGGCGCAGCCGTGCGCCAGGCCCTGGAGCTGGGCTATCGCCACATCGATGCCGCCGCCATCTATGGCAATGAGGCGGAGATTGGTGAAGCCCTGGCCCAGGCCTTTGCTGATGGGGTGGTGCGGCGCGAAGACCCCTGGATCACTTCCAAGCTGTGGAGCGATTGCCACGCCCCCGAGGATGTGCGCCCCGCCTTGGAGCGCACCCTGGCGGATCTGCGGCTCAGCCAGCTCGATCTTTACTTGATGCATTGGCCCGTGGTGTTGCGCGCCGGGGTGTCGTTTCCAGAGAAAGGGGATGACCTGGTGGCCCTCGAGCAGCTGCCCCTGGCCCGCACCTGGGCCGCCATGGAGGATCTGCAGGCTGCTGGGCTCTGCCGCCACATCGGCGTGTCGAACTTCAGCCAGGCCAAGCTCCAGGGCCTGCTGGCCGGGGCCCGGCTGGCGCCAGCGATGAACCAGGTGGAACGCCACCCCTACCTGCAGCAACCGCAATTGCTGGCCTTCTGCCAGGAGCACGGCATCGCCCTCACCGCCTATTCCCCCCTCGGCGCCGGCAGGACCGACCGCCCCTCCCCCGTGCTCGCGGATCCGGAGATTCTCGCCCTGGCGGCTGAACTCGGCGCCACTCCCGCCCAGGTGGCGCTCGCCTGGGGCCTGGCCTGCGGCACGGTGGTGATCCCCAAGGCGCTCAGCCCAGAGCACCTGGCCGCCAACCTGGCCGCCCAGGATCTGGAGCTGAGTCCGGAGGCGATGGCCAGGCTCGCCCGGCTGGAACGGGGGCAGCGCTTTGTGGATGGCAGTTTCTGGTTTCCACCGGGCAGCCCCTACACCGAGGCGAACCTCTGGGATGGCCCCCCGCGCTGATGAACGGCGCCGACGCCGCGTCGGCACGTATAACAGCGGTTCCCTGACGCGCTTCCATGCTTCTCCTTTCACCGGTGGTGCTGGAGGCCAGCCCGCACCAGCTCGAGGTGACGGAGACCCTGCTGCAGGTGGGATGCTTTCTGGTGATCTTCTTGGCCGCCCGTTCGATTTCCGAGCTCACGGTGCGCCTGCAGCTGCCCACGATACTGGGGGAGCTGGTGGCGGGCGTGCTGGTGGGAGCTTCGGGGCTGCATCTGATCGTGCCGCCGGAGGTGCAGGCCCAGCTCAGCGAGAGCGCCGTTTCCCTGGTGGGGTCTCTTGCTGGAATCGGCCCGGAGGCCGTGCGGGAGGTCTACCGGGAAACGTTCCCCAACCTGGAGGCCGTCTCAGAGATCGGGCTCTTTTCCCTCCTCTTTCTCACCGGCCTGGAAAGTGAGCTCGACGAGCTGGTGGCGGTGGGGGCGCAAGCCACCACCGTGGCGTTCACCGGCGTGCTCTTGCCCTTCGCCTTGGGCACGGCGGGCCTCTTCTATCTCTTTCATGTGCCCCTCATCCCCGCTGTGTTCGCGGGGGCGGCGATGACCGCCACCTCGATTGGCATCACGGCCAGCGTGTTTGGCGAGTTGCGCTGGCTCAAGCGCCGCGAGGGGCAGATCGTGATCGGTGCCGCCGTGCTCGACGACATCCTGGGCATCGTGATCCTCGCCGTGGTGGTGGCGATCGTGGGCGGTGGGGCCTTCAGCCTGGCGCCGATCGTGAAGCTCTGCCTGGCGGCCGTGGCCTTCGTGGCCGTGGCTCTGGTGCTCAGCCGCACGGCGGCGCCGCTTTTCGACTGGGTGGTGGATCACTTGAAGGCGCCTGGAGATGTGGCGGTGGCCAGCTTTCTGGTGCTCACCCTCTGCTGCTTCGCGGCCCAGGCGATCGGCCTGGAGGCCGCCCTGGGGGCCTTCGCCGGTGGTTTGATCCTCAGTGCCTCCAAGCACACCGAAGACATTGAGAAGGCTGTCAAGCCACTGGTGGCCCTGTTTGCCACGGTGTTTTTTGTGCTGATCGGCACCGCCATGGACCTCTCGGTGCTCAACCCCTTCAACCCGGCCAACCGCGAGGGATTGATTGTGGCCGCCTTCCTGCTTGCCGTGGCGATCATTGGCAAGGTGGCCGCCGGCTGGAGCTACCTCAGCAAGGAACCCACCAGTCGCCTGGTGGTGGGGCTTGGGATGATGCCGCGGGGGGAGGTGGGCCTGATCTTTCTTGGGCTGGGCAGCCAGGCAGGGATCCTCTCGCCCGCCCTGAAGGCGGCGATTTTGCTGATGGTGATCGGCACCACCTTCTTGGCCCCGATCCTGTTGCGCCTTGTGATCGGCCAGGAGCTCACCTCCGTGGAAGCTTCCGGCTAACGCGCAGCCCAAAGGGTTGAGCCGGCCCCAGGGCCTAGGGCCACCAACGGCGGCGAGGGGCCTTCCCATGGCTGCCATCGCAGAGGGGGAAGTGACCGGAGCGGCCGCAACGGCAGAGCAGCTCGGTGGTCGGCTCCTCCAAACGGAGCTCATAGGCGATCCTGCCGGTACCCAGGTGGGCCCCATCGCAAAACCAGCCGTGCCTGGAGCGGCCACAGCTGCAGAGGTGATGCACTCCCGCCGGCAGATCGAGGGGTTCCGGTGTGGCCTCAGGGCGGCTCAGCTCCATGGGGGTTCTCCGCTCGCCTCGGCTATTCTGCACCTGCCTGGGCCTGCGGTCGCTTGCCAGCGGCAATGGTTTGGCAAATACATGCAATCAGCAACGGCGATCTTTCGATGATTGACTGTGCAATCAACGGGGAATAGGATGAACACATATTAAATCTTTTCCATATTGCCATGGCCGCTTCAACTGCCAAAGTCAGCCCCTTGTTAGAGGTAGATCCTGCCAGCCACCACCAACTTCCATCCCGATCCCTTCCCTGGCATCAGCTTTTCCGACGACCCCAAATCGTGCAAGCTCTTGAGGCGGTGCAGGACCTTATCGCGGTTTCTCTGTGCATGGGCCTGTTTTGCGTGATGGCCCTGCAGCTCAAGGCCATCTTCTCTTCATTGCTGACCACACCGCAGTTTCACGCCATCACGGCGGATATTCTTTTCATCCTGATTTTGGTTGAACTTTTCCGTTTACTGATTATCTATCTGCAGGAGCAGCGTGTTTCGATTGGCGTCTCGGTGGAGATCGCCATTGTCTCGGTCTTGCGTGAGGTGATTGTGAAAGGCGTTCTTGAAACTGACTGGCAGCAAATTCTGGCCGTCTGTCTGTTTCTTGCCACGGCAGCCTTGCTCATGGTCGTTCGGGTCTGGTTGCCGCCCACGTTTGCTGGTGTGGATCCGGAAGCCCGGGTATCTGCCCGCATCCGCTTGCAAAAGCCCATGCACACCGCAGACCACTGAGCTTCGGCCAGGTCGCAGTACGCTCACTTCATCCTTGAGGGCCAACAAAGGTTGTGAAACGCTCCTGTCATGGCGGAGGGGTGGATGGAGGGCAAACGGAAACAGGCCAGGTGACCGTGGCGCTGCTGGGAATGCCCAACTGTGGAAAGTCAACTCTGTTCAATGCCCTTACCCGGGGCCATGCGCCCATTGCCAACTGGCCCGGCCTCACCGTGGACCTGCAGCGCGGCACCTTGCCTGCGGATGCCCAGCGCAGGCCCTACGAGTTGGTGGATCTGCCAGGCATTCACGACCTCTCGGGCAGCAGCGAGGACGAAGCCGTGGTGCAGCGTTTTCTGCGCCAAAACCCGCCTGATCTGCTGCTGGTGGTGCTCAACGCCAGCCAGATCGCCAGCCAGCTGAGGCTGCTGCTGCAAATCCAAACCCTGGCTCTGCCGGTGGTTGTGGCGTTGAACATGAGCGATGAGGCCCGGCGCTTTGGTCTTGTGATCGACCATGAAGGCCTTTCGGCAGCGCTGGGCTTGCCACTGTTGCCCGTGAGCGGCAAGCACCATCAGGGCCTGGCGACCCTGATCGATCAGCTCCATCGCCAGGGCTCCTCCCTCGAGCAGCCACATCCGCCCACTGGGCGATTGTCCGAACCTGATCAACAGGTCCTGGATGCCAGACAGCAAGATCTGGTGCATCGCTTTGTTCGGTTGCCGCAGGCAGGGATTCATCGCCGCACGCGGGCGGTCGATCGAGTGTTGCTTCACCCCCTGGTGGGGGTTGGGGTGTTTCTTGGGCTCGTGCTCTTGCTGTTCCAGCTGCTTTATGCGCTCACCACTCCGCTGCAGGACCTCCTCGGCACCTTGCTGGATGGGATCCAAACCTGGGCGCTTGAGCCCGGCCTGTCCTGGCTCGGGGCACCCGCTCCCCTGAAGAGTTTTTTGATCGACGGCCTCTGGCTTGGGGTCGGCACTGTGGCGACGTTCATGCCGTTGATCTTCCTCTTCTATGTGTTGATCGGCGTGGTGGAGGATTCGGGCTACTTGCCCCGTGCGGCCTTCCTGATGGATGGCTTCATGCGTTGGTTGGGTCTTGATGGCCGATCCTTTGTGCTTCAGGTGATGGGCTTCGGTTGCAATGTGCCGTCGATCATGGGCACCCGAGTGATTCGGGATCGGGGGATGCGCCTCCTGGCCATGCTTTGCATTCCCTTTGCGCTCTGTCAGGCCAGGCTGACGGTGTTTGTGTTTCTGGTGGGGGTGTTTTTCGCCAGACCCTGGTGGGCTCCAGGGCTGGTGTTGTTTGGCTTTTATCTGCTGAGTTTTGCCGCGGCGATCATCACCGGGCTGATCTTCAAGCGGGTTTACCCCCATCGAGAAGCCTTTGTGCTGGAGTTGCCGCCCTACCGGGCCCCCAGCCTGAAGACGGTGGTGCGCCGTGGCTGGAGCGCCATGCTGAATTTCTTCGTCACCACTCGCGTCTTCATCATTTGTGGTGCCGCTGCGATCTGGCTGCTCACCCACCTCCCCCCCGGGGCTGCGGAGGGCGGCAGGCAAACCCTGGCAGGGTGGATAGGCACCCTCCTGCATCCCCTTTTGGGACCGATCGGCTTGAATCCCGAATTGAGCGTGTCGCTGTTTTTTGGATTCATCGCCAAGGAAATCCTGTTGGGAGCGTTGGCCGTGATCTATCGCACGTCTGAATCCCATCTGGCCGGCAGCGTGCAGGCGGCAATCACCCCCTTGCAAAGCCTGAGCTACATGACATTTGTGCTGCTTTACACCCCTTGTTTAGGCACCATTGCCGCCCAGCTCCAAGAATCCAAAAGTCGGATGTTCGCTCTCACCTCCCTGGCATGGTCGCTGGGATTGGCTTGGACCATGGCTTTGCTGGTGTATCAAGGCGGGCGACTGATTCAATCGCTGGTCTGAGTGGACTGGATGATCAGCAGTTGATCAGGGCCACCTGCATGTCTCTGGCCTGGTCTTGGCGGAGCATGAATTCGAGCATGCCGCAGGCCACATGGAGAATGCCGCCCGGATACCCCCTGCGAAGCACCTGCACCTCGCTCCCGGGCTTGATCCCCATGGAGTAAAGCCGCTGTTGCAGGGCAGGATGGCTCGGCAGAGTCAGGATTCGCAGCCTTTGGCCTTCGCGCGCCGCACTCAAGGGCATGGATCGTTGAAACCTCTTGATAAAAGCTTAAGTGTCTTCTCAGGGGGCAAAGGGCGTGGAAATCCGAGCGCAACCGGTCTTGTGCCTTTTGCTGCATAAGGTTGTGCCTTGATCAGCTGCCATAAAGTCAGGCGGGCTCGAGGTAGGGGGGGAGATGGACGGCGTTCGATTCAGCCAAGAAGAGCAGAAGGCAGGCCATCCATTCCCCCTGGGAGTGGCCATCGCAGCCGCCGTCGTGCTCAGCCAAGCCCTTGCAAAGGCCCAGCTCTCGCCCAACTGTGAACGCAACGGCCACCACGATTGCTGCGCCCTCACGCCGGTTGCAGCAGCAACCACGAACCAACAGTCTGTGGACAAGATCACCTTCGCGGACCACACGGTCTACGAAGTTTTGAGGAATGAGACCTCATGCAAAAATGCGTCGGCCACAGTGAGAACCTGCAACGCAACAATCACAGCCGTGGGGCGACAGCCATCAATCCCAGCATTTTACCGAGGCACGTATTACGAAGGTGGCTATAAACATGAATACATTGGCAGGGGGATTCATCTCACCTATTTCTATCTCGATTGAATCTCTGCGCACAGCTCAGGCGGCCGTCTGTTGCGCCGCCACGGTGGTGAGCCTGCCGGCCCCCTCATCCCATAAAATATAGGAAAAACAAGTAGGAATATCACGCAGTCTCAAGCGCTTCACCCCCATTAGCAGGTGAGCATTGCGTTGCTGAGCGGCCTGAAGTCGGTAGTTGGGAATCGCCTCGCACAGGTGATGAATCGCATGGCAGCCGATGTCGGCAGAAAACCAGTTCAACAGCGCTGGCAGCTCAAGGTCGCTGGTGCCCTGCATCGCCCCATTCATGGCCGACCAATCAGCCGTGGAATGGGCATAAGAACCCGGAAAATTGTGCTGCACAAAGAAGATGCAGATGAAAAGCGCTGCACTGCAGGCCATCACAGGGGCATAGATCAACCAGAATGTGGCAGGGCCAAGCCACCAGGACAGGCAAAACCAGCTGGTCACAACAGCCAGATTGTTGAGAAGCAAATCGCGTCCTTCCTCAGGGCTATGCCACCAGGTGGTGCGGTAGGCGGCCAAAATCTGGCTCCACGGGGTGGCTGGCACCTGCCGTCGACAGGCGATGGTGTGGGGCAGCAGGCCAGCCAGGCCAGCCAGGAGTTCGATCCGAGGCTTGATCACCAGATAGAAAAATCCCCCGGGGATCAGCATCAAGGGATGGCGCAACCCGCGGTACACGACCCGCCCACTGCTGCTCAGGCCGTTGTAGGTCGTGGTGCTGACCAGGGCTGATGGGCCCTTGTATTTTTCCCAGTTGCCGTTGTGGCGATGGTGAAAGGCATGGCCCCGCGACCATGGCAACTGGGGCAGACCCGCCAAAATGCCCAGCAAGAAACCAATCCAGCGGTTGGTATCGCGGTGGCGGAACAGTGAGTAATGGCCGCAGTCGTGCATGAGAGAGAAGCAGCGGGCCAGAAAGAGCACCATCAGGCCGAGCACCGGCAGCAACAGCCAGGACCCCTGATGCAACAGGTGCACAGCCCACCACCACAGCAAGCCGTAGGGCAACAGGGTGTTGGCAATCTGCCAAGCCCCGAGCTTGTTGCAACTGCTCATGAAGGGCTTGAGCTCAAAATCACTCTTCCGCAGAACCTTTGGAGCTGTGGATGCCACTGGATCTGTGGAGAAATCGTTCATGCAGTCGTGGCAGGGTCCCATGCGGTAGGGCTTTGAGCCTAGAGGGCAAGTCTCGGAAAGTGCCGAGGTCGAATGACGCGGACTGGAATCGAGGCCTTGCCCGCCAAGCCATGGGCCGCCACTGACACGGAGCCGGCGAATGCCCTGCACTGGAACCCATCGGAGTTCAGAGGGGAACAAGAACAGCCATCACCCCCCTACGCTCGTGGCGCTACATAAACCTCTGATGCGCGATCTGCTGAGCGTTCGCGAGCTGAAAGCGGACGCCTTGACACTGTTGTTTGAGCTGGCGGACCAACTCTTCGAACTTCCGCGTTCGGAGTGTCGCCAGCGCTTGGCAACGAAGACCCTCGCGCTGATGTTCTTCCAACCAAGCACACGCACCCGGCTTGGCTTCCAGCGAGCAGGCCGAGCCTGCGGTGCTGACCTGTTGGATTTCGGCGCCCCCGAGATGAGCCGTTCGGTGTCCTATTGCGGAGAGACACTGAAAGACGCCGCCAATGTTGTTGCCCAGCTCGCCGATGTGCTCGTGATCCGCCACTACGACTCACAGGCGCTTGTCGAGGCAGCGCGAGCCTGCGGGGTGCCGACAATCAATGCCGGCGACGGAAGCAACGAGCACCCCACACAGGCGATCGCCGACCTTTGGGTGTTGAAGCGGCGGTTGGGCTCATTGGCCGGAGCGAGCCTGGGGCTGATCGGCGACCCGGGAACACGGGTGTTGCGCTCCATCGCGCTGGCCGCTCCCCTGGTCGGCATTCAACGCCTCAGGTTCCTGCCAAGCCCCGATCGGCGGATTCCAGAGGATCTGTCGGCCGTCCTCGCCAAAGCCAACGTTGTCATCGAAGCTGGAGAGCACGTGGAAGATCTGCTCGCCAGCTGTGAGGCGGTGGTCTTGATGCCGACAGAAGTGGCCGATCTCACCGCCGAGCCGCACTCACTCACCAATGCACCAGCTCCAGCGAGCCCTCCCGATCGGTACCGCCTGACACGCGCCAGATTGGCGCGGTATCCAGACACATGGGTGCTTCACCCCGGGCCACGTCATGGCGAACTCGATCCCGACACAGACGACGCGATGCGCAACCTGATGCTCGCCCAGGTGGGTGAAGGGGTGGTCATGCGCATGGCTATCCTGCACTGGGTGCTTGGTTGGCCGAGCTAAGCCGAGCGACGCAACAAAGCCCGGAGTATGGGCCCCGGGCGTTTGCTGGCTCAGCTGGGTGGACTGCCCCCGGGGGGCGGGTCGGAACTGGGCGTGGTTTGTGATCGGCCACAGCCGTGATCGGCTGATCAGCGTTTCTTTGGTTGTGGGTCGGAGCTGCTGGCGCTGGCACCTGGGGCCAGGTGTCTATCGGGACGTTCCGTTCGGTCCGGGGCACCTCAGGCGATGCATTGGACGGCGACGATGCGACACGCCAGGAACGTCAGGGATCCGTCGAGAGTGTTGGAGCAGGGGCCGGATCGTCAGCGCGCTCCTGTCTGGTGCTCAGGGGGGGTGTCTTCCATCGATGGAGCCTCCGAATCCCGATGCAGCCACTATGGGCACATCCCGTGCCGCCCACAAGAGCTTCAGCGCGATCGACACCGGTCTTCATCGGAAGCAATGGGTTTTCATGAAGGGGGCTTCATGGTGCCCTGATCCGCAGGAGTTAGTCCAGATGAAGACGCTCGCGGCGGGGGGGCGGGGCGATTTGGGGCTCGGGAACCCGCTTCAGCTGCAGCGCGCTGGAGGGCGCCGCAGCGGCCGGATGGCGCTGAGAGGGGAGATGGGGTGCCGGCGAACCCGCACCCGATAGGTGCTGTGGGCCGGGCCCAGCCGCTCGATCAAGGCATCCCGGGCTTCATGCTGCAGCTCTTCGAGGCTGGCAGCGCTGATGCGAATCGGCAGGTTTTCGGCTTGGGCCTCCAGGTGGCCAGGACGTTCAACCCGAACGTGGAACACGATCTCGCGCACGGTGGTATCTCCATTTTTCCGCATCCATCCTTGAGCTGAGGCGGCGGTCGTGGAGGTGCCAAGGGATACGGAGAACCGTCTATCAGGACACGCGGCGGGGGGCGGCAGTTTCTGCTAGTACAGATGTACGCATCCGGAGTGTTGATGGGCGTCCCTCTCTCCCGGCCGGCGGCCCTGGCCGCCAGGCTCGAGACCCCGATCGATGAATGGCCCTACCTGGAGCAGGACGTGCTGCTCCGCACCCGCAGCCGCAAGGTCTGCCTGACCTGCCACTGGTTCCGGCACCACGCCGGGGTGAACTGCATCCCGGTGCTCACCTGCCAGCTGCACCAGGGGCTCATCGCCCATGGCGAGCACCTCACCAGCCGCTGCCAGGGTTGGACCGACGACATGGCGCACCAGAAGGGCTGGGCACCGGAGGTGGGTTGAGCGGCCATGGGCGTGGGTGATCGCCCGCGCCCGCCGCTCTCGCCCCAGGAAGGCTGGCTGAGCGACGGCCACCAGGTGCTGCACTTCAGGCCACGGCGTTACGACCGCTGGAGCCAGAGCCTGGAGGTGACCTTCGGCGAGAGGCTCCCTGATGGCCAGGCGCCCTTGCTCAAACATCGCAGGCAGCTGAGCCGCGAGCAGGCGATTCAGCTGTGGCAGCAGAGGCGGCAGCAAGGCTGGCTGCCCTGTGCCCCCCAGTGGCAGCCACCACCCTCCTCCGCTGACCGCAGCTGGGGTTTAAAAGCATGAGCCGGCCGTCTGCAAACGCGGCCGGCTCTGCACGAACCAGAAGTGCAGAACGTCCGTGGCCTGGTCCCGATGGTCTGGCATCAGAGCGCAGCCATTGCATGACGCACTGTTTTCATCCTGCTGCAACCGAGCCGCCTCTCATTCAGACAGGCCAGGCTGGACCTTGCAGCTCAGCGGAGGAGACCCATGGTGAGGCGATGGAATCGTTTCTGCGCTGCACACTGGTCCTCGCAGAACGCTCTGATGAGCATGGCTGGAGCCTTGCTGATCGTGACGTCTTCCGCCCTGGCGGCCCCCACCCCCGCTGGCGACGGATCCAGCGGCGTGGCGCCACCTACCGCCCCGCCCGCTGGCACAGGCTGGGGCGCCATGCCGATGGGCCAACGCTCCGCCGATGCCCGCTTCATCGTGATGATGATTCCCCATCACGAGGGGGCGATCGCCATGGCTGATCTGGCCCTGCAACGCTCCAAGCGTCCAGAGATCCGTGCCCTGGCCGAGCGCATCCGCACCAGTCAGAGCCGGGAAAATGCCCAGATGCGGCGCTTGTATCGCCAGTGGTACGGCACTGACGTGCCCACCCGGGCGGCTCCAGGCGGGCGCCAAGGCATGGGCATGGGCGGAGGCATGGGGATGGGCTGGGGGATGCCGGGCTTCTCCACCAGCCTCGCGGCGCTGCGCACGGCTCCCGACTTTGATCGAGCCTTCCTCGAGCAGATGATCGCCCACCACCGCATGGGCGTGATGATGGCGTCCCACGCCCAATGGGGCACCATCCATCCCGAGCTGCGCGATCTGGAGGCGACGATGGCGCGCGTGCAAAGCGAGGAGATCGAGCAGATGGCGGGTTGGTATCAGCAGTGGTTCGGCACGGCCAGTCGTTGACGCATCGGGCCTGATCGATGAAGTTCGCCTGGCTCAGGGAGCAGCAGCAGGAGATCATTCGGCTCCGCAACATGCGGCGGCACGAGCGAGACGGCGCAATTCTGGCGCCATTCGCATCAGCAATCCTTGCTGATCGAGTCCCTGGGAGTTTCGGTGTGGCCGGGCGCATAGACCGCCAGGGCCCCCTGCAGCCGCTCCGGATGCTCCTGGCGCAGCTCCGCTGGGGCTTCGATGCGGATGCCGCCGCTGAAAGCAAACAGCCAGATGCGCAGGTCGATGTCGGCCGCCACGGTCCAGTTTGGCAGATCCAGCTCCACCGGATAGGGGTGGCTGTCGGCAGGGGAACCAGGCTCCAGCACGTGCGGCGCCTCGGGGTGAAACCACCACGACTCGCCCGGCAGGGGCCGTGACAGGCGGGTGTGCTCGATCGGGTAGCGCTGCAAGGCCCTCGCGGATGAAGGCAAAGCACCAGCCCTGGCTGCAAAAGCGCAGGGTGCGCAGCTCCCGCTCGCGGCTGCGGCCGCGGGGGTGGTAGAGGCGCAGCTGAGCCGCCAGGTCGTCGCCGAAGAAGCTGTCAGACACTCCTATGGTTTGTCAATCCCCCCGAGACCGTTTCTGATCGGTTCATCGAGCCAGATCGGAGCAGCTCGGCCACGATGGCAGTGAACCAGCGTCGGACTTGCCTTGGAGCCCGTCACCACCTCCAGCCAGCTGCTGTTGTGGGAGGCCATCGATCAGGTCCGTGCGGCCGTGAAAGGCCCCGAGCTGCTGCTGGATGATCTGGCCGAATGTGTGGTTGCCCTGCTGAGCCCATCGCTGTCTCTGCAGCAGATCAGCGACGCCGCAGAGGGAATGCTTCGTATGGCTGAGCGGCCTGACCGGCCTGCCGCCGCTCGGCCCATCCCTGTGATCGATGTGCAGGCCGTGCTGGAGAGGGCGCGGAACCTCCTGGACTGGCAGGAACTGGGGGACGACGACGATCGCAGCGACATCCAGAAGATGATCGACAACGCCACCGATGCCGACACCGTGCTGGTACACGATCCCTCCGGCTCCCCCGAGCTGCAGGAGATCGGCATCCTTGAGCTACTGCAGCGCTATCCCTGCCGCGGCAGCGAGGCCCGCTGGAGCCCCGATGACGCGATCGCTTTTCTGGAAACCAAGACCCGCTGGCTGGATGCGGCGCTGGAGAGCTGGGAGGCCGATGGCGAGGCCATGGCTGACGACAGCGATCTGATCGAGGCCAAGGCAGTGGTCCTCGTTGTGCCGGAGCAATCTGGCCAGGCGCCGCGGACCGAGCTGCATGACGTGTTGATCCCCGTCG
>JBJTWN010000037.1:0-7114 GCA_046081785.1 Cyanobium sp.
ATCCCGACTCAACTTTTGCGGCTTTTCACTTGCTCACGCCGGGTTCAAGCCCTTGGGCAGACCAGGTCAGTCAAGCCCTGCTCAACCTTGATACGGGCATCACTGGTTTGGAGATGCAAGAAATGAAACTGGATGATCTCCAACTGTCATCAGAAGTAATGACTCAACTTGAGGAGAGCCTCAGTCAACAGAAGACTGTGTTGATGTCCAATCAACGCAGCCAACGAGTGTGTGTAAGCCTTGGCAATGATGGACGCCTGGTGGCTGGCCGTCTAGTGGCTCGCCACAACCGATCAGATGGCTCGGAAATGATCTTTGAGATCAGTGAGGAATCCGACGGTTCTCAGCGCCTCATCGATCTCTTGCAAGCTTTTTGTGATCTCAGCAACGAAGCAAGCCAATCCATTTATGTTATTGACGAATTAGATCGAAGCCTGCATACCCTTCTCACGCGGCAATTGCTGGAGGGCTATCTTGCCTCGTGCTCACCTCAATCTCGCTCCCAACTGATTTTTAGCACCCACGACTTATTGCTGATGGACCAAAGCCTTTTACGTCGTGACGAGATGTGGGTCGTAGAGAGATCTCACAATGGAAATTCAAATCTATTTTCATTTAGCGAATATGCAGAGATGCGCTATGACAAGGACATCCAACGCAGCTATCTAGAAGGCCGTCTCGGCGGCATCCCCCAACTGCTGATCCCAAGCTAATGGCTCCGAGGGGACAAAGACAGTTAATTGGCAAAAGGCCTATAGGTTCACGCCGGTAGCGCAGAATCATTGTCGTCGCCACAGAAGGGAGAGAAACAGAGCCCAACTACTTTGGTTTACTCAACAATACGCGTTCAACCGTGAAACTGATCTGCCTCTCGAAAGGTGATCGGAGCTCTCCCGAACATGTTCTCAAGCGAATGACATCCCATCTGGCCATGAAGGATGTTTTGAAGCCTGAGATGGGCGATGAGGCTGGATCGTTATTGATGTCGATTGCTGGCCAGCAGAAGCCCTCCAACGCCTTAGTGAGTGGGCTTCCAGCAAAGAATATTATGGGCTTGCGGTCAGTAATCCATGCTTTGAATTTTGGTTGCTTCTCCATTTTGAAGAGGGTCAAGGTGCGGCGACAGCAACACATATCGTTAACCGGCTGGAAAAGTATAGCGCTACGAAAGGCAAAAATCTTCGTCGAGAAATGTTCAATGAGCAGCGCGCTGTCGAGGCGATCAGCCTTGCCCGCGCTAGAGATACACCACCCTGTACCGACTGGCCCCGCAATGCTCCAGGAACAACAGTTTATCGGTTGGTTGAAAAGTTTTTCGCTGGTGATGCTCACTAGGCGCTCACAGGCAAAAAGCTTGCTCTCCTGCGTCGATCAGCTTTGCTTTCCGCCCGAGTCCAACTCGACCCCTCAGGCACCAACCGGGCCCGATTGCACACCTTCCTCTCCTTGAGGCCAGTGGATGGTCAACACTGGCCGAAGGGTCTGGACCTCACCCGCCAACAAGCGGCTGAATCCTGTTCAGTTGATCGGCCAGCTAAGCGCTGGCCACTTCTGTGTCATAGGCAGCTTGGGCCCGCAACCGGTAGCCAGGGCTCAGCGCGAGGCCACGGCAGAGGCGAAGATCGGTGTCTGCGGTGATGGGGCGTTGGCCGGAAATGATCTCGCTGATGCGGGAGGCTGGAACACCGATCGCCTTGGCCAGATCTCCCTAGCTGATGCCAAGAGATTGAAGGAAGTCTCCTGCAAGCAATTCACCAGGTGTGATGGGAGGGAGGCGATTCAAAGCCCGCATCGGACCACTGGAAGCAGAGTCGGAACTGGCCATTGATGCGGATGCTGTGTTGGCCCTCGCGGTCACCACGCAGCGCCTCCAAGCGGTTGCCCGGTGATAAGGCCTGGAAGCGGGGAACCGCCCAACCCCCGGCAAGAGCTTTGGTATCTGCGCATCGGAAGGATCGGATCATGCCCCACGATCGTTCTGTCTCGCAGAACTGTTGCGACTCAGCAGAGCCTGAGGCTGTGAGACCAAACGAGCGACCCGGTGGCACAGGTGGATGGGGCCCCAGCCCCGCCCCGCCGCCTCCCGTCTCGTGCCTCCAGCCACTCCCAGCAGTCCGGAGCCGCCCGGTGGCGGCGAGGAGCCCCTGGTTCCGCCAGAATCAGAGCCACTACCCCCCTCCAGCCCGATCGTTGACGCCTTGGGTCTTGGCCCTTTGGGTCTTGGTCCTCTGGGTCTGGATCAGCTGGGGCTGACGGAAGCCATCGGTGGCCTTGCCCTCGGCCTGATCGCGCTCTTCTCCTCCTATGACCACATCACCCTCGGCGAACGCACCCTCCACATTGAGCAGCAATGGGGCATCCCCTTCATCGCTGCCTCGGTGGCGATTGTTTTTATCGATGCTGAATTGGCGTCGCGATCCAGGCTACGAGCAGCGCAAGATGCAGCACGAGCAGCGGATGAAACAGCTCGAGAACGATATCTTGCGGGTGAGGAAAGACAGCGAGCAGATCAAGAAAGAGACCGAGCAAATCAAGAAAGAAACCGAGCAGCTGAGGCAAGAGAACGCCAAGCTGAGACAGCTCAACGCCAAAACGCAGAGCTTGCTCTCCTGCGTCGATCAGCTCTGCTTTCCGCCCGAGTCCAGCTCGTCCCTTCCAACACCAACCGAGCCAGATTGCAAACCTTCCTCTCCTTGATCGGGGGCCTCATGTAGCTGGAAGAGGACAAACTCTGAGCCTTGAGCGCTGGCCACCCAACAGTTCCCACCAGCCGTGGAGCATCCCCTTCCATACAGCACGAATGGCGGCTGAAGCGAATCGTCGAGAGAGCGATGAAGAAGCCTTGAGCGGCTCCATCCGGAGTCCCTGCCTTCCGCCCGAGTCCAGCACGACCCTACCGAAACAAACCGAGGCCGGATGCAAACCTTCCGCCGCCATGGACGGGAAGCTCCACCCTCCTACGCATGGAGGCCTGGGACAGATGGCAGCAGCGGAAGAGTCCCCGCAGATCCCAAGGGGCGCAGGGGCGCAGTCGCGCCAAGCCTCCTGAGACTCAGCCGGCTACTCCTGCAACCGCCTCTAAACCAAGCTGATACTAAAGTTTACATCTTTTTGCGCAAATCGATCACCTTTGCGCATTTCCGCAGCGAACGACTCGCGCAAAAGCGCTCTCTTGTGAGTTCGCTGGCGGAATTTTCACCACCTGCGTTTATGGCTCTCCCTTTCCAGGCTCCCCGGCACCAGACAACATACCAGCACCTCCTTACACCGGAGTTTGGTACGACACTAACTACGAAATGGGAGGTATGCTCTATGGTTACCCTTCAGACAAAGAGATCAAATTTAAAACCCCGCCCACCAAAGGTACTGGCAAAGTCGAATGGTCCTGGCTTGATTTGAATAGCAACAACATACCGGATCCACTTGTTGACCTCTGGCAGGTTGATTTGGATTTCAATCCCGCTACCGACGTCAATGATTTCCCTGGAGGTATCGCAGGAGTTTTTGAGTATGGAATCCGTATTAATCCTCTCACCGAGCACCTCACCATCCATGAATTCACTCTTGATGCAGACGTCCTAGGTACTGGAACAGGCTATGAAGTCACCAAAACATTTTTCCGAGATCATGCTTTGACGGTCCCACTCCTCTGCTTCTCTGGCAGTAATACACTTACCGTCAATGACAGCAGCCCGGGGAGAAAAGTTTGCGACTTCAGCTCTCTGCCCCCGGCTGATCGGCCAACTGAGGTATACGTCAGGGAAACGTATGTCGTAACCGGAACCGACCTCGCGCTTGATAATGCTGTCAACGGAATCAGCCAGACTCCTGGCCCCCTCCCTATCCTTGGCGCTGGTGCCGCCTTCGGCTTCAGCCGCAAGCTGCGCATCCGCATCAAGGCATCGCGAACTGCTTGACTCCAAGCTCATTAACCAAGTGCGAAGATGATAGGAGTAAGCCCCTGCTTCCGCAGGGGCTTTTTTGGCAATGTCCTAGGGCCCGGCCAACACCCCTCGCAGATCCTGCCAGGCCCGCTGAAGCCGCTGCGGTTGATCTGTAACTGCTCCCCCCGCCGGAGAGGGGGCTGTTTCCAGTTGCACCGCCAAGCATTCATGGCGCGTCTGCGAGAGCCCAGCCACCCGTTGCAGGCGGCGCAGCAGTGGCGGCGGATCAACTGGCCGGGGTGGGGCCTCCCCTTCGCCGGCCAGGCTGGTGGCGTTCACCGCCGCCACGCCGGAGGGCGTGAGGCAGGTTTGCAAGCGGGTGGTGGCGCCGGCCCGATCGCCTTCACCGCGCCCCAACGCCAATTGGTCGTTGCGAGGGGTCGATCCTTTCGCCGCCAACACCTGCACAGACACGATGCGCTTCTCCTTGAGCGCAAAGCCGGGCACCAAAGCGCCCACCGTGTCGAGACTCAGCCCCTTGCCGCCCATCGTTTCCGCGCTCAAATCCGTTGCCGTGCGCGTGCGCACCGGCAGCAACGTCAACGTCAACTCCGGCTCGCCCGAGAGCGGCACCAGGCGAAAGCGACGCTCGCTGCCGTGGCTCAGCTCCCGGCCCCGCCGCGGCGGCAGCGCGCTCGGCAGCCCGCTGATGCGATAGCCCGCCAGCCGCAAGCTGGAAGGCGCCACAGCGCCGGGCATCGGGGCGGAGAGACCCACCGCCTTCTCGATGCTGGCCGCCACCGCAAGCAAGGCGAGCGCCACAATCACGCGACGCAGGCGACGCTCGCCGGGATCAGGGGCTGGAGTGGGGCCCGAGGAGCTCATCGCGGATGCAAAGCGGCCACCTGCCGGGCCATCCAATACACATACAGCCACACAAAAATCTGCATCGCAATGCCGGCAAACACCAGCGAGCCCCAATGCCAGTGGAAGAAATCAAACCACCATTCCTTGTTGGGCCAGGAGCTGGCATTGATCAAGGCCAACAACACAATCCGCATCGAATTGATGAGCACCGCCGTCAACGGCGCCACCACAAGCATCAGGCCGTTTTGCCAGCGCTGGCGCATCGGGAACGCCAGCGCAAAGATCACCGCCACCACAAGCAGCTGCAGCAGCATGTTCAACCCTGCGCAGGGGCCGCCCACATCCACGGCTCCCCCCTCCAACCGCAAGGAGGTGCCCGACCGCAACACGGGCGTGCCGCAAAGGTTGAGCATCTGCTGGGCGAGCCAGGCCGTGAGCAGCGACAACGGCCACAGGGGGGTGAGCCAGCCCACCGCTCGCATCAGCGGCAAAAAACCCAACACCCCAAGCGGCAAGCCAAAACGCCGCAGCTGGTGCGGCGGCACCGCCAGCAACGCCAGCCCCAAGCCAGCCAGCAGCGGCAACCCGCTGGACACAAAATCAAAGCCCATCATCCGCTGCCCCCGCCAAAGCACCGCCACGAGCAGCGCCACCCCCACCCAGCGAGCCACACGCCCCGGCCCCGGCTGCCAACCCTCGGGGAGCGGCGGACACACCAGCAACGCCCCACCGATCACCAACACCACATTGATCGCCTCATCCGGCGGCTGGGTGAGCAGGCTCAACAGCGAGAAATAGCTGGCGAGGCTGCCTGCCAGCAGCAGCCACAGGGTTCGTAGATCGAGCCCCTGCCAGCGTCGCCGCAGGGCATGGGCATCAAACGCGCGCAAACGCTGCTGAAGCGAAGGGGATGCCATGGCGAAAAGCGTGCGTTTCATGGCTTCGGCCCCGCAGCACTCCCGCACCATCGCATGGATTTGCAGGGATGATCCAACAATTGAAGGGCAGCTTAGGTGATCTTCAGGCGGGGCCTGGGCGCCCTCCAGGGGAGGATGGCAACAGGCCCCCACCGCCCGCACCAGCGCCATGACCACCCCGATTGAGGAGCACGCCCCGCAAGACGCGGACAACCTGGATCTGCGGCCACGCGGGCGGGTGTTTCCCAGCCCGGTGCTCTGGCGCAATCATGTGTTCTACCAGATCCTGCCGGATCGCTTCAGCGATGGCCGCGAGCAGGAACGGCCCCTGTTTGATCGCGCCCACCCCGAGCAGTTTCGGGTGCGCGACAAGGCCGCTTGGATGCGCGCCGGGCTGGAGTTCACCGGCGGCACCCTGCGGGGCATCCTTTCCAAGCTCGACTACCTCGAGGGGTTGGGGATCACCGGCCTCTGGATCAATCCACCCTTCAAGCAGCGCGCCGATCTCAACACCTACCACGGCTACGCCATCCAGAATTTTCTCGACATCGATCCACGCTTTGGCAGCCGCCAAGACCTGCGCGATCTTGTCGATGCCGCCCACGACCGCGGCATGGTGGTGGTGCTGGATGTGGTGATCGACCACACGGGCAACAATTGGTTTTACGGGCCCGACCTCACCGGGCGCAGCGAAGAGTCGCTTCCCTACCGCTACGACCCGCCCTACAGCCTGGGCGGTTGGCGCTCGGGGGAGGGCAGCTGCGTGGCTGCCATCAGCTCCCTGGAGGATGGTTGCTGGCCAAGGGAGTTTCAGCAGCAGGAGGCCTACAACCGCCGCGGCGCCATCCAAAACTGGTCAAACCCCGATCCGATGGATCCCAACGCCGAATTTCGTCGCGGCGATTTCTTTGATCTCAAGAAACTCGATGGCTACCACCAGCCCACGCTGCAGGCGATCATTCGCTGCTTCCAATATTGGATTGCCCTGAGCGACTGCGATGGCTTTCGCATCGATGCCGCCAAGCACATCCCCATGGATGTGTGCCGGCAGTTCAGCCAGGCCATCGGCGCCTATGCCAGCTCGATTGGCAAGGAAAATTTCCTGATCGTCGGTGAAATCACCGACAACTTGATCGCCCTCAACTACCTCTCCCTCTTCGGCAGCTTGCTCGATCGCGCCCTCTCCGCCGTGCTCGACATCAATGAATCGCCTGTGCTCCTGGCTGGCGCCGCCAATGGCACCATGGATCCACGCGCGTTCTTCAACCGCTTCCGCCTCGATTCCAACCTCACGCGCTACGTGCAAACTGGCCGCATCCACGTCTCGGTGCTAGACGACCACGACATGTCGTGCAAGAGCCACAAGGCGCGCTTCGCCGCAGGCAACAACACCCCCCATCACCACTGGCAGGTGGCCCATGCCACCGCCATTCAGCTGCTCACCCC
>JBJTWN010000038.1:0-2520 GCA_046081785.1 Cyanobium sp.
TGGAGCGATACGCCTCTGACCAGTGGGTGATCAGCGATCTGGTGCGGATGGAGTGCCTCGTCGGTGCCCTCAAGGCCGATGACCAGCTGCGGCTACTGGCTTTCCGTAGCTTTTTCGCTGACTGCGAAGTGCTCCCGCTCACGGCGGAGGTGTTCGACCGGGCCGCCCATTGGCGTGCTCAGCAGCGCCTTTCCACCGCTGATGCCCTCCACCTGGCTGCAGCGCTCCATGGTGGTTGTGACGCCTTGCTCAGCAATGACAAGGCATTCCAGATGGAGGCAGCACCTCTCACCCTGCTGCGCCTGGAACCAGCTCCGCAGGTCGAACGATGAAACGGCCAAAGCCCGGCCGCAGCCGGGCTGAACACCTCTTCCTCAAGCAGTGTGATCACGTTCCTTGAGTTGGGACTGCCACCACGTCTCTCTGCTCCACCAACAACCGCTGGTTCTGGTTAGAGGGATTCCGGCAGCAGGGTGCCTGGCTTGGCAGCGGGTGGCTTGGCGTCTGTCGTCTGCGTCGGTTGCGATTCAGGTGTCAGTGTCTCGGGCAGGGCACCCGCCGTTCCAGCTGGCGACCCACCGGAGATGGCGTTGCGGAGCTCTTCAATGGAGCGGGTCTGCCCCATGGCAAGGCCGGTGAACATGGGCAGCTCCATCTTGAGCTTATTGGCGGGCTTGGGGTTCACGAAGCGAAAGCTGACGGTGGTCTTCTTGCCGCTTTGGTCGTAGCCAATAACATTGAAGAACAGGTCCGCCGTCTTGCCGGCCTTGGACCCAGCCAGACCACCACCGACTAGACCGCCCAGCAGCCCGATCGGTCCGAGCAGTAGCGCACCACCAATGGCCCCAGCAGTGGCCGCACCCAGTGCTCCGGCAGTACCAGAGCCAATGTTGTACCCCTCTTGCCCGCCCGTGAACCACTGGGCGATCCGTGCTGTGGGGATGAAGCCACTCGGGGATGAAATGCCATTGGCATCTAGGCTGATTGTGCACGGCGTATCAGCACACAAGGCCTCATAGGTTGAGGCTGAAGCTGGGCTTGCCATCAGCAATGCGACCGCCAGAAGGGGTGCAACGCGGATGGCGAGAGCAGGGGACGATCCCATGCTTTTCGTTTGCGTGAGTAACGGTTGATCCTACGCGAGGGGTCGGCAACGCCGACTCGTGAAACCCTTGCCGCCATGGCCACACTGCCCGCTGCCGCCGCGGTGCCCCTGGTGGTGATCAGAATTGCAAAGTTCTGTTCGCTTTTGCCACTGGTTCTTGGCCGTCGATTGTCTATGCTGACGGATGACAAGTGCAACGAATGACCATGCTGGTTGGAACCGAACTGCTCGCCAAGGTCAAGGACCTGGGTGATGTGAGCAAGAGCGAGCTGGTGCGCAGCTGCGGCTACGTGAGCAGCAAGAAGGACGGCGCCGAGCGGCTGAACTTCACCGCCTTCTATGAGGCGCTGCTTGAGGCCAAGGGTCTGAGCTTTGCTGCCGGTAGCGGCAAGGGCAGCAAGGGGCCTGGTGGCCGGAGCCTGGGCTATGTGACCAAGGTGCAGTTCAACGGGAACCTGCTGGTCGGCAAGGCCTACACCGCCCAGCTGGGCTTGGAGCCCGGTGATGAGTTCGAGATCAAGCTGGGTCGCAAGCAGATCCAACTGATCCCGGCAGGTGGTGCAGAGGAGGCGTGAGCAACGCAGCGGGTGATCGTTTGTTGCGCGCTGCGGCTCCTGCCGTCCAAGCAGCTGCATGGTTGAAACAAGGCGTCTGGGCCCTTGACGCCTCTTGAGAGCCCCGTGCCGCAAGGCCACGATTGCTCCGGAGAACCCCCGCAGGACGCGGGGGTTCTCTGTTGACAGACCCAGGCAGCCTCTGCCCGCTTGGATTCAGCCGGGCAGGGGGCAGAGAAGGGGGCAGAGCAGCAGCGCCGGCAGGCGACAGGTGCGCCAGTTGCCGTCAGCCGTGGCCACATCCACGCCGATCAAGTGGGCAGCGTTGTCGGGTTCCGCCAACGGCTCCAGCCAGGCAATCGCATCAGCAATCGCCTCATCGAGGCTGCCGTACTGATCGTCGAGCTGGCGGTGGGGTTCACAGCCGCTGTCGATCAGGCGATAGCGGGAAAGCACGGCATGACTGCTGAAACGCTGCATCCTCGTTCGTCCTGGTCGTTCAAGCTGGCTGGTCGTGCGGGGCCTGTCTGTATCCCTCTGAACATTGAGATCAGTCTTCACGGGGGGTGGTGCCAGGCAGTGACCACCGATCAGCCGAGCGCCACATACACCGGCTGGAACCACTGCATCCGCCGGCTCTGACGCTTCTCGCCATGCAGCACGGTGTGCCAATGGCCGCGGCGCCAGTGGGGCCGGCGCGGGGCGCTGCTGCTGGTGCCAGCCGTGGTTCCTTCTGATGGGGCCCTGGGGGTGCGATCGAGCCGGAAGTCCTTGCCGATCCACACCGGTCCCTGCGGCGTGACGGTGTCGGTGTCATCCGCGCTGGCAGCGGAGAAGCCCTTGCTGCTGGGCACCCTAGCC
>JBJTWN010000039.1:0-5745 GCA_046081785.1 Cyanobium sp.
CTGCACGTTGGCAGTGATTGCCCGCCAGCAGGCCCCAGCCAGGGTGGCGGTGCTGGTGGGGCAGCCCACCTGGTCTTCCACCACGCCGAGGGCCTGGCCGCTGGCGCCGCGCTCGCGGTGCAACCGCAGCATGGTGAGGGCGAAGTTCTTGCCCACCGGGCCGATCACCCATGTGGTGTTTCTCGCCGGCGGCCTTGGTGCGGCCATAGGCGCCGAGGGCATCGCGAGCCTGCTCAGGCCGGTAGGGGCTGCCCTGCTGGCCGTTGAACACAAAGTCGTTGCTCACCTGCAGCAACCGGCCGCCGGTGTCTGCCAGGGCCTCGGCAAAGGCCCGCGGCGCCCCGCCATTCACCGCCAGGGCCAGCTCCGGTTCACTCTCGGCCTTGTCCACGGCGGTGTAGGCACCGCCGTTGAGCACCCAGTCGGGCCGGTGCTCCAGCACCGCCGCGCGCAGGCGGCGGCATCGGCGAGATCCAGGGGCAACAGGCCCGTGGCGCGATCACCGCTGCGGCTGGTGGCGATCAGCTCGATGCCCTCAGGCACCTGCTGGCGCAGGGCCTGGCCGAGCTGGCCGGCGGCGCCGGTGATCAGGATTTTCATGGCATGCCCTCCTGGGCAGGTTTCCGTGATGCCACGGATGCAGGCCACTGCCCACAGAGCCCACACTGATGCCGGGAGGCATCAGTTGACTTGAGGTGAAAATCCGTGATGTGATCAAGGCCTTGTAGCAGGCGGGCTGGGTGCTTGTCGCCACCCGCGGCAGCCACCGGCAGTTCAAGCATCCACAGCGGCCGGGTCGGGTTACGGTTGCTGGAAGGCCAAGCGACGACCTCGCACCCGGCACCCTCAAAAGCATTGCCCGGCAATCCGGAATGCCACTGCCATGAGCCAAGCCTTTGCCGTTGTGATCGAAGAAACGGATCACAACTTCTCTGCCTATGTGCCCGATCTGCCCGGCTGTGTGGCCACAGGCCCCACGCGGGATCACGTGCTCGCTGAAATCCGCGACGCCATTGCCTTTCACCTCGAAGGCCTTGCCGCCGATGCCCAGCCTCAGCCGCCTGTTCGCTCCAGCGTGGCCACCGTGCTGGTGTAGCGATACCCCTGCTTTTCACGCGAACACCTCTCCGGCCGCCACCGCCTCGGCCAATGTCGGTGCGGCGGCGTCCTTGTCAGCCAGCAGCTGCGCCACGCCCTCGAGGCGATCCAGGGGCCAGGCGATCGCCAGCTGCGGATCGTTCCAGCGCAGGGACCGCTCGCAGCTCTTGCTCCAGAAGCCGCTGGCCTTGTAGAGCACTTCGGCGTGGTCGCTCAGGGTGAGGAACCCATGGGCAAAGCCCACCGGCATCCAGAGCTGGCGGTGGTTCTCGCCGCTCAGCTCCGCCCCAACCCACTCCCGGAAGGTGGGCGAGCTGCGGCGCAGGTCCACCGCCACATCGAAGATCGCCCGCAGCGGGCAACGCACCAACTTGCCCTGGGGTTCGGGCTCCAGCTGGACGTGCAAGCCCCGCAGCACGCCATGGCTGGAGCGGGAGTGGTTGTCCTGGCTGAAGCTGATGGGCTCGCCCACAGCCCCATCAAAGCGGCGCTGGTTCCAGCTCTCGAAAAAGAACCCCCGCCCATCGCCGAACACCTGTGGGGTGATCAGCAGCGGCCCCTCCATCAGCACACCGCTGGCGGTGCGGAGCTGTTCAACCTGCATCGTGTCCCTCCTGCAGCAGCGACAGCAGATAACTGCCACAGCCACTCTTCTGTAGTGGCCGCGCCAACTGCTCGAGCTGCTCGCCGCTGATCCAGCCCTGCCGCCAGGCCACCTCCTCCGGGCAGCCCACCTTCAGGCCCTGCCGCCGCTCCAGGGTGCGGATGTAGCTGCTGGCCTCATGCAGCGAATCGCAGGTGCCCGTATCCAGCCGGGCCATTCCCCTCCCCATCAGTTCCACCCTCAACAGGTCGTCATCGAGATACATCTGGTTGAGATCGGTGATCTCCAGCTCACCCCTGGCCGAAGGCTTCACCTGCTCGGCCCGCTGCACCACCGTGGCGTCATAGAAGTACAGCCCCGTCACCGCATAGCGGCTTTTCGGTTTCGCCGGCTTCTCCCCCAGGCTGCTCACCCTCCCTTCGCCGTCAATCGCCACCCCCCTCAGAGCAAGCTTCTTTCAGGTGCATATTGTGACTGATATCTTGGAACCAATCAATGCATATAGCAATTAAAGAGGCAGCTGAAAAGCCTTAATCTGACAACAAACATGCTAAGCTTTGAGAGTTATCGATGATCTATTTTACCGACCGAGCCAGTGCAATCAACCAGAGGCCAGCCATGCCCACATTGGCAGGCCACTGCTGAGCGCCTCCACACCATAACGCTGATGCACTGAACGCAGCAACGGCAGCCGATAGGCAGAACCATCGACCAATACAAGATGGAATGGTCTCTGCCGATAGACGGAGTCGACAGCATCAAGCAACTGATCCATACTCTCCCAAAAACTTCCCGCAGGTCGTGCAGGCCATCGACTGGATGGTAACTGCAAAACCCTTAATCCAAAGGGGCCGCCACGAAAGCATCTCCCTCTGCTGTGGGCTTCCCGCACGGCCTCAGCTTTGTCACCGATATAGAGCACCTCCCGACCCGTGAATTCAGTCAATAGAACATCCGGATCGGGCGGTCTTCCAAATGTCGGTAATGGCTGCAGGTATCGACTCCCCAATTCCTGGGCCACCGACAGCCACAAACCCAGACAGCCTGCGTCGTCTGTCCATGACTCTGACTCAAGCAGCACCTGAGTGACCTCAGCACCCCAACGCTGCAGGTCCTCTGCTGGTTGGCTCGCCTGGGCATAAAAACCAAGATCACGATGCAAGCACCGCAGCGCCTCCAGAATTGATGGACAGCGCATCCAAGGATGGTCTGAGGATTCGCTCCAGAAATCTTGATTGTGATGCTCTCGCCTCAAATGAGCTAACGCAGGTTCCAAGGTTTCTGGGAATGCGAGGATTGACTTGACGACAGCCAACTCTTTTGCGTCAAGTTCGATCATCATGCTGTGCTCTAATTGAAGCACTGGAAGTGGCTCAAGCCGTTCAGACAGCCGACGTTGCCATGCAGCTCCGAGGTATGCCAAGGCCTCAAACGCCTCAGGCTCCAGCGTCATGCCGTTACGCCAAGCTGGCTCCAGAGCTGCTAAAAGGGCAGGAGCAGCTTGCATCGCCATGGCGCCACGAGGAAGATGCCAGATGAAATCATCAAGGGCTTCGTCGAGTAGCTTGAGCTCACCATCTAAGATCTGATGATTTGCTAACAGAGGGGCCAGATTGAGCGCTAGACGGTCTGAAGTTTCATCGGATCCCAAGATGGCTATTGTAGCCACGCTCGGCGCTAAATCACTCTCTATGCTGTTGTCGTTAGACGATGTATCAGCGTAGGAGAAACGGGGAAAACGGTCCAGCTCAGGTGAAAGAAGCTCTAAGCCATAGCGAGCTCTCTGGAGCGTAATTGATAAAAGCTCCTTGTCGTCAGACGCAGTGGAAAGCAGTGCAAGATCGTTGCACAGCTTGGCTAATTCATCGGCATCAGGGATAGGTTGACACAGCAAGTTTTGCGCAGCATGCGAAAGATGCGTCTTTGCTGCATCGAGAACCCAGGAGGGCGCTGGGTCCAACACTTGATCAAGGCGCACAAGCATTTCAAATGCACGTCGCCTGGCCAAGCCAGGAGGATCATCAGCTTCAGAATCAATTAATTCAACCCAAAACAGAGCTCCATCCTGAACAATTTGCTGCTCCAGCACAGCAAGCCAATCGGGGGGAATAAATGGCAGTCCATGGCCCAGTTTTAATCTTTCTGCCATTAACCAGCAGATCTTCGCTCGCAGAGCCTGAGGTGGAGGATTTATGCTTATATTTGTTATTCTTGGATGTATTTCAGCCACAAGGAACGCAAGCAGTTCCCCATATCGATCCCAAAAAACTGCGGCCTTATCAGGCAGGGCACGAACCAATTGAATGACTAACTCAAGCAGCGCATCGTGGTGCTGGATCGCCTGCAGCCATTGTTCTTCTTTGTAAGCATGCTTACAGCAGAGCAAGTGAAGCTCGGCCTGCTCTGCAGCCAGATGCACCTTAGTGATGCCGTTGACAGCACTTTTGCTTAGCTCCCCCAAGAGCGCGAGCCTTGCTTCCTGAGAAAGTGGCAGTTGGCGGATTGCCTCTATCGAAAGAAAAACACCAGGCTGTTCGGAAATTGGATCTTGACGTGTGGTCAGATCAGACTTTGCAACATCAACCCATTATCCCCCACGCACCGCACGGCGCTGTGGGGCGATTCGGCTCCTCAGGCGGCATGATGGCGACAGGTCTGCCCCCGCCCCTACCGCCCCCGTGCCGGCTGCCCTGTCCCAGGAACTGCAACGGCTCGAGCGCGGCCCCCTGGTGGGCGAGTTTGAGGGTTTCGTGCCCACCGGTGGACTGGTGGGTTGGGTCTGTGCCACCCCGGGCAACGACACCGGCGGGAGCGGTTCGCCCCTCACCGTGCGGCTGCTGCTCTCCGACCTGCTCAACCCCAACCGTTCCTGGCGACTGGCCGATCTGCTGGCCCAGCGTCCCCGGCCCGATCTGCCCCTGGTGGACCTCAACCGCGACTGCGGTTTTCTGTTTCTCGGCCACTCGGGTGTGGAACTGCCGCCCCACAGTGTGGGGCTGGTGCTGCGCGCCTTTGCCCGCCTGCCCGACCGTGAAGGTGAACAGGACAGCTGGCAGGAGCTGCCCGGCAGCCCCCTCCGCCTGGACAGCGAAAGCCATGCCCTCCTCCAGGAACTCTGTCGGATCGGCCTGGGCCGGCCGGCACGGCTCACCGGCCTGAGCGGCCATCAACTGTGCGGCTGGGCATCGGGCAGTGCCCCCCTGCAGCTGAGGATTGACGGCGGCGACAACCCCCTGCCCCTCCCCCCGCCGGACCCCCTGCCCCGCAGCGAGTGGCCGATCCAGCTGGACCTTCCCACCGCCGTGTGCGATGGCTGCGTGCACCACCTGCAGCTGGAAACAGCCGATGGCGAGGTGATCGATGAGCGCCTCGAGCTGGTGCCCTTCCAGCTCACCCCCTGGCCCGCCCTGCTCGAGCACGGCCAGGCCCCCTTTCCCGACCAGCTCTCCCCCCTGGCCCGCGAGCGCCAGCGCAGCCTGCTGCTCTGGCTGGAACAGGCCGACCGCCATGGCCAGCCCCTGCCAGCCCAGCTGCCCCTCTGGCAACGGCTGCTCAGCCAGCCGCTGCGCCGTGACGGCGAGGGCACGGCCCTGCCTCCCGGCACGGAACCTGGCGCCGATGGTTCGCCCCAGCCCCGCCAGCCCCTGCAGCTGCCGGTGAGTCACCAGCCCCGGTTGTCGATCGTGATCCCGATGCACGGCCAGTACGCGAGCACCCGCCGCTGCCTGGCCGCCATCGCCTACGCCCCCACCGTCGTGCCCTACGAGCTGATCGTGGTGGACGACGGCTCCAGGGACGACTCCGCCCGCTGGCTGGCCGAGGAGGCGCCGGGGGTGCGCGTGGTGCGCCACGACTTCGCCCGCGGCTTCAACCAGGCCTGCTGCAGCGGGGCGGCCGTGGCCCAGGGCGACTACATCGTGCTGCTCAACAACGACACCGAGCCCTGTGCCCGCTGGCTCGAGGAGCTGCTGGCCCCCTTCGACCAGTGGAACGACACCGGGCTGGTGGGGGCCCAGCTGGTGATGGCCGACGGGCGCCTGCAG
>JBJTWN010000040.1:0-26866 GCA_046081785.1 Cyanobium sp.
GTCAAGAGCAGCACAGGGGACGCTGACTGTGGTGAGAGAGCAGTGACCTGGCTTTCGCCCGCACAACGGTGAACTCACCGGAAAATCGTAGCCCGATTGTCAGGGATCGGGGCGGTTGGGGCGTTTCCTATGATCCACGGCACTCTTGGGAACTCTGAGATGCGTGTCTCCACCGACCTCGCCACAAGCTCTGACAACCGGATGTTCACCGTGGTGATTGAAAGCCTCGGTGTGGGGCCGCAGCGAACTGCTGAACGCACGATGACCGTGCCCTTCCAGCAACTGCAGTCTTTGATGCAGACCATCGCCCAGAAAGGTGGTCGGATCAAAATCGTCTGCGCAGCAGATGGTTCGCCTCTCCCGCAAGCTTCTGAACGGTCCTCCGATCAAAGCCCAGCTCAGGAGGCAGCCCCAGCGCCGACCCCCGACCCCCAACCCTCCGTCACGAAAGCAGCAGTGAGCCACGCCGACGTCCCCGTCAATCTCTACAAGCCCAAAGACCCCTTCATCGGCACGATCACAGACAACTACAGCCTTCTTGCTGATGGGGCGATCGGGAGGGTCAATCACATCACCTTTGATCTTTCCGGTGGCAATCTCCACTACGTGGAGGGCCAAAGCATTGGCATCATCCCTGATGGCACCGATGCCGCCGGCAAGCCCCACAAGCTTCGCCTCTACTCCATTGCCAGCACCCGCCATGGCGATGATTGCAAAGACGGGACGGTCTCCCTTTGCGTGCGCCAGCTCCAATACGAGAAAGATGGCGAAACCATCAACGGTGTTTGCTCGACCTTCCTTTGTGACATTGAGCCTGGCGCCAAGGTCAAGATCACTGGTCCCGTCGGCAAAGAGATGCTTTTGCCTGCGGACGAGGAAGCCAACATCATCTTGCTGGCCACAGGCACAGGCATCGCTCCGATGCGCGCCTACCTGCGCCGAATGTTTGACTCCGAGGAGCGTGCCAAAAATCCGGAGTATCAGTTCCGTGGCAAAGCTTGGCTCTTCATGGGGGTACCCACCACCCCGAACCTCCTCTACGAAGAGGACTTCCAAAGCTACCTGAGCAACTATCCAGACAACTTCCGCTACACCAAAGCCATCAGCCGCGAGCAGAAAAATGCCTCCGGAGGTCGCATGTACATCCAAGATCGAGTTCTTGAGCATGCGGATGAAATCTTCTCCCTGATTGAAGATCCCAAAACGCACGTCTACATGTGTGGCCTCAAGGGCATGGAGCCAGGCATCGATGAGGCCATGACGGCTGCAGCCTCAGCCAAGGGGTTGGACTGGTCGCAACTGCGCCCCAGCCTCAAGAAGCAGGAACGGTGGCACGTCGAGACCTATTGAGTGACTGCATCACGATCGATCTGCTGATCAGAGTTCCCACACACAACGCCGCAGGATTTTCACCTGCGGCGTCGTTCTCGTGCTTGCACCGTTAAACCTAAAGGGTACGGCCCGACTTCGATGACAGCGATCTTGACCAACCCTCTGAGGGTGGGGCTTCGCCAGGAACGGGTGATCCCCCCCCAGTGCCTTGTCATCTTCGGAGCCAGTGGCGACCTCACCCACCGCAAGCTGGTGCCGGCCCTGTTCGAGTTGTACCGGCAGAGGCGTCTCCCCAGCGAATTCGCGGTGCTGGGTTGTGCAAGACGCCCTTGGAGCGATCAAGAGTTTCGAGAGCGCATGGGTCAGGCGTTGCAAAAAGACATTGATGAGCACCGCTTGGCCTGGGAGCAGTTCAGCCAAGGTTTGTTTTACGAACCCGTCGACCTCCAACAAAGCGATCACCTGGTCCGTCTGGCAGAACGCCTGGATGCCATCGATCGCGTGCGCGCCACCCGTGGCAACCGAACCTTCTACCTCTCGGTTTCGCCGGAGTTCTACGGCAGTGGTTGTCGGGCCCTGGCAGCGGCTGGCCTGCTGGCGGATGCAGAGCGGAGTCGCGTGGTGATTGAGAAGCCCTTCGGCCGCGACTACGCCAGTGCCCAGTCTCTCAACAAAATTGTTCAGGCCTGTGCCAAGGAGAGTCAAGTTTTTCGGATTGATCATTACTTGGGGAAAGAAACAGTTCAAAATATCTTGGTCTTACGCTTCGCTAATACTATCTTCGAGCCCCTCTGGAACCGTAATTATATTGCCAATGTCCAAATTACTGCCGCTGAAACGGTAGGGGTAGAAGAGCGAGCGGGGTACTACGAAACCTCTGGCGCACTCAGGGACATGGTGCAAAACCATCTCACCCAAATCCTTGCACTTACTGCAATGGAGCCGCCTGGAAGATTTGACCCAGAGGCCATTCGTAATGAGAAAGCCAAGGTGCTTCAGGCGGCCCATCTCGCCGATGAGAATGAGGCCTGGAAATGCTGTGTGCGCGGCCAGTACAGCGCTGGTGGCTCTTCGGCCCAACCCCTTCCTGGTTATCGGCAGGAGCCTGGGGTGAACGCCAACAGCACCACCGAGACCTACGTCGCGATGAAGTTGTTCATCAACAACTGGCGTTGGCAGGGGGTGCCCTTCTACTTGCGCACCGGCAAGCGTCTGCCTAAGCGCCTCAGTGAAGTGGTGCTCACCTTTCGGGAAGCCCCTGTGCATCTCTTTGATGCTGCAGGTGGAGCGCCCACTCCCAATCAGCTGATTCTCCGCATTCAGCCCGATGAAGGGGCCGAAATCAAATTTGAGGTCAAAGCCCCAGGCTCCGGGATGCGGAGCCGCCCTGTGGACATGGCCTTCAGCTATGACGAATCCTTTGGTGAACCCTCTGATGAGGGCTACGTGCGGCTCCTCGCTGATGCCATGCTTGGCGATCCCACCCTCTTCACGCGCAGTGATGAGGTGGAAGCCGCCTGGCGTTTGTACACACCCCTCCTGAAGCTGATTGAAGAGTCTCCCTGGCAGCTCCCAGTGCATCCCTATGAAGCCCGCACCTGGGGGCCAGGCGCATCCGACAACCTGCTAGCAGAGGACGGCTTGATCTGGCGCAGACCCTGAGCTCGGCCTCCTGACCAATTGTTCCGTCCGCCCCGTTCTCTTCGCAGCCATGTCGACCCAACTCACGCTTCAGGCCCCGCTTCAGATCCCGCCGGTGGAGGTGGGTCCGTACCTTCAGCAGCTTTGGCACCAGGGCCTTGAGGGCGCTTCGGGGGCGGCCACGTTCACTCTGCTGGTCTGGGAGCCGTCCTGGCTGGAGCAGCAGCTGGTGAGAATAGGCCGGGTGGATGGTCCGATCACAGGGTTGGATCGGGATGATGTGTTGGCCTCGGCCAGAGAACTGGCGGGCAGCCTTGGTCTGCCACCCAGCACAGCGCCGATGGATCCTGGCCTGGCCTGGGCGTTGGGCCAACAGCAGGGGCGCCATGAGGCCCTCGATCTCCGAGGCCAGTTCGTTGACAGCGCCATCAGCACCCAGATGCCCCGTCGGCTGATCACCTTGGCTCCCACCATTGATGCCGCTAAGCCGTTGGAGACCCTGGTGGCGGCCTATTGCCCCCTCCCCGATGAAGGTGGATCGGGGGCAGCTTGTGGAGATGTGGTGGTGCTGCGCGGCAGTCTGGGTGCGCTGCAACAGGCCACGGCAATGGTGCAGCCCCTCGTTTGGGACCATCTCCCCTGCTGGGTTTGGTGGAACAGCAGCCTGGATGAACCGGCCGAGATGCTTGAGGCGTTGGCTCCGCCCCCCAGGCGCCTGGTGATCGATACGTCTCGCGGGCAGCCCTCGCGCTGCCTCGACGTGTTGGTGAATCGCATCAAATCCGGCCAGGCAGTGAATGATTTCAACTGGTTGCGGCTGCGCAGCTGGCGGGAATCCCTGGCCATGGTGTTTGACCCACCCTCGCGGCGGGATGCGCTGCAGCATGTGGTGCAGCTTGACATCGATGTGGAAGGTGACCATCCCGTGAAAGGCCTTCTTTTGGCGGCCTGGATTGCAGATCGCCTGGGCTGGCATTTGGAGAGTTCCTATCCGGTGGATGTTGATGGCTCACCTGCGGGAATTGCAGCCGAGTTTCAGCGGACCGATGGGGAGACGGTGCGCTTCCGATTGATGCCTGTTCCTGTGGGTGTGCCGAAAGCCCATCCAGGAGCGATTGTTGGCTTGCGCCTGATCTGCCATCCAGAACAACGCCCCCCTCTCTGTGTGATCCTGTGTTCTGAGAGTGGTGGCTGCATGCGCCTGGAGGCTGGTGGCATGGCGGCCATGGAGCTGGCCGAAGAAGTGGTGCCCTCGCCGGAGGAGCGTGAGGAGACGGAGATGGCCCGTCTCCTGGCCGGCGGTCACGATTCCACTAATCCATTGCTGGCTTCAGCCGCTCCCTTGGCCGCGGAATTGTTGCCTGCTTCCTTTGGTGTTCAAGGGTCAGGCCAGTCTTGAGCTGTTTGATTGCGGCCCCCTGTAGCGGGAGCGGCAAAACCCTTCTCACCCTGTCTTTGGCCTCCCTGGCTCGCCATCGCGGCGCATCGGTACAAACCTTCAAAGTTGGCCCCGACTATCTCGATCCCCAGTTGCTGGGTTTCGTGGCCGGAAAAGAGTGTCGCAATTTGGATACTCAACTTTGCGGCATCAAATGGGTGATGGAGTCCTACCAGTGGCATGCGAGCCAGGCTGATTGCGTGCTGGTTGAGGGAGTGATGGGCTTGTTTGATGGCCGCGGCCCCAGTGCCGAGGGCAGTTCGGCCCAGGTCGCTGCCCTTCTGGATCTTCCTGTGGTGCTTGTGGTGGAGGCCTCACGCCAGGCCGGCTCCCTGGCCGCCTTGGTGAGGGGCTTCCGTGACCATGGCCCCCCCCAGGTGAATCTGGCTGGTGTGGTGTTGAACCGGGTGGCAAGTGAGCGCCATCGGACCTTGCTCGAAGAGGCTTTGGCCTCGATTGATGTGCCCTCCCTCGGGGCGTTGCCCCCCCACCCTGCTCTGGAACTTCCCTCCCGCCATCTTGGCCTCTTGCCTCCTCGGGAGTTGGCTGATTTCGGAGCGCGCATGGAGGTTTGGAGCCATCTGGCGGAGGCCCATCTCGATGTCGATCGCTTTTGGCCTTTGCTGGCCCGGGATTCCCCTTGCGAGGCGGTGGCTGATCCCATCTCTGCGGTTTTGGGGAAAGCCCAAACCCTGGACCCCCCTCCTGCAAAGGGGGGCGGGCGCGGACCCGTCGTGATCGCCCAAGATCTGGCGTTTCATTTCACTTATCCCGAGACCACTGAACTGCTCATCGCCCTTGGCTTGGAGGTGCAGACCTGGAGCCCATTGGCGGATCAGCCCCTCCCCCGCCACTGCGGGGCTGTGGTGCTGCCGGGCGGCTATCCAGAACTCCACGCCGCTGAGCTGGCCGCGTGCCATCGCAGTCGCGGTTCCCTCGCCCAGGCCTATCTGCAGGGGGTACCCATTGTTGCTGAGTGCGGAGGGCTGTTGTTTCTGGGAGAAACGCTTGTGGATGGCAGTGGCAAAGCCTGGCCCATGGCGGGGGTGTTGCCCTTCGAAGCCCGCCCTGGTGCCCTCAGTCTTGGCTACCGCCAGGCACGAGCCATGGCAGATGGCTTGCTCGTGCGTGAGGGGGAGACCTATGGCGGCCATGAGTTTCATCGCTGGCAGTTGCTTCCCACCTCCCGCTCGCCCCAAGGTGCCGCGCTGTGGCAACTTGAAGGCTGGGGTATCGAAAGGAGCCTGGAGGGATGGACCACGCCGACCCTGCACGCCAGTTGGCTCCACCTCCACTGGGCTGGTTCCCCGATGATTCCCTTGCGGCTGGCCGCCGCAATCGCTGGCGTCGGGAGGCAGCTGCCGAGCGGCGGTTTCTCCAGCCCCAGGAACCCACCCCAAACACGGTTCCTGAGCGGTGGCGACTGACCATTCGGGGCAAGGTGCAGGGAGTGGGTTACCGGGAGGCCTGTTGGCGTTGCGCCCATGATCTTGGTCTGAGTGGCTGGGTGCGAAACCTCCCCGATGGAACCGTTGAGGTGGAGGCGGAGGGCCGGCCCCAAGATTTGACCGCGCTGGTGATGTGGTGCGAGCGAGGCCCCCAGCCGGCCAGGGTGATCGCGGTCCACTCCAGAAGGATCGCTCCAGCAGGGGACGATTGGTTTGAAATTCGCCGTTGACTGCCTCCATGTTGCGCTCCTCCTGGGCTGAGTTGCTTGGCTACGCCGCGGCCATTGGCTTCAGTCCGCTGCATCTGGCCCTGCTGTTGTTGCTCCTTCTCGGCCCCCATCCCCTGAGGCGGGGCGGGTTTCTGGTTCTCTCCTGGGTTTTGATGTCTGCTCTGGTGATTGGGCTCTTGCTGGGGGTGGGCCATGGCTTGCTCCTCACCATGGAGAAGGGCACAAGCCACCGCACGGGCCTGGATCTCCTTGCTGCGGGCGCTTTCCTCGCCCTCGGATTGCGCACCCTTGGTTCTCCCCAGTCAGGCTCCGATGGCGTGCCGGAGTGGAGTCACCAGCTGGATCGACTGTTGGCGATGCCCTTGCCTCTGTTGCTGCTGATCAGTGCGGGCCTTCAGGTGGCTGGGCCCGAAGATCTTTTCCTCTATGCCAAGGCGGCTGGGGCGTTGTTCAAGCCGGATTGGGACTGGTTTCAGGATGTGGGCTGGACGTTGGCTTTCAGTGCGCTGACCAGCTTGTTGTTGTTGTTGCCTGTGCTGGGCTGCCTGTTCGCAGGGCAGGCGCGCTTGGAGCCGAGCCTGCGCGCAGTGAAAGGGTGGCTGGATCATTACGGCCAACGACTTGTGGGGGGGCTCTGCTTGGTTTTGGCGTTGGTGGTGGGCTGGCAAGGGATCGAAGGGTTGCAGATCCATCCGGTGTCAGCCGTCATGGGCTGAGCGTTCTTTTTGGGAAGCATCCTGGTCTGGTTGGCTGGGGGATTCCATTTCGGCCAGCAGAATCTGCTGCAAATACTCCGCATCGTGAATCTGGCAGTGCTGTCGCCCGGGCCGGAACTCTGCCAGTGGGGGCTGACGAATGGGCAGAAGACTGTCGGTCGGTTGCTTGGCTGTGAAGCGTGCCTGAACCTTTTGCAAAAAAGTACTAATCCTCTTCCTGATTTGTCGGGCCATAGCTATTGCGCGACCGGCGTAGCTTGGCGGATCTTATCTAAATGCCCATTTGGCCGTTGCAATATCGCCGTGGAATTCATCAGAATTTGTTTAGTGACGCTACGGCTCGTCTCTGAGCCCAGGCTAAAGGGTTGGGGTGGGCTGGGTCCCCGGTTCAGGTTCCCGGCCCTGTGCCTTCAAGCCAATTGCGCCAATGGGTTTGCTCGGCCGCAGCTCCGGCCCCCGCCTCGATCGTCACCCCTTGGCTGGCCCTCGACACAGCGACGTAGGTCAGCTGGCGGCGCAGCTGCTCATCCTTGGGCCAGAACACATCTTGGGCCACGAACACCTCCCCGAACGTGCTGCCTTGGCTCCGGTGGACTGTCAGCACGGCTGCAGGCCCCAAGGAGGCAAACGCATCTCGGAGCAGGAAAAAGCGTCGCCACAGCTTGCGGGCCTCTGGCTTCTCAGCGTCACGAGCTGCCGTGCGCAGACGCTGAAGCGTCTGATCCAATGCGATCCGGGAGAGGCTGCCAATGGGGGGCAGCAGGCGAAGGGTGAGCTGGCTGTCACCGGCATCCACTTGCACCATCAGGGTGTCGATGACGTTCCCCGGCCCTGAGTTTTCGCTCGAATTCGCTTCTGCCAGGGGGTAGCGCCCAGGCTTCACATCCCGCACGATCACCTCCCTGTTGGAGCTCAGGCACAATTCCGGATCCTCGGGAGCCTGGCTGTCTTCGATGCAGGCTGGGGCCATCACCGCCGATCGGGTGATCAGCACCTCCCCTGGGAGCACAGGTTGGATGTCGGCCAAATCGCCATGAAGGGCCCGCCTGGCAATGGGCACAAGCTTCTCCAAGGTGCGATTCGTGTAGCAGAGGATGCGGGCCAGATCGGGATTGTCGGTTTCTGCACTGCGACGCAGGGCCAACTGGGCTGCCAGTAGCCATTCCTTGGGATCCAACAGGGCAACGAAGCCCATCGCCGTGCGATAGGGGGGGAGCAGGGGTGGCCGGTGGCTGGGCAAGGCGCCGAGGCGCAGGCCGGAAGCCAGGCGGAGCACGGGTCCCTGATGGCGGATCACATGGCTGAGGCTCGCCTGGGCGACCCGGGCAAGGGAGAACACGGGGCTGACCGTCTCGCCTACGGGGGGAAGCTGGGCTGGATCACCGACGAACACCAAACGACAGCGAAAGGCTTGGGCGCATCGCAGGGTGATGGCCAGCAGCTGACCATCCACCATCGAGGCCTCATCCACCAAGACCAGTTGGAGATGTTCGAGCGAGGCTGCCGTCTGGACTGTTTCCTCGCAGCGCTCCCGATCGCCCTCGCGGCGGAGTTTCAAGCGCAGCAGCCGGTGGATGGTGGAGGGAAACCAGGTGGGCTGCAGGCCGATTTGTTCGAGGTGATGGCGAAGCACCCCAACGGCCTTGTGGGTAGGGGCGACAGCAGTCCAACACAGGCCGCTCGCCTCTGCGCGGGCGAGAAAGCGCATGGAGAGAAAGGTTTTGCCAGTGCCGGCGTAGCCGCTCAGCAGAAAGGGGGTGCCATCGGAGGGACTCGCCAACCAGGAGGAGAAAGCCTCTGCGGCGGCTTGCTGATCCCTGCTGAGGCCACCCTCATCGGGTGCTGTTGAAGGGGGATCGCTCACCCGATGCGGTGGAAGAGGCTCTGGGCCAGGTGCAAGGGAGATCCCGCCCAGACCAGCCCTGGCAGAGCAACGGCAGGGCCGATCAAGCTGCCAGCCAGCACTTCCATTCTTGTGTGGCCGAGATTTTCCTTGAGGGGATTCAACTCAGGCTCCTGGTTGAGCTCCCCCCGGATGGGATGGGTGTCCCACAGACCATCTGGCAGACCATTCACCCGGGCGGCTGTCAGCCCTGCAGCGCGGCGTACGCCACTGGCGTCATAAAGAATGATGAAGGTGATGGTGGCTGCCAAGGCAAAAAGGGGATCTCCGAAACCATGAAGCCATCCGATTCCTGCGCTGGTGCCGGTCATCAGCGCGGAATGGCTTGAGGGCATGCCGCCTGTTTCGATCAACACGGAGGGCCGCCAGCGGCGATGGGCCACCAACTCGATCAGGAGCTTGGAGAGCTGGGCCACACCGCAGGCTGCTAAACCCCACGCCAGGACAGCATTGTCAAAAATGTCAATCAGCGGATGGTTCATCGATCTCGGCTGGTGATGTAATCGGCGAGCGCCAGCAAGGGCTGAGCCCTGCCGCTCCAGGGCGCCAAAGCCCCTTTGGCCTCGATCACCAGCGCGTTGGCCCGCTTTCGAGACTCCTCCAGTCCTAACAGCTTCGGGTACGTGGTCTTATTGGCGGCCAGATCTTTGCCGGCTGTTTTGCCCAGCACTTCACTGCTCGCCGTGACATCGAGGATGTCATCGATGATTTGGAAGGCCAGGCCGATGCCCCGGGCATAGATCCCCAGGGCCGCCAAGAGATCCTCGCCAGCGCCCCCAACCAGGGCACCGCAGACCACGCAGGCCCGCAGCAAAGCTCCGGTTTTGTGAAGATGGATGTATTCCAGGGTGCTGAGGTCAACATCCTTGCCCTCGGAGTCGAGATCCACCACTTGACCTCCCACCAAGCCAGGGGCCCCTGCTGCGCGGGAGAGTTCCCCGACCACGGCCAGCAAGCGCTGAGGTTCGACCCCGGGACTGCGCAGGGACACCATTTCGAAAGCCCGTGTCAACAGCGCATCCCCAGCAAGGATGGCCATGGCTTCGCCAAACATTTTGTGGCTGGTGGGGCGTCCCCGACGCAGGTCGTCATTGTCCATCGCCGGGAGATCGTCATGGATCAGCGACATGGTGTGCACCATCTCCAACGCCACGGCTGTGGCCATGGCCTGCTCGGCAGGCCCGCCAGCGAGCTCGCAGGACGCCAGGCAGAGAATGGGACGAAGACGCTTCCCGCCTGCCAGCAAGGAGTAGCGCATGGCCTCCCGGAGGCCTTCCGGTTCCTCGGGCCCCAAGGAGGCATCGAGGGCAACCTCAACCTGCTCCCTGGCGGCCTGGAGGTAGGAGCCAAAGTCAAAGGACGTGTGGACCGCCGCGGTCATGGCGGATGGGAGAAGTCGGCTGGCGGATTCTCTCATCCGTTGGGTAGCGGCGCGCTTCTGTTCAGCTCACCAGATCCTCAAGGCCGTGAGGCAGGCCATGGCTGCGGCACCAACCCACCACGGTGTTCACCAACAGCATGGCCACCGTCATCGGGCCCACCCCCCCCGGCACAGGGGTGATGGCTCCGGCGATGGGCTCCACCTCCTCCCACGCCACATCCCCGCAGAGTTTGCCCTTCGGGTGAGGGCCTTCGCTGGTCTCAGGAGGGAGCCGATGGATGCCCACATCCACCACCACGGTCCCCGGCCTCACATGCTCAGCGGTGACGATCCGCGGCCGGCCCGCGGCCACCACCAAGACATCGGCTTGGCGGGTGAGGGCGGCTAGATCGCGGGTGTGGGAATGGGCCACGCTCACCGTGGCATTGGCAGCCTGGAGCATCAGTGCCATGGGCTTGCCCACCAGGATGCTTCGCCCCACCACAACCGCGCGACAGCCCTCCAGCTCGACATCGGCCTCCTGCAACAGCGCCATCACACCAGCGGGAGTGCAGCTGCGGGGGCCTGGCTCGCCCTTCACGAGCCGTCCCAGATTCAGGGTGTGCAGGCCATCGGCGTCTTTCTCCGGGTCGATCGCAGCCAACAACGGACCCTCCTGCAACCCGCTCGGGAGGGGAAGTTGAAGGAGGATGCCGTCCACTTCCGGCTGGGCATTCAGCCGCTCAATGGTGGCCTGCACCTCCTGGGCTGGCGTGTGAGCTGGCAGGTGGGCGCCAAGATTGCGAATGCCAATGCGAATGCAGGCTTTTTCCTTGTTGGCCACATAGACGCCGCTGGCAGGGTCGTCCCCGATCCGCAACACCGCCAAGCCTGGTGGACGGCCCACCATGACCATCCCGTCTTCAATCACCGCACGAAGCCGTTGCTCGATCTCCGCAGCCAAGCGACGCCCGTCAAGAACAGCGGCCATGGATGGTGGGGGCGAATGTCTCTGCCCCAGCATGCAATCTCCAGGCGATCAGAGGCTGCAAAGGCTGGCTAAATTGTGATTTCGTGCGGCCGTGAATGGCTCGGGCCTTCTTATCGATCCAAAAACAGGGGCGCAGGCTTTGGCGCTGGCTGTTGCGCTTGGAGCGCCCACGCCAGGCCATCGTGCCATGGAGTCCGCTTGGTCTCACCGGTGTGGTGTTCGCCACCGTGCTTGTGGCGCTGGTGAGCAGTTGGCCATGGCTGCTGCAACCAAGCCTCAGCCCGGGGGTGCCATCCCCCTTTTCCGTTCGGGCCCCGAGGGAGGCTCGTGTGATCGACAGCGCGGCACTGGAACAACGGCGCAGCTTGATGGGCACCCGTTCGCAGGTGCAGGTGGTGGATGAGTCGGCCAGCCGCCTGATGCAAGACGAATTGGACCAGCTCCTCAAGGAGCTGCAGCGGCAGATCGACAGTGCTCAGCCCCTGTTGGATCCTTTCAACCTTTCTGCCGCCGAGCGCAGCTGGCTGCTGCAACTGCCCCCGCAAGAGTTGTTGAGCTGGCAACAGGCCGTGCAGAAGGCCCAACTGAGGATGCTCAGCCAGGGCGTGGTGGCCTCGGTCGCCGATGGGCCCTTGCGCATGGCGGCACGTTTGCAATTGGAAAGCCAGCCAGCACCTGGCCAGAGCCTGGGAACTCGGCTGGTGGTGCGCAGCCTGCAAGGCCGCACCAATCTCCGGACGGATCGCTTTCTCAAGCAACAGCGCATCGAGGAGCTCCTGACCCAGGAGGGTCTGCCCACGATCACCGTTCGCCAGGGCGATTGGATCGCCCGCCAGGGAGAGCCCATCACCTCCCAGTCCTATGACGTGCTCGATTACTTCGGGTACATCAACCGTCGCCCCCAACCCTTGGCCTGGCTAGGCCACTTCACCGAGGCAGTGGTGGCTTGCGCTGTGATGGTGCTCGTGATGCGCCGATGGAAGGCCAGCCTGGAACCACGCCAAGCTTTGCTAGCGCTGGCCATGCTGCTGGTGGTGCAGATTTGCAAACTCTGGCTTGGTCCCCAGGCCGCACCGATGGCCTTGCTGGTGCCGCCCACCCTGCTGTTGGCTCAGGGATTGGGCACGGCAGCGGGTCTGGCCTGGCTGGCCATGGCCAGCCTGCTCTGGCCCACCCCTTTGGATGTTCTCTCCCAGTGGCGTCAGCTCCTGGCCGCTGCCGTGGCCACACTGGCTGCCGTTCTTGCTGGACGGCAGCGCAACCGCGCCCAGCTGCTTCAGCTGGCGTTGCTGTTGCCGGCCGCTGCCCTGCTTCTCCAGTGGCTTCTGGTTCAGCTGGCCAGCTTGCTCTGGGAAGGTGGATTCCGTTTGCCGAGGACCTCGGATCTGCTGAATGAGGCGCTCATGGTGGGAGGCCTGCTGATGGCAGGTTTGCTTCTCGCCCCATTGGTCGAGAGTTTCTTCGGTCTGCTCACCAGGGCCCGTCTGATGGAGTTGGCGGATCTCGAACGTCCTCTGCTGCGACGCCTTTCGACCGAGGCGCCTGGCACCTTTGAGCACACCTTGATGATTTTGGGTCTTGCGGAAGAAGGGGCCCGTGCCATCCAGGCCGATGTGGATTTGATCCGAACAGGAGCTCTATACCACGATGTCGGCAAGCTGCATGGGCCCCACTGGTTCATCGAAAACCAAGACGGGGCCGACAATCCCCATGACACCCTCGATGACCCCCATGCCAGCGCTCAGATCCTGCAGGCCCATGTGGACGAAGGCTTGAGGCTGGCCCGCCGCTATCGCTTGCCTCGGCCGCTGGCGGATTTCATTCCCGAACATCAAGGCACTCTGAAGATGGGGTATTTCCTGCATCAAGCTCGACAACGTCAGCCAACGGTGCAGGAGCAGGACTTTCGCTACCGCGGACCGATTCCACGCTGCAGGGAGACGGGGATTTTGATGTTGGCCGATGGTTGTGAAGCGGCTCTGCGGGTGTTGCCTCCGGATACCCACGAGGCTGAAGCCACGGCCATGGTGCGGCGGATCGTGGAAGCGAGGCAAGAGGATGGCCAGCTGGCAGCGAGCGGGATCACCCGGGCCGAACTGGAGCTGATCATTCGGGCGTTTGTGCGGGTGTGGCGTCGCATGCGGCATCGGCGCATTGCCTATCCCCTCCCTGCCAGGAGGGGTTTCAGCGCTTGAGCAGTCGCTGGCTCAACCTGCTGCGCTGGCGATGCAGAGTGGCCCCGAGCAGGATGCCGACCAGGCCCAGGGCGCCGTCTCGAAGGATTTGACTCAGTAGCGCTTCCCACTGGCCGTTTTGCAGATGCACCACCAGTTGCAACACCCAGGTGCTGAAGGTGGTGAGGGAGCCTGCAAAGCCGACGCCCACCAACAACATTCGGCGGGGGGAGGGGGAGTCCAGCAGGCCGCTGGCTCCCACCACAAAGCAGCCGAGGGTGTTGGCGATCAGGGTGTTGGCCAGGAGCCAGCGCAGCAGCACTCCAGGAACGGCCCCTAGAGCCACCCACAGCAGCGCCATGGCAGGCCCGGGGATCTTGACCTTCTTCATCCCCTGCTCCTTGCTAAGTGAAGCCCAATCAGGCATGCAGCAAGGCCGCCAAAGAGGGAGGCTGCGACCAAGCGGAGAGCGTGGCCTTGCCGCTTGCCTTGCCAGAGACTCACCAGATCGGCCATCAGGCTGGAATAGGTGCTGAGACTGCCCAGAAACCCGACGGCCAAGGCGAGCTCCAGCGTGTCTTGAGAGGATTTCTGCCATGGCTGCTGCCGGTGTTCTTGCAGGCCAGCCAACAGCCCCATCAGACCGCAAGCCACCATGTTGACCCCCCAAGTGGCCCAATGCCGTTGATGCAGCCTGGTGGAGCCAAGCCGCACCAGCACATAGCGCATCCAGGCCCCGGGAATGGCTCCGAGCGCCACCCACACGGCAGGAGGCAAGCTCCCGCCAGCCCAGACCCATGGGTCCTTCAGCATGGGGACATTCGCACCCGTCTTGATGCCTCTGGATTTTGCCGCCTTGCAGCGGCAACTACGCCCTGAATGGGGAAGGGAAACCCTTGGCAGTTTGGCGGATGTGGATGTGTTGGTGGTGCCCTCCCTTTCCCTGGAGCCTTCTGCCCTCGCCTTGGTAACGGGGGCGCATCACTATGAGGAGCGGCAGCTGTTTGCTTTGAGCCGCTTGCGCGATCCGGGGGTCCGCATGGTGTACGTCACCAGCAAGCTTTTGCCCGAATTGGTGGTGGATGCGGTGCTCGAATTGTTGCCGGGAGTGCCCGCGGCTCACGCCCGACGACGTTTGCAGCTGTTTGACACGGACGACGCCTCCGATCGCCCCCTTTCCGCCAAGCTGCTCGAACGGCCGGCCCTGTTGGCTCGCCTGCGGGAGCAGCTGCGCCCCGGGCGCAGTTTCATGCTGTCCTACAACGTCACCCCGCTGGAGAAGCTGCTGTCGGAACAGCTGCAGATCCCCCTGTTCGGCACGGATCCCGCGCTGCAGTGGTGGGGGACCAAGGCTGGCGCTAGGGATCTGTTTCAGCGTTTGGCCATCCCCCACCCCCCCGGGAGCGCTTTGGCTCACGACTTGGCCAGCCTGGCGGAGGCCAGCGCGGATCTCTGGGAACGCTTGCCATCGCTGAGGCGCTGTGTGGTGAAGCTGAATGAGGGCTTCAGTGGTGAAGGAAATGCGCTTCTGGATTTGGAACCACTGGCTCTGGCCGAACACTGTCCCCGAGAGCGGCGGCGGGTGCTCCTGGAGGCCTTGCAGGAGCTGCCGATGCCTGCAGCCCATTGGATCGAGCAAATGGCGCAGCAGGGCGCCCTTGTGGAGGCCTGGCTGGAGGGTGGTCTGGAGGTGCGTTCCCCGAGCATGCAAGGCACCATCCTCCCGGAAGGGGAGGTGGTGGTGCTCTCCACCCATGAACAGGTGTTGGGGGGGGCAACGGGTCAAACTTACCTGGGCTGTGAGTTTCCCGCCCATCGGGTGTATCGCCGCGCCCTGATGGACTACGGCAAAGCCGTTGGCCGAGAATTGGGGAAGCAGGGCGCATTGGAGCGCTACTCCGTGGACTTTTTGGCCCGACAGGGCGCCGGAGGTTGGGATCTGCAGGCCATCGAGGTGAATCTTCGCCAGGGTGGCACCACCCATCCGTTCATGGCGCTCCACGCCCTCACGACTGGTGAGTTGGATGGCGAATCGGGCCTCTACCGCGCGCCCACAGGGGATGGGCTGTATTACTTGGCGACAGACAACTTCTGCGATCCGGCCCTGAGGGGCTTGCTTCCGTTTGACCTGGTCGACATCGTGGCCGATGCCGGCCTGCACTATGACCAGGCGCGTCTGCAGGGCACCGTTTTCCACCTGTTGGGCTGCCTGTCGCAGTATGGAAAAATCGGCATGACCAGCATTGGCCGGTCGAGGGGGCAGGCAAGGACGGTCTATGAGGCCACCCAGGCCCAACTCATCAAGGGGGCAATACTGCGACACGATATAGACCTCAATGGTTCAACCATCGCCCATGCGCTCCCCCCTCGATAGCTATGGCCCCGAACCAGAGACCGAGCCACCCTTCGACCCCCGTTCAAGAGATCCATTTCGTTGGTTGCAGTGGCTCCAGCTTGCGCTGAGCGCAGCCCTGTTGGTGTTGTTTTTCAATCAGCTGATCCAATTCCGTGAGGTGAACCGCAGGATCGCGCGCCTTTATGAACGCATGGATCTGCTCGAGAGCTCTCGCATGACCGACACCACTCCTGCCTTGGAAGCCCAGCAACGCACGATCATGCAACGGCTGCAATTGCTGGAAAGCTCGTTGAAGGAATTAGAGCTGGATAGCCAATCTTCAGGTTCTAGTGATGATCCTGCCGCTTTACAGGCTCCACCTCCACCTCCACCAACTGGGGTCCGCTAGGGCGTTGTATGAAGGTAAAGCCAATTAAGTAATTTCATCCCTTCACGGCATCTGCTGTGGCAGTCGGCAAGATTGTTCGTTGCAAAAGAATGAAAAGCGCAAGCACTGGCAAGATAGAAATCACGGAGCCTGCGGCAACGAGTCTCCAGTCTAGGGAAAAGCTAGAAGCCAATTGCTGGAGTCCTAATGGGAGGGTATAGCTTTTGGGTTCGTCAATGATAATCAATGGCCAGAGAAAATCGCTCCAGGTTCCAATGAATGTCAGCATGCCGAGGGTGATCAAATCGGGCCTTGCCGCTGGCACGAGAACATTCCACCACTCGCCAATGGGTGTGCAGCCATCAATTCGCGCGGCCTCCTCTAGTTCCTTGGGAACGGCAAGAAAGCTCTGACGCAACAAAAAGATCCCGAAGGCCGTGGTGGCTTGGGGCAAGACCAAGGCCATGAGGGAATTGCGCAAGCCGATCTTCACCATCAATACGTATAAAGGGATCATCACCACCTGAAATGGGATCAAGACGGTGGCAACAACGATGGCCAGCACCGCCCCCCTGCCTCGAAAGGGAAGACGGGCCAGGGGATAGGCCGCCAGGGAGGAAAACAGCAGATTGGCCAGCACAGCCAAGCCACTCACTACCGTGCTGTTGATCAGATAGGTGCCCATGGGGTTGTCTCGAAAGAGCCGGCCGTATGCCTCGAGGCTTGGTTGGCTTGGCAACAGTGCCGGTGGGCTTGTGAAGATGTCTTCGTTAGGGCTTTTCAAGGAGGTGCTCACCAGCCACAGCAGGGGAAGCAGGGTGAGCAGGGCGATCAGCAGGAGAAGCGCCAGCTGGCCCATGCTCCGCAGGGCAGTGGGGTGCGAGGTGGGCGCCCTCATAGCCGAGGAAGCTCGGCGGCGGGCCATGGGGTTTTCTGGGGGTGGAGGGGGGCCCTCTGCTCTCCAGCCATTAATCGGTTGAGAGCATTCACAAACGCCTGAGCCGCCGCCACCACGATGTCGGTGTCTGCGGCATGGCCGGAATAGAGCGTTCCGTTGCGGCGCAGCCGAATGGTGACATCTCCCATGGCATCAATGCCTTCAGTGACGCTTTTGACCGAGAACTCCACCAACTCGTTTGGCACCTGGGCGAGTTGATTGAGAGCCTGACAAACTGCATCGACCGGGCCCGTGCCAATGGCTGCCTGGCTGCGCTCGCCTCCCTCGCGGCTTTCCAGGGTGACGGTGGCGGTGGGCAGAAGCCCGGTGCCGCAGCTCACTTGCACCCGTTTCAACAAAAAGCAAGCCTCATCTTGCAGCTGCACCTGTTCGCTCACGATCGCCTCGAGATCTCGATCGCTGACTTCTCTTTTGCGATCAGCGAGTTCTTTGAAGCGGGCGAAGGCTTCATCGAGGTCGGCTCGCTCGAGCTGGTAGCCGAGATCCTCAAGCCTTGCCCGGAAAGCGCTGCGACCGGAGAGCTTGCCAAGAGAGATCCGATTGTCCGCCAGGCCAACCGTGCGTGCATCGATGATCTCGTAGGTGAGCCTGTTTTTGAGCACCCCATCTTGATGGATGCCTGACTCATGGGCGAAGGCATTGGCACCCACAATGGCCTTATTGGGTTGCACGGCCATTCCAGTGAGGTTGGACACCAGGCGCGATGTTTTTGTGATCTCTTCGGTCCGGACGGTCGTCAGAGGTTCGGTGCTCTCTGCCGGGCGACCAAGGAAAGGGTTGAAATAACTGCGCCGCACATGCAAGGCCATCACCAGCTCCTCTAGGGAGGCGTTGCCAGCGCGTTCGCCAATGCCATTGATAGTGCATTCCAATTGGCGGGCGCCGTGTTTGACGGCCTCTAAGAAATTTGCGACAGCCAGGCCAAGATCATTGTGGCCGTGGACGGAAATCACGGCCTGATCAATGTTTGGGACCGAGCGGTTAATGCCTGCGATGAGTTCGCCAAATTCCGCTGGCGTGGCATAGCCCACCGTGTCGGGGATGTTGATGGTGGTGGCGCCCGCATCAATGGCCGCGGCAATCACCTCATGCATGTAGTTGGGATCACTGCGACCGGCATCTTCACAGGAAAATTCCACGTCCTCCACCAGAGAGCGGGCGTAGGCCACCATCTCCCGTGTGATTTCAAGCACCTCGGCGCGGCTTTTGCGGAGTTTGTGCTCGAGATGGATGTCGCTGGTGGCGATGAAGGTGTGAATGCGGCGGTGGGCTGCCGGGGCCACGGCTTCTGCACAGGCCTTGATATCGCCGGCGGCAGCCCTCGCCAAACCGCAGATCACCGGCCCATCCGGGGTGCCGACGGCACTGGCGATGCGCTGAACCGCATGGAAGTCTCCTGTGCTGGCGAAGGGGAAGCCCGCTTCGATGATGTCGACTCCCAAGCGGGCCAGTTGCTGGGCGATGGCGAGCTTTTCCTCCAGGTTGAGGCTGGCTCCCGGGGATTGCTCCCCGTCGCGGAGGGTGGTGTCAAAAATCAGAACCCGACCGGGATCGCGCGCCATTACGGAAGAGAGTTAAGCGGAATGACTATGAGCTGGCATGCATTCTAGGGGGTGGCAACCCACCGGCTCCCCTTTTCCCGAGGTGGGGTGAAGGCGAGCCTTACACTACTCAGGCCGCAGGAACTCCATGGCCGCAGGTGCTTTGGCCCTGGTGCTCCACGCTCACCTTCCATATGTGCGCTCGGGGGAGCCCGGTTCCCTTGAGGAGGATTGGTATTTCCAAGCCCTTCAGGAGTGCTACATCCCCCTTCTACGCGTCCTTGAGGCGGCCCTCGCCGATCCAGGCCAACGCCCCCGCCTCACCCTCGGTCTCTCCCCGACCCTTCTCTCGCTTCTCAGTGACAGCGATTTGAACCTGGGCTTTCTCCCTTGGCTGATGGTGCGCCGGGAGCTGCTGGCGGAGGCTCCAGCCCAACTCCAAGACCCTGCCGAGGCTTTGGCTGGCGAGCTGGAGACAGTGGCCCGGGACTGGCAAGCCTGTGGTGGCCAACTGCTCGCCCGCTTCCGTCGTCTGCAGCAGGCGGGGGTGCTCGATCTCATCACCTGTGCTGCCACCCATGGCTACCTCCCCCTCCTGCGCGATTCCCCCGAGGCTGTGCGTGCTCAGCTGCTCACCGCCGTGCGGGAGCATCAGCGGCTTCTGGGCGAGCGTCCACTGGGCATTTGGCTGCCTGAGTGCGCTTACTACGAAGGTCTTGATCAGCAGCTGATGGCCTGCGGGCTGCGCTACAGCCTGCTCGATGGCCATGGCCTGCTCCACGCCCAGCCCAGGCCCCGTTACGGGGTGTATGCCCCCATCTGTTCCCCCGCCGGGGTGGCCTTTTTCGGCCGCGACAGCGCTTCCACCCTGCCGGTTTGGAGCGCCAGCCAGGGGTATCCAGGCGATGGGGCTTACCGGGAATTTCATCGGGATCTCGGCTGGGATCTCCCAGAGGAGGATCTGCAAGCCCTCGGTGTGCGGACGCGACGACCTCTCGGCCTCAAACTCCACCGGGTAACGGCCCAGGGCTGTCCCCTCGATCAAAAGGAGCCCTACGGGCCCGCCGTGGCGCAGGAGCGAGTGGGCGAACATGCAGCGGCCTACCTCCAGAGCCGACTGGAGCAGCTCCACGGCCTCACCACGGCCATTGAACGTCCCCCCCTCCTGGTGGCCCCCTTTGATGCGGAACTCTTTGGCCATTGGTGGTTTGAGGGACCCTCGTTCCTGGCTGAGCTTTTTCGGTGTGGGCCGTCAGTGGAATTGCAATTCACCCATCTGCGGGAGGTGTTGGCCCAGGGACTTCCTCTGCAGGTCTGCCAGCCATCTCCCTCCAGCTGGGGTCAAGGCGGGTATCACGATTACTGGCTCAATGACAGCAACGCTTGGGTGGTGCCCGAGTGGCAGCGGGCCTCCAGAGCCATGGTGCGACGGGTGAACCGGGGCGTTGGCAGCGCTGAGCAGCGACGCTGGCTCAACCAGGCCGGCCGCGAATTGCTGCTGGCCCAGAGCTCCGATTGGAGTTTCATCCTGCGGGCCGGCACCACCACCTCTCTGGCGAGAGAGCGGATCCATCGCCATCTGGATCGCTTCTGGCGGCTGATGGATGCCATCGAAAACCACACCCCACTTCAGCCTGAATGGATTGAGGCTGTCGAACGCGAGGATGGCCTCTTCCCCTCCCTGAACGCGGCGGATTGGACCACCCGCCCCGACCCTGCCCTCGGAGTTGGTGGCTAACGGCATGGGTGTTCGGCTGTCTAGGTTGCGCCAACTCTTCTGCCGCCGCCGCCTGCTCCCATGAGCCCAGCCCTGTTCACCCAGTCGTCGTTGTTTGGCATTGGCATCGCCTTCAGCCCGTTGCACATCGGCGTGGTGACGCTGCTTCTGCTTGGGCGCGCGCCGCTGCGCCGCTCGTTTGCCTACGTGTTGGGATGGACCTTGGCCAATGTGTTGGCGGTGGCGATGTTGCTGGTGCTCGGCAGCCACTTCGAATTGAGCCTGGCGCACGGCGAGCGGGAGCAGGTGTTGATCGACTTGGTGGGCGCCGGCGGCTTGCTGGCCCTCGGGCTCTACCAGCTCACCCCCCAGGCCACCATCGGCGAGGAGGGCATGGCGCTGCGGTTGATGGGACGGCTACCGGAATTTAGTGATGGGCTCCTGGTGGCCATCGGTGCCGCCGGTGCCCTGCTGACGCCGGAGAACTTGGTGTTTTATCTCAAGGAGGCGGGCTTGATGCTGATCAACCATCCCGGTCTCTCGGCTGATCTGGAGCTCACCAGCCTCTACGCCCTGATGGCCAGTTCGTTGCTCCTGTTGCCGCCCCTGGCCTGGATCGGCAGTCGAGGGGGAATTCGCGCTGCCATCGAGCGTTTGGAAGATTGGCTGCAACATCGGGCTGAGCCCTTGGTTGGGGTGTTGGCCCTACTCTTTGCCGCCTACCTGTTTTACGAAGGAATTCATGGCCTGGAACTGATGGCTTCAGCCGTGGCTTGAGCCGTTGATTCATATCTGGATGAATTAGAGAATCTGGTCGAGAAAGCGCCTCGTGCGTTCGTGAGATGGTCTGTTAAAAAAAACATCCGGTGCGGCTTCTTCCACCACTTCCCCCTCCGCCATCAGCACCACCCGGTCGGCCACCTGCTCAGCAAATTTCACCTCATGGGTCACCACCACCATGGTGATGTCGTCGTTGGCCAGGTTGCGCATCACATCGAGCACCTCCCGCACCATCTCCGGATCCAAGGCGCTGGTGGGTTCATCAAACAGAAGGATGCGCGGTTCCATGCACAGGGCGCGGGCAATGGCCACCCGCTGTTGTTGCCCCCCTGAGAGCTGGCCGGGGTATTTCTCGGCTTGCTCCGCAATGCCCACCCGCTCCAGCAGAGCCATCGCCTGACGTTGCACCTCCCCCCTCGGTCGCTTGCGCACCAACACCGGAGCCAGGGTGAGGTTGTCGAGCACGGTGAGGTGGGGGAAGAGATTGAATTGCTGGAACACCATGCCCACCTCCCGGCGAATGGCATCGATGTTGCGCAGGTCGTTGGAGAGCGCAATGCCATCAACCGTAATGCTGCCCTTTTGAAAATCTTCGAGCGCGTTGAACGTGCGGATAAAGGTGCTCTTGCCCGAACCTGATGGCCCCATCACCACCACCACCTCCCCTTTGTGCACCTGAAGATCGCACCCCCTCAGGGCATGGAAGCCATTTGGATACCACTTCTGCACGTCGCGGGCAGCGATCATCACGGAATTGGGTTGGGCTGCGGAGGGTGTCATGGGTGTGGGGGCAGGGCGCATCAACGGCTTGGGATGGTTTGGGGATCGAGGCGTCTCTCCAGGGCGCGGCTGCCCAGCCCGAGGGCGGCGCAGCAACACCAGAACAACAGCGCCAGGGTGAGATACACCTCAGCGTTCTTGCCCAAATAAGCAGGGTTGGCCATCACAGTGCGGGCCACACCGAGCAATTCCAGCAGGCCAATCAGGGAGAGCAAGGTGGTGTCTTGCAGCAGCGAGATGAATTGGCCAACCATGGCGGGCAGGGCCACACGCAGGGCCTGGGGGAGAACAATGTGTTGCAGGGCCCGGGGGTAGGAAAGTCCCAGGGAGCGAGCCGCTTCCAGCTGGCCGGTGGGCACCGCCGCCAAACCAGAGCGCACCGCTTCTGCCAGATAGGCCGCGGCAAAAAAGGTCAACACCCAGGCTGCTCGCCAAATGCGCTCCGGTGCCAGGCCGTTGGGAAGCAGGAAGCCCAAAATGTTTTGGCCGAGAAACAGCAGCGTGATCAAAGGGGCGCCACGAATGAATTCGATGTAAACCACCGAGGCCCAACGCAGCAGGGGCAGGTCGCTGCGTCGGCCCAGGGCCAGAAGCACCCCCAGGGGAAAGCAGAGCAGGATGGCGAAACTGGCCGCGAGCAGGGTGAGCAGCAGCCCTCCCCATTCGGAGGGGGGCACCTTCACGATTCCCAGGCCACCGCTGATCAGCACCATGCCAAGCAGGTAGATGGTTGGCCAGAGCAGCGGGATCGCACGCCTCAACTTGGAGGGAAGTTGGCGACCAAAACGCCCGGCCAGCCATCGCAGGCCGATCAGCAGCGCCGCCAAGCCCCACCAGCGGGCTTGGATTCCCGGCTGGAGCTTCAGGAACCACGGCAGCCAGAGCGCGATCGCCACCAGGAGGGAGACGGCCAGGCGGTCGTTGCGGGGCCAGAGGATTCCTTCTCGATCCGAGCGGGGATGGGCCCGCAACAGCCCCCAGCTCAGGCCTGCCGCTCCCAGCAGCAGGGTGGTGAGCAGCCAAAGGCGCCACTGCTGCTCGATCGGGTAGCGGCCTACGGCGAAGAGGGTGCTGTTGGCCTGAATCACGGCCCACTCAGCTTGCAGCAAGGCCCAGCGAAGAAAGCCAACCAGCGCCGAGCTGAGCAGGGCGAGCAGACCCACACTCAGGAGGGCATCGCCTGGGGTGGCAAACAGTTCATGGCGAAGCCTGCGCAACAGCGGTTTCATCTCAGCGCTCCTTGATTTGCACAAGCCGGTTGAGGCCATTCATCAAGGCTGAGATCAACAGATCCAACCCCAAGTAGGCCCCCAGCAAGATGAGGTAAACCTCCACGGCCCGACCCGTTTGGTTCAATGTGGTTTCGGCCACGGAATAAAGATCGCTGAACCCCACAGCGACCGCCAGGGAGGAATTCTTGGCGAGGGAAATGTATTGGGTGTTGAGTCCCGGAATGATCACCCGTAAAGCCTGGGGCAGCACCACCTGCCGCAACGTGGTGAACCAACCCATACCCAAGGAGGATGCTGCCTCCCATTGGCCCTTGGGCACCGCGGAGATCCCGCCGCGCACCACCTCGGCAATGAAGGCACCGGAATAAATGATCAGGCCTGTCAGTAGGGCTGCGAATTCGACAGAAAGCCTGATAGGAGACTGCCAAACCCCATTCACCAGGCTGGGAAGCTGCCAGCGGAGACCCTCCGCCAGGCCAGCGATATAGAGCCCCGATTTAGCCAGCACGACGCCTGGCAACTGAAAGGCGGCGGCGCCATTGGGCAGGGTTAGAAACACCACGAAATACCAAAACACCAGCTGCAGCAAGAGGGGAATGTTGCGAACCACCTCCACGTAGACCCGCGCCAGGCCACGCAGCAAGCCATTGCTGCTGAACGCCGCCATTCCGGTGAGTGTGCCGAGGGCGGTGGCCCCCACCAGACCGAAGAGCACCGCCCTCAGCGTGTTGGCCAGCCCAGCTAGCAAACCTCGCCAATAGGGCATCCCGGCATCAAAAGGAAGGATTGTTTCTGCCAGGTCAAAACCGGCGGGTTGGCCCAGCCAGCGCCAGGTGAGAAGCAGACCCGCCGCGGTGAGATTCCGCACAAGATTGCCCAGCAGGAAAGCCACCGCAAGAAGCACAACCAATCCCACGGCGGCTTGCACCAGCCAGGGCACCACCCGGCGATCACGCCACCAGGGTGGTGCCGCCGCAGGGGCGATGGAGGGGGGAGTGCTGGCCATCGGTGTTTAGCGGAAGGGGGGGGAGTAGATCAGCCCACCCTCTTTCCACTGTCTGTTGACACCCCGATCCAGCTTGAGGGGAGATTTGGGCCCGACGCTGCGATCAAAGATTTCGCCGTAGTTGCCAACCGCGCCCACCACCTTCGGCACAAAATCAGCCGGCAGTCCCAGCTGTTTGCCGAAGTCGCCCTCCACGCCAAGGAAGCGGCGCAGATCTGCCAGCTTGGGGTTGGCTTTGGCTTCGGCCACCTTGGCGGCCACGTTAGCCTGGGTGATCCCGAGCTCCTCGGCTTGGAAGAGGGTGTTGACGCTCCAACGCACCACATCGGACCAGAGGGGATCTGAATTCACGGTGGCCGGTGTGAGGGGCTCCTTGCTCATCACATCGGGAAGGAGCACGTGGTCATCCGGCTTGGGGAAGCTTGTGCGTTTGGCTGCCAACTGCGAGCGGTCGCTGGTGACGGCAACGCAGCGCCCACCCAGATAGGCCGCGTAGGTTTGGTCGCCCGTTTGGAATTTCAGCGGAGTGTAGGGCACATTCAGCTCGCGCATGCGATCTGCGAGGTTGAGCTCGGTTGTGGTGCCGCTTTCCACGCAGATGGGTTTGCCCGCCAACGCCTTGAGGGTGGTGATCCCACTGGCTTTGGTGGTCATCACACCCTGGCCGTCGAAGAAGGTGGTGGGGGCGAAGCTGAGGCCATTGCCCCCCGCCGCATCGCGGCTGAGCGTCATGGTGGTGTTGCGAGAGAGCAGGTCAATTTCGCCACTGGCCAGGGCGGCGAAGCGTTCGCTGGAATTCAGATCGCGATATTCCACTTTCTTTGGATCACCCAATACAGCTGCAGCCACCGCCTTGCACACGTCCACATCCAATCCTGAGTAAGTGCCGTCAGGTCCGACAAAACTGAAGCCCGGCAGCTTTCCATCCACCCCGCAAATCAACTTGCCACGCGCTTGGACGGCGGAGAGTTTGGCGCTCTGCACTCCTGATCCTCCTTCGGGCGCGCATCCCACCAGGACACTCCCTAGCAGCAGGGTCAGGGGCAGAAGACGGGCCTGATGACGCATGGAAGAAAAATGAAGTCGGCTGATTGTCACACGCTCTTCAGGCGCCAAACACCCCCCTCCAACCGCTGTGGCTGCTGACCCCTCCCGAATTGGGCCCCACGGAGGTTGCGGCTTTACCCCGGCAGAATCACCCGGTTGATCACATGCACCACCCCGTTTTCACAAGCGACATCAGCATTCACAACGGTGGCATTTTTCACTTCAAAGGGCTCGGCCCGGCGGATGGCAACCGGAGCTCCCTCCAGGCTGGTCCACTCGGGTTGATTCACCAATTCGGCCCGGCGATGGGCGCCAGCGAGCACGTGATATTTAAGGATCCGTGCCAGCTGGGGGGGATTGTCCACCAGAGTTTGCACCGTGCCTGGTGGCAGGGCGGCAAAGGCTTCATCCACCGGTGCAAAGACGGTGAAAGGACCAGTGCCTTCCAGAGCTGAGGTGAGACCAGCCACCTCAACGGCGGTGAGCAAGGTGTTGAAGCAACCAGCGGCTTTCGCTGTCTCAATGATGTTGGCCATAAACTACGTAAAAAGTGGGACGAGTCAGGGTTTGGGGCTGGGGTCGAGAACGATGGTCAGCGATAGTCTTGATTCTGAATATCTCCAAGCCGGGCCTCCGGTCGAAGGAATCGATCCATCTGGCCCTCGAAAAAGCGGCGATTGGCCATCAGATGTTCTGGATCGGGATCGTCCAGGGGGTAGAGCAGGGCGCAGCGCAGAGCCTGGATGACGGCGGAGGTGACGTTGTACATTGAACGCTGGAACGTGATGCCTAGCTGGATCAGCTGGTCTTCCTCACCTCGCTTGTGATGTTTATACATTTTTTTGAGATAGGGAGGCAGAAAATGCAGCATGTCTTGCATTAACAGCGTGGGCGGAATTCCTGCGGATCCCACTGGGAAGACATCGGCATAGAGAATGCCGTAGTGGAAGTCGGCTTGGTCGGCAGGCACCTGATAGGCCTGAGCGTTGTAACTCTTGGTGCCTCGAAAGGGTGCCGTGCGGTAGAACACTGCCTCCACATAAGGCAACGCTGCTTCGTAGAGCCAGGTGAAGCCTTCTGATTTGGGGATCACCTCGAAGCATTCGTCCCCCACATAGACATGGTGATAGATCGGTCGGCCCGCCACCGCAAAAATGCCATTCACCAAAAAATTCATGGCATCGGGGACTCCCTTGAATCCGCCTTCGTCGTAGATGTCGCTCATCTCGAAAAAGACGGGGGCCATCACTTCCCAGAAGAGGCCAAGATTGGCGTAATAACTCATCTGTTTCACCTGCTCCATGAACATTTCAGGGAACAGCTTGTAAAGGCCAAGCATCAAAGGGTTGTTGCGGAAATAGGCCTTGATCGCCCGATCTGCATTGGCTCTGTAGGCCTCTGTCTCTAGATAATCGTAGAAGCGTCCGCCCATGCCCTGGTGCCAGAGCATGGCCTGCATGCAGGCCTCGGCGAACTCCATATTCACCCGGTCATGCCAGAGGTGATGCAGCAGCTTGGGCATGCGGCCGGTTTCACCGCGCTCCATGAACTCCAGCAGTTCTGGATGGGCTTTCTCACCGCCGCGCCAGATGCGAAGCGGCGATTGATCGCCCGCATAACTGTTGGGGCGATCCAGATACTCCTGGGAGATGAAGTATTTGAAAGCCGGCAGAGGATTGAGAAACACCCGCTCGGCGATGTAGAGCAGATCGCGCCAATAGAAGTCCATCGGCACGGCGTAGGCCTTGTAGATGCCGATGATCTGCTTGAGGTTCTCCGGCGTGTCGGGCAGCATCGAGCCACCCGCCTCGAGCCGATGGATCACCTCGGCGTAACGGTGCGTGGAGGG
>JBJTWN010000041.1:0-2590 GCA_046081785.1 Cyanobium sp.
CGGAAAGCGCTCTGATGGTTCACCTGCGATCGTGGTGCGTGGTTTCTGGTAGATCGCCCGTAAACCCATGCGGCGCATGAGGTTTCGTACGCGATCCCGGCTGATCGGGATGCCTTCTCTGGCCAGGTAGTCCACCATTCGCCGGCTCCCGCAGCAGGGATCTTCCAGAAAAAGGGCATCAATACGCGCCAGGATCCGCAGCGTGGATTCCCGCACTGGAATGGGCTTGTAATAGAGGGTAGAGCGTGGCAATCCCAAGAGTTCACATTGGCGGCTGATCGTGAGATTGCAATCCTCATTGTCAATGAGCTTTCGTAAGTCATCGGCGTCACAGCTGCTGCGATTTTTTTTTCAGCCACTCCGGCTCCATCTGCAATCTGCCGATCTGCTGGAACAACTCCGATTCCTTGGCTTGGCTCTCATCTTTATCCCTGCTTTTCTTGCAAGAATTAAAGAGCTCGCTGGCACCCTCCAGGAGTTGCTTCTTCCACTGGCTCACCTGGATGGGATGCACGCCATGGTCAGCGGCAATCTGCTGGAGGGTCTTGCGACCACTGATCGCTTCCATGGCCACCTTGGCCTTGAAATCAGGGCTGTGGGTTCGTCGCTTGCTAAACTCCTTCGGAGAAGGCTGCGCCTACGTTCGGAAGCCCCTGGTGGGGGTGGTGCCCCGCCTCAGAGGTTAACGATGGGCCCTGTCCAGAAAAGCCAGACCACCTCAGATTGACCTGCCTCCACGCCTCGCGCCGCCCACCCGACCACTTGTCTCATGATTGCCTCGCTTGAGATCTTTTGGCGGGCTGGGAGGATGGTTTTGTCGTGGGAGAAGCACCAACGTCGCGGGTCAGAACATGGGTTGGCGTTCTGGCAAAAGCAGATTTTTTAATCATTGTATTTATTGCGACCATGATTAAGGCAGCTGACGCATGGCCTTGGATCACAAAAAGCATAGATTGAAAATTGCGAAAAGTCCAGATGACCTGGACAATAGGACATCTGGCTTTTCGCAACAGATTCTAGTTGAGAGTTGTTAAATGGGCTTTTGTGCGTTTGCGCAGCGTTCGGCAAAAGCCGAGGGATGTGGCGGCACCAAGAAAGGCAAGGGGCGCTGGAGTTTGCCGCAAGTTAACCTCAGGATTATCCAATGGAATCAATTCAACTTTGTCGCAAATTAATCTGGTAGCTTTGGGTGTACAAACGGGATCATTCTTAAGGATCTGGGCCACAGTCGTTCCATGGCCATTGGGATATCCTGGACTCCCCTTTGCATGCTGGACCGGGCCAGGAAAGAAATCTCCTGGGTGGCAAGACCCTGATCGTTGATGACAGTTTGCCGCTTGATCAGGAACACTGCCGCGCTTTAGAAATGATTGAGATCCACTGGGAGCATGTGACCAGTTGGCGCCCGAATTAATTAATGAAATAGATTGATTGGGGATCACGAAAGATTTTCCACTGCTAACCGAAGTGAAAACAGCATCAAAGTTGACATTAAAGAGAGAGCTGAAGGTGCCTTGAACGCTTCCGCTGTCGTTAAATGCCATGAGGCCTGAAGGGGTTCTGATCGTGTTGTGTGTAATGGACATTGTTCCCGCCGAGGGCTTACTATTGAGCTTCGGTACCACATTAAAATAATCACCTTGAATGAATACTGGCGATGAACTTACAAGCGACAATGCTGACATCTGAATGGGAATCGTTACCTTTTTAAAATCAACGATTCCATCATTGTTCCTGTCAAAAATAGCATTGCTTAAACGTTGAATGATCGTATCCGCTCCCTGGAGCCCTGGCAAGGGAACACCCTTAAACTTAACAATTCCGAGGCTGCCAAAATCAAAACTTGTATGCCCATCATCAGGGGTGGCAAGATAATCACTACCAAGGAGGATATTGCTCGCATTGGCTGACGATGTCAGATTGAACAAAGTCAGCGCTGTGACGAAGGAAGCAGTCAATCCGCGGCCGACCATATCAAGGAAGGAGGAAGCATTCATCTTGGTCATGTGAAGGGAAAGGACTGAGAAGGGACGGGATAAGGGACCTTTCTCAATTTGCAGACTAGGAATACCTCGTTCAACAGGAAAGAGTGACTGCCAGTTCTTAGGATAAATTTACACTTTATCTCTTGGTGAGGCCGTCGGTGAAAGGATTTACAATGCCAAACATAATGCTCACTTGTATGCAAAACTTGATCAGCAACAAAGCTCCGCAGACCTGAGCAGGCTTGCGGCTCGGTTCGCAATCAATTGCAGCTATGGGCAGGCGTTGTCGTAAACCTTTGAGATTGAACCGGCGGTTGAAGCGATAAGACATCTCAGCGAGATAGCGATCTCCATACTTTTTGTAGCCCTAGGAGCCTGTTGCGCGTAGATCCCCCCAGCGGCCCTCCACAGACGACCCTAAAACTGCCCAGATCCCAGTGACAGCAATAGATCTGGGCGATAGAATGGGCCATGCAGAAGCCCAAGTCCTTCCGTCCGTGGCAGCCGGAGCAAACCACCCTGCTGCCGCCATCGCCGAGAGAGTGGCTTTCAGAGGACCACCAGGTGTATTTCCTGCTGGATCTGGTGGACGAGCTGGATCTCTC
>JBJTWN010000042.1:0-3215 GCA_046081785.1 Cyanobium sp.
CTCCGGAATGACAGCCCGTCATTCTTCCCTGTTCACCCTCTGATCAGGGCATTCGGGCCTCCGGTTTTACACCACGCCAAGGGAATCGGCCAGCCCGAACCGGTAGCGGAATTCCTGGAGCACCGGGTGCGCTGGCTGGAGCTGCAGCCCGCCCTGGCTGATCCCAACGCGCCGCCCATGCTGCGCACCCTGGCGCTGCTGCTGGAGAAGGAGGAGCTGCTGCCGGCCACCACCGCCCAGATCTGCAGGGCGGTGGAAGGCACAGAGCTGGAGAGCCAGATCGCCGATGCCACCGCCGCTATCCTGTTGGCACGCTTCACCTCTCGACCCATCCCGGAGATCTGCGCCATGGGCGGCATCACCTTGGAGGATTTCACCCAAAGCGTGGCCTACAAGGAGATCTTTGGGCTCGGTGAGGAATGGGGAAGGGAGCAGGGTCTTGAGCAAGGCCTGAGATCCGGCGAGCTGGAGATCACCTTGCGGCTGCTGCAGCGCCGTTGCGGTGCCCTCACCCCCAGCCAGGAGGCTCGCATCCGCGCCCTGCCGCTGCCTCAGCTGGAGGCACTGGCCGAAGCATTGCTGGATTTCCAGGGGGCAGACGATCTGGAGGCTTGGCTGGCGACTGCTTGATCGCGTGGCGTGCCGCCTTGCCGCCCGGGTGCTTTTTCCCAGGCTCCTCTACCTCGGCTAGCGTGTTCATGCCGGATCCCACCTCTGTTTAGACGGATTCTCCAAAAATGCACGCGCCATGGTCTTAGAGATGAGATGGCCAAAAAGAACCCTCTCGCGCAGGAATGTGTTGCTGACTCTTCTCTTCGGCCTCATTCACCCTGGGGCATTCAGAGATCAGGCGTTAGCGGCCGTGAAATCGCCAACCAATGTCTTGACAATCACACTGGTAGAAGACTCGAAGAATCTCCGCATTTCGGCGACAAACGGTAGATACGAAACGAGAACGGAACGAATCGACAAAGCGGACTTCCGCGCCAAAAACCTGAACTTATACAAGGGCTTGGAATCGCGACGCCTTGCTGATGCCGCTGGATAGCGCATGATCGAGAAACTCGGAAGAGAAATACTCGGACCTTTTCAGGTACTCATTGAAAACGCCGATGAGATCATCTTCGTAGTAACTGATGGCCTGCTAGAAACACCACTCGACCTTCTGAATCACAACGGACAGCCGCTTTTCTTGCAGAAGCCTGTCTCGTACAGGGTCAGGCAACCCACCAAGCAGGGCTCGCGGTTTTCATGGCCCGTCTCAGCTCTTGTGGTCTCCGATGCCAGCGCGGACCCTGAGCGGGCTGCTGCGACGGTTGTAAGCAACTTTGCTGAGGCGACCTATCTTGATGTAACGAAAGTTGACCCGCCGTATTTCCGGCGGCAACCTGCATATGATCTGCTCCTGATGAGTATGCATGGTCAAATTGATAACACGAAGGCCGATCACGTTGTTCTTGGCGGCGGATCAACAGGCTCAGCGGACGATTTCTTGATGATCAAGCCGAAACTTGCCTACTTCGATTCTTGCCGCTTAGGCGTCAGCAGCAGGTTCCTCAAGGCCTTCACGGCCATCGGCTCACTGTATTATGTTGCCCCAATCCTCAGTAACGAGGCGGGAAACTCGTCCACCAAAACTATGCAATGGTTCTTCAAGCACCTCAGCCAGGGCGCGCGACCGGAGGTCGCGTTATTTCTCACCAGGAAGAAGTTGTGGGAGACTTATCGTGATCACACATTTGCGCGCCGGGTATGGCGTTCTTTCCCATTCCGTGTGTATCGTCTGAACTGAAGATCGCGCTGGGTTGCTTGCACGGCGACATAACAAAATGATGCTCCTATCTGCCGGAAGCCTGCGCCTCTGCGTCGCTCCGGCTTCGGGCTGCAGATGAGCGCTAGTATTATCATGAATAAATCCTTACAGACTGGAAGTAGTGGGAAACCCACCACCAGGCCTGAGCCGCCTGGCAGCTCTCGGGGGATCACGGGCCAGTGACCATGGCACAACCAGCCAGGCGCTGAGCCAGCGCTCAGATGCCCCAGCCGTTCACCCCTTCCTCGGCTGCCGCCACCGCCCGCGCGGCCAGCCTTGCCGCAGCAGCGCAATGCTGCCCCTGAATCATCGCCGCGATTCTTTGGCGGCCCTCGTTGCCGATCGGCGTCGATTTGCCTTCGCTGTTGACGCAGACAAAGCGGAAGCAGGCGCACAGCACCGTGCACTCCTGCTGCGTATGCAGATTCAACAGCCTGGCCTCTACGGCGATGCGCAGCGAACTGCGGCCGAGGTGGCAGGGGGAACCATACAGACTGAGCAATTCACCTTCCTTTACGGTTTGCTTGAAGTGGCAATCCTCCAGCGAAAGCGTGAGCATGCGTGGCTCACCACTCAGCCGCATCGCGTAGCTCACGGCACTGGCATCCATCCAGGCCAGCACATTGCCACCAAAGAGATTGCCATGAAAACCGAGATCGGAGGTCTTGATCGGATGGGTGCTGAGCAGGTCCATGGCACTTGGGGATAGGCCTTCACCATGACGGTTGTTTGGCCCCTGGTGCGTTTGATTCAGCCCTGCGCCCGGCCCCGGCGGCAGGTGCCTGCCACCTTCAACGCAACCTTGGTCAAATCCACTGAGCCCACCCGTGCGCAGCCGAGCATCGCCAAAATGGGCCTACTGCTCCGCGCTTGATCACCCGCAGCCTTGTCCCCTGTACACCCATGAGCCAACGACACTCCATCCGCGCGTTGATGGCCAGCGCATTGTTGCTGCAGCCATGGCTGCCGATGCTGGCACCTGTTCAGGCGGGCCAGATTGGGCCTGAAATGCCGAGGCTGATTGCCCAGGCCAGCCCAGCGGGTAGCCCTTTGGTGCCTGACCAAGTGCTGCAGTGGCGGCAACAAATTCAAAAGCTCTATGTGCAGGCGCGATATGCAGAAGTGATCCCACTGCAGATTCAGGAGTTGGCTTGGGCTGAAAGGGGGTTAGGGCCGGAGCACCCAGACACGGCCACCAGCCTCAACAACCTCGCAGCACTGTACAACAGCCAAGGCGCCTACGCCAAGGCGGAGCCCCTCTACCTTCGCGCCCTGGCGATCAGGGAGAAGGCGCAGGGGCCCGATCATCCCGATACCGCCACCAGCCTAAACAACCTCGCAGGGCTGTACGAGAGCCAGGGCGCCTACGCCAAGGCCGAGCCTCTCTTGCTTCGTGCCCTGG
>JBJTWN010000043.1:0-2902 GCA_046081785.1 Cyanobium sp.
CGGTTGAGAAGGTCGGCCGGGATCCATTCATTTAAATGGTCTTGGAAGAATCTCTCCGGCGATTGAGGTGGGTCGGATTCTCGCTCGGCCAAGGCCTCTACTTCGGCTGTCTGTCTTACAGAAAGCTGGATGGTTTCCACATCGGCGGCACGCAACTTCAGCCTTTGCTCCAGCTCCTTCAGCTCCTCACGATCCTGGGAGGAGAGTCCGTCGGATTGGCTCCCGCCGGCTTCCAGCGTGGCCTTCACGGCACTCCTGTAACGCTCAATCTTGGCTGCATAGTCGTGGAAGGGTTGCAGCACCTCCGCCTCAATCTGCCCGGCCGTTTCCGACGTCAACCCAAGCTCAGCAGACAGATCAGCCAGAATTGCCTGCCCTGCCGGTGAGATTTTCCCTTTTCTGCTCTCAGCCAGCTCCTGCACTTTTTGCCGGTAGGCCACGCTTGGCTCACGCCGCACGCGGCACAACCGAATGGAGTGGCCCTCGCGGGTCGGGAAAAACTGGGGTGTCATCGACGGCGCCACCTCCAACACCCGGCTCTTGGCATAGAAATGCAGATCCTCCGGATCCAGCCAGCCCCGCCTCTGCCGATCCGCCGCACCCGTCTGGATCCCTTCCACCAGAAACCGCGTATACACCGACAAGCCATCGCCGGCCTCCGGGGCGCGGGAGGTTTCCATCGCATCAGATGAGGTGAGGATCGCTCGCCCCTTTCCCCCAAGCATCCCTTCAATCTCCATCGGGCCTTCGTCCTTGGCCATCAGCCCTTCAGCAAAGGCTCCACTGAAACAACAATCCAGAATCACCACCTGCCGCTTGCAGCGGCTCCTTTCCATGAAGCCCCGCACCTCGGCCGCAGTGAGTGTGGTGGCCCGTTGCACCCTGCTCTTCCCATCGGGCTGCACCTTCTTGCTCTCCGCAGAGCTCAACAACAGCTGCCGATCGTCGTCGCGGAAACCATGCCCCGAAAAGTAGAGCACCAGCAAATCATCCGTTTCTTTATCGGCATAAAAGCTCTCAATCGCACTGGCCAGTTCCGTTCGGCCAGGATCCCGCAACACCTGGAGGTGATGCTCTTCTATACCCCCCAATTCCGGGTCCCGCAGCACCTCAGCCATCTTCTCCACATCCAACAGAGCACTGGGAATGGGTTGCAACCCTTCCCCATAACGGCTGATCCCAACCAACAGGGCATGGCGCTTTGCCATCTCAGCTCACCTTTTGCACGCAGGCCTCCAGTCGGGTGAGCAGTGCCTCCATGGCCTCTTTGTCCCTTGCGGATCCCTCCATCTCCACCGCCACATCTGTGCCATCTGGCGCCTTTCGAGACAGCTTGAGGCGAATCGGCTGGGGCTGCTCGATCAGACGGCTCCTTAGATAACGGATCACCTTCATCGCGTTCTCCCCATTCACCTCAGCGGTCAGCACCCCAAGCAAAAACGTCCCCAAGGCCTTCGTGCCGCGCTCCGTTTCCTCCGCACTGGCCAGGGCAGCGCTCACGGCTTCGATGTCATTGAGATCGGCCACCAGCCCTGCCATGAAGGCATCCAGATCCCCCTCCTCCAACCCACCTGCCTCTCCCACCTCTTCCAGTGACAGAGTCAGCAGCAGACGGTCGTCCATAGCTATTCCGAACGGACAATCAAGGTTACTGAGTTGAACCCAACCCTTGGCATTTCCACCACCCTTTTGCTCGGAGTGGATCCTCCCCATGAAGAAGGGCACCCCGTACGGAGCGCCCTACTGCTTCGCAGAAGCCTTCGGCTAGGGCCTGTTGCAGGGATGGGGCTCGCAGCCGCCCTGGTCTTGGCCTCTTATCAATTCATAGATCCGCCTGGCGCAACCGTCCGTACGGCAAACCACCAGGCGGTTTCACCCACCAAAGGCAGGCCCTCAGCCCCCCACCTCCAGCCACCAGCCTGAGCCCACGCCTTCCACCATCCAGCGGCGGCCCCAGTTGCGCTCGGAATAGCGCTGAGCCCTGCCGCTGCCGATGGCGGTGCTCACGTAGCCCCCTGCCACAAGATCCGCTTCGCCGTAGGGGTCGTGCATGAGCACCTGGCGGGTGGCCGGATCCCAGCCCACCACCAGGCTCCAGTGCCCCCCGCCCCTTGGAGCGGACGCGGGCCCATGGTGGAGCCAGCCCACAGGGATGGGAAAGCCCAGGCGCAGCTGGGCGATCAGCTGCTCGATGCGGCCATCGGTGCGGAAGGTTGCCTGGATCCCCAGCCGTTGCAGCGCGGCAATTTGAGCTTGGCTGCTGGTGGTATCGCCAAAGCGTTCCACCTGGGCCAGGTAGCGATCATCGGGCTGGCCAGCTCCTGCCAGGCACCCCGGCTTGAGGAACGCTGCGGCCATCGCGCAGGTGGAGGAAAAGCACATCCGGTGGCCCTGCCAGGTGGCGCTGTCGCGCTGGCAGAAGTAGGGCACCGGCAGGGTGAAGAGGCTTTCGCCGGTGAAAGTGACCTCGGGACAAGTTGCGGTGGTGGCCGCCATGGAAACAACGCTCAGAACTCCTGAGGGTTCCGGCTGCCACACTCCCTCCAGACCAGACCCCTGAAAAAGGATCCCGAGCAGGCTTTTTCATTCTGCGGGGCAGCCTCAAGGATCGGAGCCATGCCCGCCGCTGTTGCGTTGGGGCTGCTTGCCGCAGCCCATCAGATCAGTGGCGCGGGTCCTTGACCCCGCCCCGCCCCATCAGGCGCCCTGCTCTCAGCCGTCATGGCCACCACTCCTCTCCCATGAATGGTGGGGAGTGGAGGGCTGCTCACCACAGCCCCTTCGGATTGGGCACCGCCAATGGGAGCTTTCGCTGTCTTTGCATAAGTGAAAGTTTGTTGAACGAAGATGAGAGGGGAGGAGGGAAGCGCTTCAATCAATATCAGCCACAGAGGCCTCCATC
>JBJTWN010000044.1:0-21526 GCA_046081785.1 Cyanobium sp.
GCATTCCTGCTGACACCAGCGTGGTGGTGCAAGCCGATCGCGCCCAGGCCATTGCCAGCGCCATCGCCGGTGCGGGGGAAGACGATCTCGTGCTGATCGCCGGGAAAGGACATGAGGATTACCAGATTTTGGGCACCCGCAAGATCCACTTTGACGACCGCGAGGAGGCGGAAAAAGACCTGCGTTTGCGCTGCGGCTAAAACGACCGGGGGAGAGTCCGAGGGACCGCAAAAAAACATCTCCAGATCCAGCGAAAACCGGAGTCTGGAGATGGGCAGAAGACAAGTCCCTCAGGCGAGGGAGCGCAGCCTCAGGTGAAACGAACGACGTTGCGGTCGTAACGCACTTCGGCATCGCGGACCCAGCCGCCGTTGTGAACTTCAAGCCACTCCACATTGGAGGAATCGCGGCGGCGCACCCCGGTGAGCTGGAAGGTGTCACCATTGCGGATCTGGCGCAGGACACGGGAACCGAGATCGGCGTGCTCGCGCACCTCCAGCAAGCCGTCACGGGCAGCGGCTTCGGCAGCGTAATAGGTGCGAACAGTGCCGGAGGCGCCGGTGCTGGTAGTGGTGCCAGTGGTGGCGTAGGCGTGGCCGGTGGGCTCATCGCGTCCGCGGAGCCAAAGCCAGGAGCCAAGGCCCAGGGCCAAGGGCAGGAGCAACCACCAGGCTCTGCCCTGATTCACGGGAGTGCCCGGATCAGCCACAGGCGCTGCAGGGGCGGGGGCTGGTTCGGCTTGGGGAGCAGCGAAGGTGCCACCCACACCCTGGCCCACGGTGTAGGGGCAGGTGAGGCGCGCTGTGTTGGTGCCATCTTTGGTGAGGTCGAAGACAACCTCGACTTTCTGGTCGCTGAGGGCCTTGCTGGAGATCACCTTCGCCAGATCGGCGCGCCACCCTTGAGCGGTGGCAGCCTCAAGGCAGGCGGCTTCAGCGGTTTTGATCAGCTCTGCGGTGCTGGCTGCAAGGGCATTGCTGCCAATGGCAAAGATGCCGATGGAGGCGGCTGAGGCAATCAGCAGCCTTGGAAAGACGCGGGGGGGGGTAGCAATCATGCCTCTAGACGACTAAAGGAAACGGTTAGGAAGGGGAAAGAATCTTGAGCAAATGTTGAGCACCCTGGCGAAATTCACCGGGGCAAAGCCAACAGCCACACCCTATACACAACTGGCAAATTGGCAACATCCATCACTGGTGCGACCTGAAACAGTTCGACACCCACCCATCCATTCCGCAAGAGGCAGCGCCGATGGATGCCCGAGCTTGGCCTGCGGAGCCGGCATGTCTCGCGCCTGAGCGCAGGAACACCCACCGAGGCGAGAAAATTAAACTTCTCTTAAGGAAATAGGTTCGGCTCTTCTGGCTGGGTGATTGGTGGAAATTGAGAGCAATGGGGCTCTGTTCGCAAGATCTTGCGAAAGATCTATGTCAACTGTGTCATCCAATTGACACATTCTCTTGCCATTCCTCCATCTCCCGCCATTATTTGATCGTCTTCCTCAACCGATCTCCCCTGAATGGCTCTCGCTGTTCCACTCTCCAAAAAGTTTCTGGCTGAGATGTTTGGCACCTTCTGGTTGGTGCTTGGCGGCTGCGGCTCTGCCGTCCTCGCCGCAAACTTCCCCTATGACAATGCAGCTGCCAATCCCCTCGGACTTGGCTTTCTTGGCGTTTCTCTGGCCTTCGGCCTCACGTTGTTGACCATGGTTTACACCATTGGCCACGTTTCCGGTTGTCACATCAATCCTGCCGTCACCTTCGGCTTGTGGGCTGGCGGGAAGTTCCGCGGTTCCCAAGTCTTCCCCTATGTCGTGGCCCAGGTTCTCGGCGCAATCATTGCTGGCGGAGTCATCTGGATGGTGGCAGGAGGCCGCGAAGGCTTCACCCTCTCCGGTAGCAACCCTCTGGCTACCAATGGTTGGGGGGCCCATTCCCCTGGTGGATACGGCTTCTGGTCTGCCCTGGTGATCGAGGTAGTCCTCACCTTCTTTTTCCTTCTCGTGATTCTTGGCGCCACCGATCGGTTGGCTCCTACCGGCTTTGCAGGTGTGCCCATCGGACTGGCGCTTACCCTGATTCACTTGATCAGCATTCCTGTCACCAATACCTCTGTGAATCCCGCCCGCAGCACTGGTGTGGCCGCTTGGGTGGGCGGCGACGCCATGGGTCAACTTTGGCTCTTTTGGCTGGCTCCGATCGTGGGTGCCCTGTTGGCCGGCTGGGTGCACAGTGCTTTCCTGAGCACCGAAGCAGATTACTGAGCCTCTAGCTCTCCCTTCAACCCCGGGGCTTTTCGGAGCCCCGTTTTTTTTGGGGAGAATCCTCCGACAACCATCGCTTCACCTTGCTGGCTCAGCAGAAAAGCGATCAAGGGCTTCCAGAAGGCGCTCCACATCCGCTGGTGTGGTGGTGACATGGGTGCAGGCCCTCACACAGCTCGGATCCTTCAGGCTGCGCAGCCAAATGCCCAGGCTCCCCAGATGGCTTACCACTTGCTCCGGCTCGATCAGGGAGCCATCTGGACGCTGGAGCTGGAAACTCACCAGTCCGGCCGGGGGAGGAGCCTGCAGCAGGGGACGACACCCTGGCACCTGCTGCAATCCTCGCCACAGTGCTTCTGCCTGACCCTGGAGGATCCCCAATCGCTCCTCAGCAGAGCCCTCCGATTCAAGCAGTGACAAGGAGGTGTGGAGCCCGCTCAGCAGTGGGGTGCAGGAGGTGGCCACCTCAAAGCGCCGAGCATCCCGATGGAATCCCTCCCCAGCGTTGTCTTCCGAGCGCAAGGTGCGCCAGCCGATCAAGGTGGGGCGACTCTCAGTGAGAAGCCGCTCCGAGAGCAGCACACCGCCCAGCCCCTCCGGCCCACAACACCATTTGTGGCCGGTGAAGGCATACAGATCGGCGCACGCCGCATCTGGAGCGACGGGAAGGCTGCCGAAACTCTGGGCCCCATCCACCAGCAACCAGGGCTGCTGGGGATGGGCGCCAAGGCGTTCAGCCACGGCGGCGATCGGCATGCGCTGGCCGGTTCGCCAGAGCAGGTGAGAGAGCACCACCAGACGTGTGCGGGGGGTTAAGGCCCGCTCCAGGTCCTCGAGCACAAGGGCCCTCTCCGTTTCGGCATCGCCCAGCAGCTGCTGCACTGGCAGGGTGTGAATCCGCATTCGGAAGCGATGGGCCAGTTCCTTGCAGGCCGCCACCACCCCGTCATGCTCCCCATCGCTGATGAGCAGTTCGTCACCCGCTTGCCATGGCAATCCCCAGAGGGGCAGCACACAACCCATGGTTACGTTTTCCGTGAGGGCGAGACGCTGGGGAGGGGCTCCGCACCACTGGGCCAGATGCCGCCTGAGCCGTGAGGTCTCCTCCTCCAAATAGGGCCACATTGCCCCGCTGAAGGGCCCCAACTCCTGAATCCGCCGCCAGGTGGCCACCATCGCCTCCAGCGATGGCGTAGGCAAGGGACCCTGCCCTCCGTAGTTGAAGTAAGTTTTGTTGGCCAGTGCCGGGCAGAGATCCCGCAGGCGATTGGGGGTTGGGTGGGTCAAAAGGAAGGGGGCTGATCCATCGTTCCTAGCCTCATACCAGGCCGGCGCGGGAGTGGTTCATCGCCAAGGGGGTGGCTGTGGTCGCCCACCGAGTAACCAAACCCTCTCGGATCCCGAAATGCGCCAGGCCTACGACCAACTGGGTCGTCACCAGGTGGGTGAGGAGATCCACCCCGGTCCCGAGTGGGACAGCCGTTTCTGGCAGGGGGATGGAGCGGTGGACGTGGACCTCTCCGACCTGTTTGAGCGGATCGGATTTCGTCAAGCTGCTCAGCGCAGTGGTGGCGGCAGCGCAAGCGCCATTCGCGGAAAAGATTATGAAATCGCCATCGGGCTCACGCTTGAGGAGGCCGCCAGAGGTAAAGACATTTCGGTCGACTTCCAAGTGCCAGAGGTGGGGGCGGATGGCAGGGTGGAACGCCGTTCCAAAACCGCGCGAATCCGCATCCCCAAGGGCGTGAGTGATGGCGAGCGGTTGCGCGTTCCCAGGCAAGGTGGGCCTGGCCTGGGCAACGGCAAGCCGGGGGATTTGTATCTCGACCTTCGCTTGGAATGCCACCCTCTGTTCCAGGTGGCCGGCCACGATGTTTATATGGAGTTGCCGCTCGCGCCATGGGAGGCAGCCCTGGGCGGGCAGGTGGACGTGCCCACCCTCGATGGACGCGTGCAACTGAGGGTTCCGGCCGGTGCCAGGGGCGGCCAGAAACTGCGACTGGCCGGAAAATGATTGCCGCGCCGCGCCACTGGACCTGGCGATCTTACTGCATGCTGCAGATTCTCAATCCCACGGTGCTCAGCGATCGGGAAAAGGAGCTATTCGCCGAACTCGCTGCCACCTCCCGATTTGATCCGCGTGCCCACCTCCATGAACACATCAGCCATGTCTGACGACATCCTTCACCCGGCGAGCGGGGACGAACCCATGGACATCGAGGAGCTGCTCGAGCGTTCCGGCTTGCACCTTGAGGAGGTGCGCGAACTTGTTGAGCTTGGCGTTCTGAAAGTGTGCGCTTCCACTCCCCGGCTGACCTTCGTTTCCCGCACGGTGATCCAGGCCCGCCGAGCGGCCAGGCTCAGAGACGATTTTGGCCTCAATACGCCCGGAATGGCCTTGGCACTCACCCATCTGGCACGGATTGACGTGTTGGAAAATCGCCTCCGCTGCTTGGAGGCAGCACAGCCGCGTTGAGGATGGCGTGGGGGTTTGACTTAGTTTGTGACATCAGCGCGTCTTGCGTTGACTGGCAGGGCTGCAGCTTTTATTGCAAAAGAGTAGGCAGGATCTCCCGGCACCAGACTCACGGCCTGGACCAGCCCTTACAGCACCTGACCCACAGCCACCGCAGCCACCGCGGAAAACAGGGTGATGCTGAGGGCTGTGAGGGGATTTTGGCCCTGGGCCACGGCCAGGGTGGTGATCACCCCCGCGCCCAGGCTTGCCACCGCCAGCTGGGTGGGGAGATCACCCTGAAAACGAGGACCGGGAAAGCGGGAACCAGGACCAGGGAGCATGGCAGCGCGCGGGCAACTGTGCAGACGCTATGCGGGGTTTTTTCCTCCATCCAGGTCACAGGCAAAGTTGTTACTCAGCATGGAATTTCTTCATACAACCGTTACAACCCGCTGCCCGCTCTTTGGCCGGAAGCCGTTCGGGCGCGACCGCTGCTCGCCCACTGGCGCAAGGCCTCCAGCTGTTCCCGGGCGGTGCGGGAGAGGGGCACCAGCTGGCTGGCCGCCGCAATCAAATCGGGCTCCTGAAGGTCGCGGTTTTCGCCAAAGGCCAGGTGCATGGCTTCGATCACCGTTTGCTCCAGCTCAGCCCCGGAAAATCCTGCCGTGCGATCCACCAGCACATCCAGCGGGATGGCGTGAGCCGGCCGCCGGCGCCGCAACTGCAAATCGAGAATCGCCCGCCGCTCCAGGGCATCGGGCAGTTCCAGGAGAAAAATCTCATCAAAGCGGCCCTTGCGCAGCAGCTCAGCCGGCAAGCGCTCCACCGCATTGGCCGTGGCCACCACAAACACCGGGCTGGTCTTTTCCGCCATCCAGGTGAGCAGACTCGCCAACACCCTTTGGCTTGTGCCTCCATCGCTGCGGCCATCGCCGATGCCAAAGGAGAAACCCTTGTCGATCTCGTCGATCCAGAGCACGCAGGGTGCCAGGGCTTCCACCCACTGAATCATCTCCCGGGTGCGGGCCTCGCTGGCGCCAACTAGTCCTGCAAAGAGACGCCCCACATCCAAGCGCAACAGGGGCATCGACCAACTGTGGGCAATGGCGCGCGCTGTCAGGGATTTGCCCGTGCCCTGGGGCCCCACGAGCAACACCCCCCTGGGCAGCGGCAGGCCAAACCGCCGGGCCTCCTCGCTGAATGCTCGGTGCCGCTGCTCCAGCCAGTGCTTGAGGGCTTCCAGGCCGCCGATATCGGCGGGTGTGGCTTCGGTGGGGCAATACTCGAGCAATTCGCTCCGGGCGATCGCCAATCGCTTTTCTTCGAGCACCTCCGCCAAGTCATCCGGCCCCAATTGCCCGCGGCGGGCCAGAGCTCGGGCCGCGAGCTGCCGCACCCGTTGCTCGCTCAGGCCATGGCAGGCGGCTGTGAGCTCGCCAAGCAGTTCCTCCGGCAGGGGATGGCCGCTGGCCTGGGCAATGGACGCCAGAAGCCTCTCGATCGCGGGTGCATCGGGGAGGGGGAGATCGAGGGTCGTGATGCTGTCCTGGAGCTCGCCGGGCAGTTCCCAGCGTGGGGCCGTGATCACAAGCGTGTGGGGCCCCTGGCGCAGGCGACTGGCCAGATTGCGCAGCCGCCGACAGATGCCCGCATCCTCTGTGAAGCGATGAAAGTCCTTGAGCAGCAGCAGCGCGCCCTGATCAATGGGCACACTGGCCATCACCTCCAGGGCCCCCATGGGATTGCGCGCAGCTTCCCCCTCCCGACCTGGAGCCCCCTGCAAGCCGCTGATGAAATCCCAGCTCCAGTGGGTTCGTCCCCCGAGCTTGCGGGCCACCTGCTGAAGCAGGGCATCCACCCTCTCCTCTTCCAGCGTGCGAATCCAAAGGATGGGAGTGCGCGAGCGGATCAAAAGATCCAACTGTTCCACCAGTGAGGGAGGGGTCATGTCCCTGACTCAGGTTTGCGACGGAACGCTTGGCGGTGGAGCAGGGGGGGCCTGGCTCAAGGCCTGCAGGGCTGCCCACCGCGGATCCACCATGGAGGGGGATGTGCCCCAACATGCCGGCCCGGGGCAATCCCCTCCGCAACGGTTGACCAGGGGCAGCTGCAGACTCAGCTGCTCAAAGAGCCAACGTTCCGGGTCAAAGTTGCCCGTTGGATCAACGCGATCATCCAAGTCGTCCCCCATTGGGGCAAACAAGGTGTCGGGGGCACTGAGTGATGCATCGCTGCATTCCATCAATTCCTGCACCTCAGCCCGAAGCACATGGTTGAACTGCTGCAGGCAACGATCACAGGCGAGGGTGATGATCGTTTCCACCTCCCCTGCCACCTCCAAGGCTGTGCCATGGTGAAGCGCACGGAGGTGGCCGCGGACAGGGGTGAGGCTCTGCAGATCCGCGATTTGTTGATCGACCAGCCACTGCTTGCCTTCTGGAAGGGCCCGCAGCTCAGCAAGCAACACAGGACGGAGCGGTTGGTTCACTTCTTGGAATTCGGTTCGAAGGGAAGCCTGTTTCCGCCAGCGGAGGCACTCACCGTTACGGCGCCATTGGGCTGGGCTGCCATCTGCTTCTCCAAGATTTGCTGCAGATTTTCAGGGAGGCTTTCACGGCTAAGCAGATAGGTCTGCAGCCCCTGAAAGATGTTGGCCACCACCATGTAAAGCAGCACCCCAGCCGGCAGGGGGAAAAAGAGGAACATCGCCGTGATCATCACGGGTGTGATCTTGTTGGCCGTGGCCTGCTGAGGATTGGCGGGCATGCCCATGCCCGACAGGATTTGGCTGATGAACAACGTCGCCCCGAAGGCCGCCACAAGGATGGCGATGTCCCAGTTGATGGCCCCATCGGTGACAAAGCCAACCTGGCCCAGGGCTTTGATGAAGAGGAAACCGCTGCGGGCGGCCAGGCCGGGGATTTTGCCCTCCACCACTGCATCGCCTGGGCTAAGCGCATGGATGGTGCCGTCTTGATCCACGCTCACCACTCCGTCACCCTTGGTGACGCTCCAGGTCGGACGGAAAGCGTCTCCGTTGTCAACGCCGTTGAGCACCGAATCGAAGCTCGCACCATCCTTGCCGTGCAAGGAGACGGTTTGGCTGTCGCCCACCCCAAACTTGCTGCCCTTGTCCAGGGTGCCAATCACAGGCACGTGCTTGGTGGTGGTCACAAAAATCGAGTGGCTGGGCGTGTTGAAGGGCTTGGCCTCCACCGCTGCCATTTGTTCGGAGGGGAGAACCTTCACATTGAAGGTGTAGGGAACGTCGGCAAAGGGTGATCCCCGCAGTGTGGCAAAGAGGGCGAACAGGATGGGCATCTGCACCAACAGGGGCAGACAACCAGCCAGGGGGCTGCCGAACTCCTGCATCAACTTGCCCAACTCCTCCTGCTGCTTCTGGGGGTTGTTGGCAAATTTGGTTTTGATCTCCGCCTGCCGCTGTTGCATCACGGGTTGGGCGATCCGCATGCGTCGGGCACTGCGGATGGATCCGGCACTGAGGGGGAACAGGGCCAGTCGGATCACCACCGTGAGGGCAATGATCGCCAGGCCATAGCTGGGCACCAACCCATAGAAGAAATCCAGGATGGGCAGCAGCAGGTTGTCGGAGATGTAGCCGATCACAGCAGGGACTGAGGGAAGATCCGTGGGTCAGTGTGCCTGATGGAGGACACCAGGAGCGACCGGGGTGGACGACGGAGATCCGTCTGTTCAGGAGGCGGCGGTATCGGGGGTGACAAACCCGCTGGTGACCTTGGCTGGCTTGCTGGCTTTTGGTGAGGCCTGTCGCCGCTCTTCGATGTAGGCCTCAACCTCGCGGAATCCAGGCACAGAGCGCATTTCCAGCTTGGAGCCATCCTCGAGCACCAGCACCATGTCTCCCCATGTGCCCCAACCCCGTGGGGCGGAGCGCACCTCACGGATCTGGTTGTACACCACCTGGGTCCGGTCGCGGCCCAGCCAACCTCCATTGACTTCAATGCGGCGGCTGGTGATCCGGTAACGCAACCAGATCGCCCGCACCAAAGCCGCGATCGCAAAGGGGATGCCGATCAACGTGAGGCCGAAGAGCAGATTCAGGATGAGGTCTCCGCGGGCGGGACCTCCTTCGTAGAAGACGCTTTCTTGAATACTGGCTCCGGCTGGCACTGGGGGAACCTGGGTGCTCATCAGTGCAACCTCGCCTTCTGCAACAACAGTAGACATTCTCCCAGGAGGTCGCTCTCATCAGCTTCGCAGCTGCCAGGCTTCAGGCTGAACACCAGCCAGGAGGACAGCTGCGTTTTGGGTGGTTGGAGGGTCAGCACACTCTGAAGGAGGCGGCGCAGCCTGTTGCGATGCACGGCCCGCTTGCTGACTTTGCTACTCACAATCACTGCACAGCGCCAGGCACTGGGTGAATGGGATCGGTCGCGGGAGGTGAGAAGCGCTTCCTCTTCAGGCATGACTCTCAGAGTGAGCCATCGGCCATGGAAGCGATCAGCCTTACGGTAAACGTGATCAAACACACGACGGCCACGCAGTCGATGCTTTTGGGGCAAGGCCACATCAGCGAGGCTGTTGTGTGGGTGTTAAACCGCCAAACGAGCCCTGCCCCGCCGCCGCCTGGAACGGATCACGCGCCGGCCTGTATGGCTGCGCATCCGGACTCGAAATCCTGATACCCGCTTGCGTTTGCGGCTGGTACCCTCCAGTGTGCGCCTGGTCATGTCACATTTCGCTCAGCCACCCAACTTACCAGGCCGTTGGTCAGTTAGCTGCATTCGGATCGATCTGGATCAGCCAGCTGCCCAGGTAGCTCGACACTGGAATGTCGCCAGGGGCTTGGGCAAGGGCGTTGAACTGATACATGCCGATGTTGAAGGGGTTGAAAATGCGCATGTAAACACCAATCGTGTACTTATCAGAAATGGGGGTTTCCGGGAAGATTTCAATGGTGCCAGCTTTGGAATTGACTTCAATGGTGGCTGGGATTTGCTTTTCGCAACGCGTGCGCTTGAGCATGCCGCCCTCGCTCATGCGACAGAGCTTCACACGCTTGGGATCGATTGTGGTTTCAAAGGTTTTGGGCACCGATACGGTGAGTTTGAGGATGGCCGTTTTGCGATCTTTTGGCTTCAGAATTAAGTAGTAATCCGAGAGCTTCAGTCTTTGGGTATCAGACTGGAAGAAATAAAGCTTGCGATAATCCTTGCTGTTGTCCCAACGGAACTCAAGCAGGCCTGGGGTGCCTTGGGCCAGGGAGGTTTGCGGAGTCAGAACAGAAGCCCCCAGAAGCTGGGCCATGGCCAAGCCAGCACCCAGCCCAACAGCACAAGAAGCTTTGCCCAACTTGGAGAGAGGAGATGTCAAGGACAGGAAAGGGAAGGGGGAAGGAAACAGGGCCCTGCGTTCGGCGCACCAGGTGACAAGCCAGGTCGAAGGCTTGCTTTAGCAAGGATGGTTGAAATTATCCTGAGACGGCCGAAACTGCCTCGGGGCTAGTGGTCGGAGGGGGAGCTGGCTGTGGACTGGCTGGCCCGATCGGGACGCAAGCGAGAGGCGTCTCGCAGGTAGGGATGCACAAGATTCCGCCCCCCTTCCAACCACGCATGGGCGAGGAGGCGGATGCAGCGAGGCAAGTCACCATGCACGGCCATCTGCTGGCAATCCAGGAGGGCCACTTCGCCCCATCCCTCGCGCCGTCTGGCAATGGCGGCAGGAAAGCAGGCATTCAGGTCTGCTGTGACGGAGAACGTGACAGAAAGCACCCGGGGACCCTCCAGGTTGTTGGCGACCATCAGGGCCTCGATCAGCTCGCTGACCGCCTCGTCGATGGCCTCACAGGTGTTGGCGCTTGCCGTGGTCGCCCCTCGGAGGGCGCACAACACGAGGACAGGGGCAGCCATGGTCATCGGGTGTGGGTTAGGGGCGGTACAGCCAGAGCGGTTGGCCGCTCAATCCAATCTCCATGGTGATGAGTTGGCGCAGTTCGCGCAGCAGGGAGTTTCCTGGGATGACCCCAGCAAAACGCTTCGGGGTCTTGCCGAACGTGACCGTTTTGGCGTGAAGGGGGTCGAGCCCCGCGAGTTCAGCGGCGAGTCGTCGGGCGGCCTCCTCGTCCCCCAGGGCATCCACAAGCCCTAGATCCTTGGCCTGGGCGCCGGAGAACACGCGGCCGTCAGCAAAGCTGCGCACCTGCTCTTCGGAGAGGCCGCGGCCCTGGGCTACCGCCGTTACAAATTGGCCGTAGCTGGAATCAATCAGGTCCTGCAGGAGCTGCCGTTCGGCCTCCGTCAGGGCCCGATCAGGCGAGAGAATGTCTTTGTAGAGCCCACTTTTCACCGTTTCAAAACGCACCCCCAATCGCTCCAGGAGGCGCGACAGATCGTTGCCCCGCAGAATCACCCCGATGGATCCGGTGATGGTGCCCGGATTGGCCACGATGCGATCGGCACCCATCGCCACATACACCCCACCGGAAGCGGAGATGTTGCCGAAGCTGGCCACCACCTTGCAGCCCTTCTCCTGAAGGCGCTTCAACGCCGCATGAATCTCCTGGCTGTCGCCCACGGTGCCCCCTGGGCTGTCGATCCGCAGCAAAAGCGCCGGGCACTCTCGCTCTTCCACCTGCCGGAGGGCCTTGAGCACCCGGGTGCGGGTGCTGCCAGCGATGGGCCCCTCAATGGCGATCCGCGCCAGGGTGCGACGGGTCTTGCGGCGCCAGGGCCAGGGCATCACGAGGATCGGCAACAGCGAGGATCCTAAAAAGGTGCCACCCCCCTGCAAGACAGGATCACGGAATGCCCTTGGCCCCTCCGATGCGCTGGCTATGGATGATGGCCCCTTTTGCGCTATGGGGCACCTCCATGGCGGCCATGAAGCCTCTCCTCGAGGGCTGTGATCCGTTCCTGCTGGCCAGTTTGCGGCTGCTGCCGGCAGGGATGGTGGTTGTGGCGGCGGCGGCCCTCCTGGGGCGTTCGCTGGCGGTTTCACCGGCGGACCGACCCTGGTTGCTGCTCTTTGCCCTGATCGACGCCAGCCTGTTTCAGGGCCTGCTTGCCCACGGCCTCAGCGAGACCGGCGCGGGATTGGGCTCGGTGCTGATCGATTGCCAGCCCTTGTTTGTTGCTCTCTTGGCTCGGGCGCTCTTCGGAGAGGCGATCAATCCGGTGGGCTGGGTGGGCCTGATGCTCGGTTTGCTGGGAATTCTCTTGCTGGGCCTTCCTGGGGGGTGGCTTCGCCACTGGTGGTTACAGGGCCCCCCCACCTCGGGGGGCGATTTGTTGAGTCGGGGGGAATGGTGGATGCTTGGGGCCGCCGCGGCGATGGCCCTTGGCACCGTTCTCTGTCGCTACGCCACCCGCCAGAGCGATCCGGTGGCTGTCACGGGTTGGCACATGCTGATCGGTGGCGTGCCCCTCCTGGTGGCCAGCCTCTCTGGTTGGCAGGCAGGCCTCCATGCTCTTTTGCCGAACTGGACCCCACTGGATTGGGCCCTGATGGCCTATGCCTCCCTGCTCGGCAGTGCCCTGGCCTATGGGCTGTTTTTCTTTTTCGCCAGCCGCGGCGACCTCACCGGATTCACGGCCCTCACCTTCCTGACGCCGGTATTTGCCGTGTTTTGCGGTGAGCTGTTCCTGCGGGAACAGCTCCAGCCCCAGCAGTGGCTGGGAGCTGGGCTGGCCCTGGGCTCGGTGCTGCTGATCCACCAGCGGGCAAGGCTTTGGGGTGATGCCGCTGGCCAAAACGTCTCAAATGCTGAGACGCAGCCGATCACAACTCCCCCTTAGGGGCCCTGCAGCCGCGATGGTTGCCCATCAGCTGCGGCGCGAACCCTTCGGATGGTGATCACCACCTTCTCGACAGCGGCAATCACCTGCAGGTGTGCGAACGGATGGTGCCGTGATCCCTAGCCATGACCATCCATGAGGGTCATGGCGTCAGCTGGGGTTGCCATGCACCAGGGGTGATTGAACTCAGCCAGGGCCGGGCGCGGGTGGAGGGAAGAGGTGAAAACCTAGGCCAGCAGGTCCTTCAGCGCATCGATGATCAGCAGATTGTCGAGCGAAAGGATCCCCCCGCCGCAGAGAATCAGCACCAAGGCCATCAAGGCATACATGGCTGCCTTCTCCCAGCTGGGGGGTTCACCGACGCCCATGGGCCCGACGTAATCTCCTGTGGGAATTTGATAGGGATCGGGAGCGATGAAGGGAAAGCCTGAGCGGATCTCCAGCACCATCGCGTAGACCATCGACACGAGAATCGCAAACGCCGCCAGTGGCGTGAGCAGCCCGAGCAGCAGGGCGATCCCCCCACCAAACATCGAGGCGGCGGAGAGGAAGCAGAGCCATTCAGGCGTGTTCATGGCGGTGGCCCAGGTGCGCAGGTTGCGCAGCTTGGGCCACCCGTGGCGGATGAAGGCCAGGCCCATGAACAGGCGCAGCAGAAGCAGACCCACCCCGGCCAGACCACTGCCGGCGGACGGGATCAGGATCTCCACCAACGTTACATCCGGGGGGGATTCGAGAGCTTCAACCATGGCGCCTCACCAACTCACTCAGCGTATGGACGCCAACTGTTTCCCGCCCAAAAGGTGGCCGCTCCCACACCTGTGATCTCAGCCAAGCCGCTCCGTGAGGGCGTGATAAACACCGCGCCTCATCAGCATGCGCCCCACGCCAGCGCCCAGAACGGAGGCCAGCAAGACCCCTGGCAACAACTGCTGATCGCCCACCAGCCGCAGGGAGAACATCAGGCTCATCACGGGCAGATGGGTGGCCCCCGCCAAGCAGGCGGCCATGGCCATCGCCAGGGCCAGAGCGCCGATCCCAAGGGGATCGCCCAGCAGCCGCCCCAAAAGCGCCCCCAGAGTCAAGGCCGGATCGATCAATCCCCCTGGCACCCCGGCCGCCATCGCCAGGGCGGGGCCGGCCAGTCGCGCCACCAGGGTCAGCGGTGCCGACCAAGCCCCTTTCCCCTGGTGCACCATCGCCATAATCAGGGCTTCTCCATCCCCACACACCGCCCCGCCACTTGCCAGGGCCAACAGCGCCAGTCCCCCTCCCAACGCCAAGCCCACCGGCAGTGGTCGCTGGCGCGCCAGGGGAAGACACAGGGTGGTCAGGCCAAGCAACAGCATGGCCATCAGGGCCCCCAACAGACCCGCCCCGAGGCCAAAGGGAACGGCCCAAAGAAGCTGTTGCGCCTCCGGCACGTTGAGCGAAAGGATGCCAAAAGCGAATTCGGGCTGGCCACCGCGACCGCTCACCAGGGCAGCCAGAGACGCCACCACCAAGGCAGGCCAAATCAGCGAGGGAACAAAACAGCTGATCAGCTCCTCCACCAAAAACAGCACAGCCACCAACGGGGTGTTGAAGCCCGCCGCCAATCCCGCCGCGCCGGCCACCGCCAGACGCTCTGAGGGGCCCAACCAATGCAGCAAGCCGGGGAATCGCCGCCGAAGGGCAACCAGCACCGCCGCGCCAAGCTGCACCACCGGCCCCTCACGGCCCAGGGGGAAGAGCGCCAGGGTGGCGATCGACCACAACACAAAACGTTGCAGGGTGGGTGCGGGCGCCATCAGCTCCGGGGTACGGGCTGGATCCCGCAGGCTCACCAGTGTTTGGGGGAGGCCGGAGCCTGCTCCCCCGGGCCAACACCGCGCCTGCACGAAAAGCAGCAGGGGCATCACCAGCAGCGGCGCCAGCAAGAACGCCAGGCTGATCCTGTTCCAGCTGCCTCCGTAGGCCGGAAGCCAGCGCAACAAGGTGTCTTGCCAGCGGTTGATCTGGTTGAGGGGGGAACAGGCCGCTCCCACTGCCAGTCCCACCAGGGCCAGCTGCACCGTGTGGCCCAGAAGCCTTCCGGGGGGGAGGGCCCGGGGGGCGCATGGCTCTGTCATGCCCTGTGGGGGAAGCTTGGCGGGAAGCCATCATCAGGGAGGGCCATGTCCCTGCGCCTGACCAGCCGATGACGACCAGCATCGCTCCCGCCGCTCCAGGTTGGAGCGCCCCCCTGGGCTCCACCCCTGCGGAGCAGGGGGTGAACTTCAGCCTCCATGCTCCGAAGGCCACCGCGGTGGAGCTCTGTTTCTTTGCTGGAGCCAACGATGCCCAGCCCATCCACACCATCCGCCTGGATCCTTGCTGCCACCGAACGGGGAGCTACTGGCACTGCCACGTGGAGGGTGTGGGCCCTGGGCAGCTTTATGGCTGGCGCCTCGATGGACCCAACAGGCCGGAGGAGGGGCTGCGCTTCGATCCGGCCAATTTGTTGCTTGATCCCTACGCCCTGGCGGTGGTGATGCCTGAGGGCTACGGGCGAGCAGCGGGCTGCAGTTCCAGTGCCAACTGGGGCACGGCCATGAAAAGCGTGGTGGTGGATCCCCTTGCCTATGACTGGCAGGACGATCGTCCCCTGCGGCGTCCTCCCAGCGAAACCATCATTTACGAGCTCCACCTGCGGGGGTTCACCGCCCATCCGAGTTCCGGTGTGGCACCGGAGCTGGCGGGTACCTACCTGGGGCTGATTGAGCGCATCCCCTATCTGGTGGATCTGGGCATCACAGCGGTGGAGCTGTTGCCGATTTTTGCCTTCGATCCGCTGGCCGCTCCCCCAGGCCAGCGCAACTACTGGGGCTACCAGCCCGTCTCGTTCTTCGCGCCCCATCCCGGCTATGCCAGTCGGCCAGATCCCCTGGCGGCCCTCGAGGAATGCCGCGCCATGGTGAAGGCTCTCCACAGGGCTGGCATCGAGGTGATCCTGGATGTGGTGTACAACCACACCGCCGAGGGGGGCGCCGATGGGCCCAGCTTCAGCTTCCGCGGCCTGGCGGATGGCGATTACTACCTCCACGATGAGGCCGGTGGCTACGTGGACGACACCGGCTGCGGCAACACCCTGCGCAGCAACCATCCGGTGGTGCGTCGCATGATCCGCCAGAGCCTGCGCCATTGGGTGCAACACCTGCATGTGGATGGCTTCCGCTTTGATCTGGCCTCCGTTCTCGACAGGGACCAGAGCGGCACACCCACCCCCCTCTCTCCGGTGTTGCTGGATATCGACACCGATCCTGTATTGGCTGGCACCAAGCTCATCGCCGAGGCCTGGGATGCGGCGGGCCTGTATCAGGTGGGCTCCTTTGTGGGCGACAACTGGCGGGAGTGGAACGGCCGCTATCGCGACGACCTGCGGCGCTTCATCAAGGGTGATGCGGGCCTGGTGCAGGCGGTGAGCCAGCGGCTGATCGGCAGCCCCGACATCTACGACCACAAGAACCGAGAGGCCTCGGTGAGCGTGAACTTCATCACCTGCCATGACGGTTTCACTCTCGCGGATCTCGTGAGCTACGACCGCAAGCACAACGAAGCCAACGGCGAAAACAACGAGGACGGCAGCGACGACAACGCCAGTTGGAACTGCGGGGAGGAGGGGCCGAGCGAGAGTCTTCAGGTGCTCGATCTGCGGGGGCGCCAGAGCCGCAATCTGTTGGCGCTGCTGTTCCTCTCCTTCGGCATGCCGATGCTGCAGATGGGTGATGAGCTGGGGCGAAGCCAACAGGGCAACAACAATGCTTATGCGCAGGACAACGCCATCAGCTGGCTCGATTGGACGCTCTTGGAGCGGAATGCCGATCTGCACCGATTTGCGCGGGAGCTGATCGCCGATCGCCGCCGTCGTTGGAGCCAGGAGGAGCGGAGCCTTGCCCTGGTGGATCTGGTGCGACGCCATCGCGTGCAGTGGCATGGCATCGCCTTGGATCAGCCGGACTGGAGCCCCTCCTCCCGCTCCTTTGCCGTCACTGTGATCAGCCTGGACGGGGGCTTCTGCTGGCACGCCATGGTGAATGCCTGGTGGGAGCCGCTCACCTTTCAACTGCCCCCGACAGAGGCTGGCCAGGCGCGCTGGAACCGCTGGATCGACACGTCCCGCCCCTCCCCTGAAGACATCGTCCCCGCCGCCCAGGCCCCGGAGGTGCAAGGCGACCACTGGACTGTCCCCGGTCGCTCCCTCACGGTGCTGATGGCTGCTTTCAGCCCTCGATCAGCTGCAGGCGATGGCCATCGGGATCTGCCAGCTGCAGCGCCCGCTTCGCCCCGATGAACGGCGCCTGCTCCCCCAAATCCACGATGCCTCCGCTGAGGATCTGCCCTCCACCGTCACCTGCGCGGGCGGCCACCGCAGCCAGGTCGGCCACCCGCAGGCGCAGCTGCCAGTGGGCACTGTCCTGCGGGCCTTGGTCGGCGGGCATCGGTCGCCCGCCTGTTGGCTCGCGGTAGTTGAGGCACTCGATGCCCGCTCCCTCGGGGCAGCGGTGGGAGGTGATGCGCACCCTGGCCCCCGGCAGGCCATCGAGATGGGCCTGCTCCAGGCCGTGGTTCACGCCATCCCCGGCGAGGCGCAGGCCCAGCAGCCCCTCATAGAACCGGCGGCTGGCCTCGCTGTCGGCGATGCCAATGGCGCTGTGATCGATCCCGAGCACTGGGCCGGCGGCGGCGGGGCGATGCCAGCGGGGATCGCCCTTATCGGCGGGGAATTGCAGCAACTCGAGGGGATGGCCCTCCGGATCGCGGAACTTGTAGGCCACGATGCCCGCCGCGGCTTGATTCCACTCGGGCAGGCGCTGGGGGGCCGTGGAAATGGCGTCACTCCCCCCGGAAGGACGGACGCCGCGCAGCTGCGCCAGAGCCTGATCCAAATCGGCAACCACCAGGCAGATGTGCTGAAACCAGAGGTCGTTGCTCCCGGAATCCAGGGGGATCGGGCGGCCAGGTCGTTTGCCGGGCCCCAGGTCGAGAAACTGGGCGAGTTCCAGGGTTTCGGCGCCGATCGCCAGCCGCTGCAACCGGATCACGGCGGCACCCAAGCCGAGAAGTGCTCCGTAAGGTCCGCCGGAGAGTTCGATCGGGGAGCCCACGGGGCGGAAGCCAAGGCCCTCGCAGTAAAACGTGGTGGTGGCCGCCAGATCGGCGCAGGTGAAGCCGATGCTGGCGATGTGGGGAAGAGGCATGGCTTCAGGGTGATGGCAGGGCCGCTAGAGCGGCTTCGGCCGATGGCGATGTCGATCTCTGGGGTCATGCCCGACACACCGACACCCCCGAAGCAAAGGCCATCCCGCAAGAGGGGGAGCCCCCCGCCCATGGCCGCTGTGGGCCCATCCAGGGCTCCGGCCAACTGCAGCAGGGCGGATCGCCCTCCGTTGATGGCGGCTTCCATGCCGGCCGTGGCCTTGCCGTTGAGGGCTGCCATGCGGGCCTTGGCCAGGGCCGCGGCCCCGCTGGAGGGGCTGGCCCCATCAGACCGCTCGAGCAGGAGGGGATGGCCGCCCGCATCCACCACGGCCACGCTGACGCAGGCGCTGCGGCGGATCGCCTCCTGGCGGGCGGCTGCCACCATGGCGCGGCCATCGGCGAGTTCCAATTGAAGCACAAAGCGCATGACTCTCCTTCAGCTCCAAACAATCCGCATCAGCCAGAGGTGACCCTCTAGCTGCACCCCCGCAGCAGAGGCGGCCAGCTCTTCCTCGGAGAGCCGCAGGGTGGCTTCCGCCTGGTGGCGCACCAGATCGACGCCGCTGAAGTTGAAGCCCATTCCCTCTCCCAGGGTGGCGATGGCATCGAGGTTGGGGCACGCTTCCAGACGCTGCAACAGGGCGGGATCGCCCTTGGCCCGCTTCAGGAAATTCTCAAGCTGGGGATTGGCCATGGTCAGCAAGCTCCGCGGGTGTTGGTGAAGAGGGCGTAGAGCGCCGTGGAGGCGCAGAGAAAAAGGCGACAGCCAAAGCGGTCGCCGAAGCAGAGGTTGGCGACCCGTTGCGGCACGAGCACCTTGCCCAGCAGCGTGCCATCGGGAGCCAGACAATGCACCCCATCGGCGGCACCGCACCAGAGGTTGCCCCGCTCATCCACCCGGAAGCCATCCGCCCAGCCGGGCTGGATCCGGTGAAACTCCTCGCCCCCGTGGAGCGTGCGGCCGTCATCGCCCAGCGTGAACACCCGGATGCATTGTCGCGGCTCAGCCACCCCAGGAGCGCCGGATTCCGCCACATAGAGCCTACGCTCATCAGGGGAAAAGGCGAGCCCATTGGGACCATCGAAATCCGAGGCCACCGCTTCCACCTCCCCCGTCGTCGGATCGAGCCAATAGAGGGCCGGGGGTTGCTCGGAGGACTGACGGCCGCCTTCGTAATCGTTGAGCAAACCGTAAAGCGGATCGCTGAACCAGATCGAGCCGTCGCTCTTCACCACCACGTCGTTGGGCGCATTAAGGCGCCGGCCTTGGGTGTGGCTCACGAGGGTGGTGACGCTGCCGTCGTGCTCCAGCCGCGTGAGGCAGCGGGTTTGGTGGTGGCAGGTGATCAGGCGACCCTGGCGGTCGCGGGTTTGGCCATTGCCGAAATCGGATGGCAACCGAAACGCGCTCACCCCGTGCTCTTCGCTCCAGCGCAGGGTGCGGTTGTTGGGAATGTCGTTGAAGAGCAGGCAACGGTGGTCGCCAAACCACACGGGCCCCTCCAGCCAGCGGAACCCATCAGCGAGCAGCTCCAGTTCGGCGTTGAAGGGCACCAGGTCGTTGAAGCGCGGATCGTGGCTCTCCACAGAAGCAGACGGAGTTGCCATGGATTGCCAGTGAAAAAACAGAGGGTCAGAACTGCCTGGAAGCTTTAAGTAGCTGATCGATGGTGCCATTCGCTTTGAGCTTGGCAATGGCTTGATTCAGCTTGGATCGAAAGATCGGACTCCCTTTTCGCAGACAAACACCGAAGGGTTTGGGATCAAAGGAGGAGGAAACATCAATCTTTCTGAGCTGAGCGACGTCTGTTTTGGGCATGGTGGCGAGGAGACCCTCAAGATTCACGTTGTCGTTAGCAACGCCGTCGACTGTCCCAGCTAGCAACAAATGGATGCCATCGGATTCCTTGGGAGTGGTAACCAAATGAATCTCAGGGTGAAGCTTTGTATAGCGATGAAAGGATGCTGTGTCTTCGGCGACAGCTACTGTCTTGCCGCGCAGATCTTCAAGATTTTGAATGGGGCTGCTCTCTGCAACCAAAACCGACTCGTACGCCACGAGATAGGGATCTGAAAAATCAACAATTTCCAGCCTCTCCGGCGTGATCGTCAGCTGGGAGAGAACCATGTCGAGCTCTCCTTGGACAACCCTTGGGATTCGCTCGCCAGGCGTGACAGGACTGCATGTAGCTCGATCGACGCCCCCCATCAGCTCTTTGGTTAAACAGCGCGCGAGTTCGGGCTCGAAACCCTCAAAGGTGCTGCCTTCGGCATTCCAACAGCCCATCCCGGGAAGGTCGGGACAGAGACCGATGAGAAGTTGCTGGCGATTCTCAATGTCGAGCCAGCGATCCTGTGACAATTCTAATGGTTGAAATGTTGAGTTCATTGCTTTGAAGACAGATGGAAGATGTTGCCGAGGGCGGAGGAGAAACGGTGTCGTCAGGAGGTCGGGGGAAAACGTCACACCAGGCCTTCAGTCATTCAGGCGGGGATCCGAAGCAGGCTTTCCGCATTCTGATGGGCTATTTTGGCCCGATCAATCTCACTGATGGGAACGTTCTTAAGAAAGTCAATCATCAGACCCACATCTTCAAAGGGGTAGTCAGTGCCTAGAAGGATGTGGTCAGATCCCATGGCCAGAAGAGCTGCGAGAAAGGGCTGTGCAGATGCGACGCCGCTGGTTGTGATGTAGATATTTCTGCGCACATACTCAGAAGGTCTGCCGAGATCAAGCTCGATTCCGTTGTGCGTATCTCGCTCCCATCTAGAGTCAAGTCGCCAAAGGGCGAAGGGCAACAACTCACCCATGTGGCCAAGAATCAGTTTTGCTGTGGGGTGGCGATCAAACACTTTGCCAAAGATCAGTCTGAGCGCTTGGGTTCCTGTGTCAACTCCCCAACCCAAGATCGGGCCAAGCAACTCCTCATGGCCTTGAAAGACATGAGGCACATCAGGAGCCGGAGCCGGATGGAGGTAAATGGGGACGTCCAGGGCGGCAGCCCTCTCCCAAACGACATCAAAATCAGGATGATCCATATACTTACCGAGGCAACTCCCGTTGATATTGACACCACAAAACCCATACTCTCTGACTGTCCTTTCCAATTCATTGGCTGCCGCTGTGGGATCCTGAAGCGGCAGGGCTGCCCAGCCAGCAAAGCGAGTGGGATGCTGATCAATCAACGACTTCAAGAAATCATGCACCAGCTTGGCGTTATGAATCGCCATCTGGGTGTCGGTCTCAGCCTGGATGCCCGGGGAGTTCAGAGAGAGGACCTGCATATCCAGTCCACCCTGGTCCATGGTTGGGATTCTTTTCTCGAGAAAATCGCTGAGCAGATGCAGCATGTGCTGCCAAGCTGCGGGCGTCTGAGTCGCGCCGGTGCTTGCGCCGTAACCCACGAGCTCCGGTATGACGAAATGTTCTTCCAATGCAATGGTCTTCATGGTTGCTGAAGAATTCAGGACGTGGGGCTCGGCTTTTGCGTTCGTGCCTGGAGAGGTCGTGAGGTCCAAAACCCTTCCCGATTCACCCAAGCGATGAAGCACAGGGGCAGTCCATGGCCACGCCTTGAGGACGGGAGAAGGAACACTTGAGAACGAGTACCCCTTCCCCAGCTGCCGTCTTTCGGTGAAGGCCCGACCCGGTTGGAAATGAAATGAGGAGATTCTCCCCAAGCCGGGGTCCAGTCGAACTTCCCTCAGTAGGTTGCGGACGATTGCTGATGGGCTTTTCCCCCACCCCATGACCAGTTCCAATCCAATGGCCGGCAGGGCCCTCTCCAACTTGCTGGTCAACAAGGTGGC
>JBJTWN010000045.1:0-7331 GCA_046081785.1 Cyanobium sp.
CCTTCCAGGCCGAAGAATGGGAAACCGACCGCCTGTTGCTCTTCGGCGACGAACTGGACCCGCCATTTGGATCCATGGACGCTGGGAAGACGGGCAAAGACTCCGACGGCTACAGGAGCGACAAGGTCCAGATTCTTCTCAATCACAGCTGGCTGGACACCGCTTCAGCCGCTGACATCGGAGCGTTGTTGGACGCCTGGATCAGCGCAAACCTTTCAGCACGCTCCAGTGCGCTCCCAGACGCCAGTGAGGATGAACGGGGCGATGAACGTTCCGATCTCCTCCCATCAGATCAAGAGGGCTCCAAAGAAGAAGACAACAGCGTCTCACGATCGGCCATCTCCCTTGAACTCCTCGCTATCGCCAATGGCAGCGGTGGATTCCTGATCAATGGTCAGAAAGCTGGCGACAACAGCGGCTGGAGCGTCGCCGGGGTGGGGGATGTCAATGGGGATGGTCTCGGCGACGTGCTGATCGGCGCCCCAAAAGCGGAGCCCTCGAACCTCATCAACGATGCCGGCCGTTCCTATGTGGTCTTCGGCAAAACGGGCTCAGCCAGCACAACGGCGGTCAACCTCTCTGCCATCGCCAATGGCATCGGAGGCTTCGTCATCAATGGCACCAACTCCCAAGATATTAGCGGAACCAGCGTGGCCGCGGCTGGCGATGTCAATGGGGATGGCCTGGCGGATCTGCTGGTCGGCGCTCCGAAGAGCGATCCAACCAGCGGCATGAATGCCGGGCGCTCCTACGTGGTGTTTGGGAAGACGACAACAACAGCCATCCAACTCAGCGGAATTGCCGCCGGAAACGGTGGGTTTGTCATTAATGGCCAGAGCAGCAACGAACAAACAGGCTTCTCGGTCTCCAGTGCTGGCGACATCAACGGCGATGGCCTGGCGGATCTGCTGATCGGCGCTCCCTACAGCGATCCCGCAACGGGAGTGGATGTGGGGAAAGCCTATGTGATCTTTGGTAAATCGAGCCACATCACGTCCATCCCCCCCCTCTCTCCGATCGAGTTGGCAAGCCTCTCAGCCAGTGACGGGTTTGCAATCACTGGCCAGGCGAACACTCAACTGACTGGTCTCAGCGTTGCCAGTGCGGGTGATGTGAACGGAGATGGCTTTGCTGATCTGATCATTGGTGGCGTTAATCCAAATATGCTTCCCTTCGTAGAAGGGTACGCTTATGTTGTTTATGGCGCACCGAATCTCACCTCCATCAATCTGTCGTCGATCACCAGTGGGGTTGGCGGCTTCAGGATCAAGGATCGGTGGAATGCATCCATTGGCACCAGTCTTGGCATCAGTGTGGCAGGCGCATGAGACGTGAATGGGGATGGCTTGGCGGATCTCTTGCTGGGCAACCCCAATAAGGATCGGGCCTTCATCATTTTCGGCAAAACAACTCCAACCTCCGTTGATCTGAGCTTGCCTACGAGCTGGGGCTTCGTGATGGAGGGTTATAGTGATCAGGCTGGCAGAAGTGTTTCCACAGCGGGGGATATCAACGGCGACGGCCTCGCGGATCTGCTGGTTGGGGCTCCCGGCGCCGACGGGGGCTATGGCTGCACCTATGTGGTGTTTGGCAAAACCAGCACCACACCTGTGGCTTTGGATCCCTGGAGCTTTTCTGATGGCCTTGTCATCAACAGTCAAACGCCCTACGATCAAAGCCAAACGGGGCGCAGTGTCTCCAGCGCGGGCGATGTCAATGGGGATGGCCTCGCGGATCTGTTGATCGGTGCTCCCTTCAGCGATCCAGCCAGCGGTGTGGATGCGGGCCGATCGTATGTGATTTTCGGCGCCACCAATGGTGCGTTCGCCAACAACGTCTATGACAACATCGGAACAACTGCCAACAACACGATTCAAGGTAGCCTCAGTAGCGAATCCTTCGCTGGCGGCCTCGGCAATGACACCTTAATCTCAATGGGTGGCGCTGATGTGTTGAACGGTGGCGCTGGCAATGATCGATTCTTCCTCGACCCGTTTGCCCTCACGCCAAGCTTCCCAACAGCCTCGGCCCTCATGAATCCCTTGGGAAGCCTTCCCCAGTTGGCCCGGATCCATGGCGGCACAGGCATCGACTCGATCGTCTTCACGAACGGGGGTCTGAACTTGAATCTGAGCACGATTGCCAATCAATCTGCCATGAATACCAATGGGTCTTCACGGCTGACATCTATTGAGCTCTTTGACATCCGCGGCAATGGTTTCATCGGAAACGGACTCACCCTCAGCAGAAAAGATATCGATGACATTACGGGCTTCAACTGGTTGAACAGCACCACCGCACCAACGCACAACATTACATCAGGGACTTATACGATACCAGCAAAGTCTGGATTCCATCAGCTATTCATTCGCGGCGACTCCAACGATACATTAACCGTTCTTGACGGCACCTGGCTCCATCAGGGAACAATCCTCCAATCTGGCCTTCCATACAATGTCTTTCAATCCGGCTCGCGCGAGCTGATCGTCAGAGAGGGCATGACAACGCTCGGTCTCTGATGCCCTCGATCCCACCCGCCACGGGCAGGCTGACGGGCCCACATTTCCCCTTCCCGACCACCCGCGTTGGCAGACCCGACAATCCCTGAACTCTGGGCCGCGCTCCGGGCCAATCCGCTCGCCCCCGGCCCATGGAAATCCCTCGCCGAGGCGTTTGCCGCCGAGGGTTTGGAAGCGCAACGGTCCTACGCCACTGGCCAGTGGCGACGCTTGTGCGCCGATGGGGAGACGCCCCCTGGAGACGTTGGCACCACCCCCATCTCTCCTTGGCCCTCCGCCGTCCTGGCGGAGGAATGGTTGCGACACCCCCAAGCTCCGCCAGCCCAACGCTGGCGCCACGAGATCGCCACTTGGCTGTCCCGCTGCCCCGGCGATTGGCTGAGCTGGCTCTACGCGGCCCGCCTTGCCGATGGCTCTTCCGGCGGCCCCGATGCCCTGGCCCAGGCGGAAGCCCTCGAACCGATCCCCGGTGAAACCCGCCATTGGCTTGGCCTCTGGCGCCTCCAGGGCGGCGATGCCAGCGCCGCGGTGGCGGCCCTGGCCCCGCTGAGCGATCGCCAACCACCACGCCACGGCTCTCTCCTCCAACTCGGATTGGCCTTGTTGCGCCTGGGCAACAACACCGCCGCTGAGGCGGCTTTCAGCCGGGCCTCCGCCTCCCCCAACCCCGCCTTCCTGCGGCACCTGGCCCAGCGGGTCTATGAGCACAACTACTGGCAGGAGGCGATTGCCGTGCTGGAGCGGGCCCACTCCTTGGCTCCCAGCGATGTCGCCACCCTCACAGCCCTGGCCCGTCTTCACTTCGAGGTGTACCAACTCAGCAAGGCGGAGACCCTGTGCCAGCAGGTGCTGGAACTCGATCCCGCCAACGCCGAGGTGCCCTTCCTGCTCCATGCCTTGCCTGGCCGTCGCGGCGACGCCCGCGCCCATCTGGCGGCGGTGGAAGCCCAACACGCCGCCCTGGGGCGGCCCGACTCACGCCTGGCCTCCGCAATCGCGATGGCATCGCTCTATGTGGACGACCGCAGCCCGGAAGAGGTGGCGGAGCTGCACCGGCGGCTCGCCGCTCCAATCGAGGCCGCCTGCCCACCCACTGAGGCGGTCACCCATCCCCTTGATCCCGACAGGGCCCTGCGGATTGGCCTGGTGTCCGGCGACTTCCACCGCCAGCATCCGGTCAACCTGTTCATGCTGCCGCTGCTGGAACGGCTCGACCAACGCCAGTTTGCGGTGAGCATCTATCACACAGGGTCCATGCAGGATTCGTACACCGCCCTGGCCCAAACCGCCGCGAGCCGCTGGATCGAGGCCGCCCACCTCGACGACCCGGCCCTGGCCCAGCGCATCCGCGGCGATGGCATCGACCTGCTGATCGATCTGGCTGGCCACACCACCAGCCACCGGCTCGGCGTCTTTGCGCTGCGGGCGGCGCCGGTGCAGCTCACCTTTCTCGGCTATCCCCACTCCACGGGCCTCTCCCGCCTCGATTGGCTGATCGGTGATCCGGTGGTGAGCCCAGCGGAGCACAGCCACTTGTTCAGCGAGGGAATTGCCCAGCTGCCAGGCAGCGTCTTTTGCTGGAGCCCGGTGGACGCCTACCCCCTGCCCCCGCCCCGGCCGGCGGACGCGCCGTTGGTGCTGGGCTCGTTCAACAACATCATGAAGCTATCCCCCCGCACGATCAGGCTCTGGTCGGCGGTGCTGCGAGACCTCCCCGGGGCCTCCCTGCTGCTCAAGGCCCCCTCCCTCGGCGACGCCTCCGTGGTGGCGCGTTTCCACGCCCTGTTCGAGGCGGAGGGCATTGGCGCGGAACGGCTGATCCTGGAGGGGCCGGAGGAGCTGGGGAGGATGATGGGGCGCTACGGCGACGTGGATATCGCCCTGGATCCCACCCCTTACAACGGCGGCACCACCACCCTGCAAGCGTTGTGGATGGGGGTGCCGGTGATTGCCCTGCGGGGGGGCAACTTTGTGGGCCGCATGGGCGCCAGCTTCCTCACCACCCTTGGCGAAGCAGGCTGGATCGCCGACGACGCGGAGAGCTACCGCGCCATTGCCCGCAGGCTCGCCGCCGATCTGCCCGCCTTGCGCCTGGGGCGGGCGGCACTGCGTCAGCGCATGGCCCAGAGCGGCCTCTCCGACCTCGATCGTTACACCGCCCACGTGCAGGCGCTCCTGCGGCGGGCATGGCGCCACCACTGCCTGGGTGACGCCAGCCGCTTGCTGGCGGCGGCAGCCTGACTTCCGATAACGACACGATCACTGGCTCAACACCACCAATGTGGCGTCCCTGGGCCGCACAGGCGGCAGCTTCAGCGGACTCTGCGGCACTTGCAACGTTTGGAATCTTGCTTCCACCCAGTGCCCGGCCACAACAGCCTCAATGTCACGGGTCTGGCCTGAGCTGGAGGACCATTTCCGTTGCGCCCCTAATGTTGGGCCATGGTCTCCATCGATCTCCACCACCAGCACCTGCAACGCCGCTGGGCCCTGGAGCGTCAAGCCCTGGAGCAACGCCGGCTGGAGCTCCTGGTGGCGGCGGAGGAGGCGGCGCGGGCCCTGCGGGAGCGTTGGCCCGCGCTGCGGGGGGTGTGGGTGTTCGGGTCGGTGCTGGATCCCGCCGCGTTTCGGCGCCACTCGGATCTCGATCTGGTGGTGGACGGCCTGCCCGCTAGCGCCCAGCTGGAGGCCCTTGGCCTGGTGGAGGGGGTGGTGGATCAGGTCCTGGCGAACGCGGGCCAAGGCGGCATCGCCATCGACCTGGCCCGCCACGAAGATCTCCCGCCCCACTGGCAGGACCGCCTGCGGCGACAAGCCCTGGTCCTCACCTGAGGCCATGGCGGCTCCATCGCCTCGGGAACTGAGTGAGCTGGCCCTGGATCTGGCCGTGGAGGAGCGCAAGCTCGATGCCTTGGTGGAGAGCCTGCAGGCCTTGGGAGGAGTGGAGGGCAATCGGCTGCGGATCGACGCCGGGGCCCTGCGGCTGCAGAGTTTTTCACCGGCGTCGAACGCTGCCTCCTGCAGATCAGCCGGGTGCTCAACGGCGGCACTCCCGATGGGGGGGATTGGCATCGGCGACTGCTGGAGCGCATGGGCCATCCCACGGTGGAGCGGCCCGCCGTGCTCACGGCCACTTCCATCTTTGCGCTGCAGGAATTGCTGCGCTTTCGTCATCTTGTGCGCCATCTCTATGCCTACGACCTGCAACCCGAGCCTGTGGAACACCTGCGGTCCCTCACTATCGCCCTCTGGCCCAAGGTGCGGGGCGAGCTGAACGCCTTCCAACGCTGGCTCACCCGGGACACCTGAAGAGTGGGGGGACTCAGAAGAGTTGCAAACAGAGCAAGCAGTCAAAGCGCCCAAACCGCAAGGCAACACTCACCAGCGGCCTGCCGTGGGCGATGGCTCGGCTGTTGGGCGGCAACGGCTTGAGGGAGCCCCGTTCCATGGCGGTCGGGGCTTTGAGGCGAGCAAAACGAGAATGGATCCGCTCATCAGTTCGATCCGCTCGTCAGTTCGTCTCTTGCCAAGAGGAGGGCTGGCCATCAAGTCCCAGCCGCCGCCGCAACGCTGCCAGCAACGTCTCAAACTCCTTGGGCAGCGGCGCCGTGAAGCCCAACCGTTCGCCGCTGATCGGGTGGTTGAGGCCTGGGGCCACGGCATGCAGGGCCTGGCCCGCCAACGCCACCGGCAGGCGTCGGGCGCGAGAATACACCGGATAACCCACGATTGGATGCTGGATGTGGGCGCAGTGGACGCGGATTTGGTGGGTGCGCCCCGTATCGAGCTGGAAACGCAGCAGGGCGTGATCCCCCAGGCGCTCGCACACCCGCCAATGGGTGCGGGCATGGCGGCCGGAGCCATCGGGCACCACTGCGTACTTCTTGCGGTCCGCCGGATGCCGGCCAATCGCCCCCACGATCGTGCCGGCATCCGCCGCGGGCTGACCATGGACCACCGCCAGATACTCCCGGCTCGCGATCCGTTTCTGAATCTGCTCCTGCAGCCTCACCAAGGCCTCCTGGCTCTTGGCGATCACGATGCAGCCGCTGGTGTCCTTATCCAGCCGGTGCACGATGCCCGGCCGCAACTCGCCGCCGATGCCCGGCAGATCGGGGCAGTGGTGCAGCAGGGCGTTGACCAGCGTGCCGTCCTTGTTGCCCGGCGCCGGATGCACCGTCAGGCCCGCCGGCTTGTTGATCACGAACAGGTGGGCATCCTCAAAGAGCACCTCCAGGGGAATCGCCTGGGGCATCAAATAGGGCAACGGCTCCGGCGGTGGCATCCAGAGCTCCACCACATCGCCCGGCCGCAAGGGCGTCTTGGCCCGGCCCGTGATCCCGTTCACCCGCACGCAACCGGCGTCGATGAACTTCTGGATCCGGGCGCGGCTCTGCTCCGGCCGCTGGGCCACCAGCCAGCGATCGAGCCGCATCGGCAGGGGCTTGGGGTAGTGGAGGGTGAGCAACTCCCCTTCGCCCTCGCCAAACCCCCCACTCATGCCGGACACCCCGGCAGTTCCAGGGCAATGGCGCCCAGCCGCCCGCAGCGAAAGTCATCCAGCAGGCGGGTGGCCATGCGCAGCCCATCGCCGCTGGTGTGGCGCGCGGCGGCAGAGGCCAACCAGCGGTGGGGGTCGGCTGATGGGCCAGTTCCTGGAACGTCCTGTTTTGACGCCCCTCCCTCTGGAGCCGGTTTCCAATCAATAAGTGTCACCAACGAGTGGTGACGGTGGCCCCCGAGAGAGCATGCGCCGCAAGCGATCCGAAGACCGTTTGCGCACCCCCCTACCTTGGCCGCGCGGTCGCGCTG
>JBJTWN010000046.1:0-4910 GCA_046081785.1 Cyanobium sp.
ATCCAGCATCCATGCGGATGCCATTGATGCAGGTGATGGGGGCAAGGTGGTGATTTGGGCCGATGGTCAAACCCTGTTCCAGGGGCAGGTGACTGCCAGGGGCGGACAAACCTCGGGCGATGGGGGATTTGTGGAGATCTCGGGCAAAGCCAACCTCCGCTATGACGGCAAGGTCAACACGACGGCCCCGAAGGGCGCTACGGGCACCTTGCTATTGGATCCCAAAAAGATCCGGATTGTGGCGGGCAGCGGCGGAACTGATGATGCCGTTCTGAGCACAAAGAAGCAGATCTTGGCAGCCGACCAGCCAGACGCCGACATGGTGATCAGTGAAAGCAAAATCGAAACTGAATCTATCAACAATGATCTCGCCTTCGAGGCAAGCATGGGGATCAGCATGTTGAAGCTTCCTGATCACGTTCTTGGTTTGGCCAATGGCATCACTTTTCAGGCTGAAGCTGGGGGATTCATGATGGATGGATCGGACAAAATTGAAATTACGACATTTAAGAAGGGTTTAACTTTAAAAAGCCCAACTGGCGAAATAAAAATAGGAAGCATCACAACTAATGCCGGCAATGTCACCATCGATGGATCACAGATAGACCAACCAGCAGGTGGAGTAATCTCCACCAATCAGGGCAACTTGATCGCCAAGGCAGATGGAGTAGTGAAACTTGGAAGAATTGAAACAAAATATATCGAGCCCACAACTAACAATATCTTTAACGAAAATCAAGACCAAGGAAATGTTGATCTTGCCTCCGCCAAAGGAGATATTATCGTAATCTCAATTGATACATCCAACGTTCAGAGTGGCGGCGTAGGAGAATTTGGGCGCGCAGGTAAAGTTAAGGTGGAAGCCATGAATGGGGTTTTCAGGGCTACTGGAGCGATTGGTGGATTTGGCGGAGAAAATATTAGCATTAACACCTCAGGAAACAGGAACTACGACGCTGAGAATATCTTAGCCGGGCCACTTGAGACATTTACTAACTCAGGAATCGGTTTGGTGGACATCAAAGCAAAAAGCAGTATGGATTTCTTCATAGCTGGTGCATATATCATACCTTCACTTACAGAACAGCGGGAGGCCATTCAGCTCAGCAGTGCTAATCGATCTCTCTTCGAGAACAATACCCTGATTAGCGGATCCTTCGGGGCCGTGACAGGGAACAGCTTCAACGCCAACCTTGAAGCCGTGATCAGTGAGCAAGGAATCGGCAATACGGACAAGGACGGAAACACCCTCTTTACGCTGAACATCAGCAAATTTCCCCCCGTAAAGCCCGTAATCGAAACCAAAGACCAAGGGAGGGGTAAAAACCAAAGTGGGACAACTCTTGGCGTTGGCTCCGGGGCTGGAACTGGTGAAACCAGCACGGCGGAAAATAAAAACAGTGGCAGCCAGGACCGCAAAATTGAACCCTCTCAGAACATTCAGGACCTTTCCAACACCAAGCAGTTAGATCAAACCGCATCCACCACCCAATGCGCAGAAGGCAGCGAGAAGGAATGTGAAAAAGAATTCAATGAAGCCTTGAACCCTATCCTCGATATCAGTGCCATCAAACAGAAATGATCCCTCAGAGGGCTGCTCTCAGGCTTCTGAGGGAGTTGGCTGCTCTGGCGTTGGTGCTGCAGGCCCCCATGGCCTTGGCCAGCCCCATCCCTACACCGAACCGAGGGGGCCCGGATCCCATCCACGCGGAAACCCTCATACGGGAGGGTGAGCGGGCCTGGGATCAGGGAGACCCCCAGACAGCACGAAGCCTGTGGTTGCGGGCGCTGACACACCCTGAAATGGCCTCAAACTCCCTCTCAAGGGCCAGGCTTCTCCAACACCTTGCCACGGCTGAGATCCGCCTGAAGCAACACAAAGAGGCAGAGAGCCATCTCCAAACCTCCCTGCAACTGGCACGGCAGCTGGGCGAGATCAGCCTGCAGGCTGACGCCTTGTATGTGCTTGGCATCCTTGCCTCAGCCCAACAAGACATTCCCCAAGCGATCGTCTATCAGTCCGAGCACCTCCAACTCGCCCAACGCCTCTCTAATCCCAAGGGCATCGCCATGGCCCACTTTGAGCTGGGGCTATCCCGTCAGAAACTTCAACAGCTTCCCCAGGCTCTGAACCATCTGGAGGCGGCACACAATCACCTTCTGCAACTCAACCGCGATCCTCCGGTGATCGACGCCCTGGGCAAAGTGGAGCGTGCAATCGGAGACATCCTCTTTAGGCTTGGCGACTTTGATCGCAGTGTTCGCTGGTATCAACAGAGTCTGGCCCAGGCCAGGACAACGGGATCCAAACAGGCGGAAGCCCTCGCCCTGGCGCGGCTGGCTGCCCTTCACTACGAGAAACGGGACTATGGCCAGGCCACAGGCCTGAACAGCCAGAGCCTTGCCCTGGCAAAGACACTGAGGAATCTGGAGCTGCAAGCCTCACTCCACATCAACCTCGGACTCATCCAGCATCAGCAGGGCAATTTGCGCCAAGCCAAGCGGCACTATCTGCAGGGCCTGGCCCTGGCCAAAAAGGTCAATGGAGCCATGCTTCTGGGCGAGGTTTACAACTGCCTGGCCCTTGTGTCGGGTCAGGAAGGCAACCCTGAGCAAGCGCTGAGCTTCTATCAAATCGCCCTGCGCACATTCGAACAAGCGCGTGCTCTGAGAGAACGGGCGCGAACATTGAACAATCGCGCCTACACCCAGCTGCAGACAGGGGCCCTGCGCGCAGCCGAAGCCGACCTGAACGAGGCGCTGAACATTCTCGATGGGCTGCGCACTCCCCTCAATGATCAGCAACGCATCGCCCTCTTCAGCACCCAGGTGTCGAGTTACAACCTGCTGCAACAGGTGCTGGTTGCTGATCGGCGAGAACCCGAGGCTCTGGTGGCCTCTGAGCGGGGAAGGGCCCAAGCCTTTCTAGCTCGCCTTTCCGAACAGAGTGATCGCCCGGTCGAACCCCTGACGCTGGAAAAGGTTCGTGCTCTGGCCCGCTCCCAGCAGACCACCTTTATTGAATATTCCCTGATCCCCGAAGATTCCTTCATCCATCAAGGCCGATCGCAAGGCGTGGCGGGAAGGATTTACATCTGGGTGGTGCAGCCCACTGGAACCATCCACTTCACATCCGTGGATCTACAGGAGCAAAACATCGATCTTGATGCCCTCATCAAAGCCTCACGTGCCCAGATCGCAGAGAGGAAAAGTGCCGCCATCATCCTGCGCCACCTCCATCAACTGCTGGTGGAACCCATCGCCCAATGGCTGCCCGACGACCCAGGGCAGAAAGTGGTCGTGGTGCCCCACCAGGAGCTCTTTCTGCTCCCATTCCCTGCCCTGCTGGATTCCAAAGGGAGATTCCTCATCGATCACCACACCCTGGCCACCACCCCCTCCATCCAAGTGATCGATCCAGCCCTGCACCAGGGGAGGCACGCCCGCCATCTTGCACCGTTGCCTACGGCAGCTGAGGTGCTGATTGTGGGCAATCCCGTCATCCCCTCCCAACTCGACGATTTGGGCCTTCTCGCCCTGCGTGGATCCCAGCTGGAAGCACAGCAAATCCAGAGAGACTACTTTCCCCACAACGCCTCCACTCTGGTGGGCAGCCAGGCGACGGAAACCGCCATCAAGGCCAAGATGCCGATGGCGCGAGTGATTCATCTCGCTGCCCATGGTGTGCTGGAGCAGCGAGACAAATTGGAGAACGGTGCCATCGTTCTGGCGGACAGCGGCCAGGACGATGGTTTACTCACCTACGCCGAGGTGAGCAAGCTCAACCTTCACGCTGATCTGGTAGTGCTCAGCGCTTGCGATTCTGGAAGGGGCGTTCTGACAGGGGATGGAGTGGTGGGTTTGTCGCGGGCCTTTCTGGGGGCAGGCGCGCAAACGGTTGTGGTGTCTCTTTGGCGCATCCCAGATGATGAGACATCACAGCTCATGCACCGCTTCTATGGCAATCTTCGTATCGCCAAAGCGGGAAAAACCCAGGCTCTGCGGAACGCCATGCGGAGTCTGAAAGCATCAAGACCCCAGCCCATCTATTGGGCAGGATTCACGCTGATCGGGGACAGCCCATAGGGCTGCCCCGGCACCGGATCAATGAAGCGGCAACCACCGGCCTGGGCCACCACAGCGGCCGCCTCCTCCGGGCTGCCCTCCACCTGCAGCGCCGAGGCCAGCAGCCCGCTGAAGCGCACATCGCCGCCGGTGGTGCTGGCGAGCACGGCGGTTGGCGTGAACCGTTCAAGCAACTCCGGCAGAGCGCTGCGCCCCCGCACAAACGCCCCGGCCAACGGCAGACCCACATCGATCACCGGAGTGATCACCGCAGTGAGCGGCCGGATGGGGAGATCGGGGCTCGGGAAGCCGTGGGGTTCGAGGTAGAGGCTGCCGCCGGGATGGTCGAGCAGCCAGCCGTTCTCGATCTGGGGCACGGCGGCGCCGGCCGTGGCGGTGATCGCCAGGGAGCCGTAATCGTGGCGCTCCCCTGGCCGCAGGGGGGTGACGCGGCTGAAGCCCAACTCCTGCGCCTTGCGGGCCGCCGTGGGGGAGCCCACCACCGGCAGGTCTGTCGGCAGCAGGGCCAGGCTGGGGGGATGGCAGTGATCCGGCAGCCCCTGGCTGAGCAGCAGCAGGTCGATCCCCGCCGGCACCGACTGGGGGGTGGCCAGCTCCCCCTTGAGCAGCCAGTCGATCGGCCCGAAGCTCAAGGGCCCGGTGAACCAGGGATCCACCACCACCCGCAGACCGCCGAAATCGAGCAGCCAGCCATTGGCGCCCAGGTAGGTGGCGGTGAGGGTGGCAGAAATGGGGAGGAGCAGCGGGCGGCTACCAGGATGGCGCGGCTTCGAGGGTGGATGTGAGCTGGGGGTGCGATGTGGGGCAAGGCCAAGGGGGAGATT
>JBJTWN010000047.1:0-28903 GCA_046081785.1 Cyanobium sp.
GCGGCCCTCCCTGCACCCGGCGGGTGTTGAGCCGCTCGATCACCACCCTCCAGTCGTTGTCGCGGCCGAAGAACACTGGAGCATCCTCTTCCTCAAACACCATCAGGCCAGGAAAGGGAGACCGGCTGGGATCACTCGGAGGCGGCCAGGGGAAGCCGCCCTGATCCTGCAGGGCAATGCACTCCAGCTCGCGCCGCAGTTGCTCCAGGCCCGCCGGTCGGTCGTGGCGCAGATCGAGCCGTTGCAAATCTGCCGCGATCGGCTTCTCGGCGGCCGCCTCGTCGTTCTCCACCACCTGGAAGATCGGTTTGCCCAGGGCGCGAGCCTGGTGGAATTCCACCTTGCACCAGCCGGAGGCACTCCAATTCGGCGTCTGCAGGATCAGAAGGGCCTGGCAGCGCTGGATCTTCTCGTAGAGCGTGCGCTCCCAGGCGGCGCCGGGCGGAATGCCGCTGTGCTTGTCGAAATCGAGAAAGGCCGGCGCGAATCCCTGCCCATCCAGCCAGGCCTTCAACTCCGCCGCAGCGGCGTTGTCGCGGCTGGAGTGGGAGAGGAAGACGCGGGCCATCGGTCAGGAGGCAATGAGGCACAGGCCGGCCATAACTCGATCATAGAAGCAGGGGTACGCCACAGGCTTAAAACTATGCTGAAGTTCTTCGTCTCCCGCTATACTTAAGACCTTTTAATTGGTGATCCGCCTCGCCGACGTTTCAATCCACCCAACGCCAATCATCACCCGCCCGGAGCATTGCTTGCATTTGACAGTCAACTTAGAACCGGGTCGGGTGGATGATTTTGTTAGGCTCTTGTTTCTAAATATAGCGGCGAAGATGAAGGGCGATACGGTAGGCCAGTTGTTCAACATACTGATCGTAATATTGATTGTACTCACCGTTCTTCTCGTGTATTGGATCAGCATAGGGAAATCTTATATTTTGCAGCGCCCTGCGTAGACGACCTTCCAGTTCTCGGGTAATTGCTTCATAATCTATCAAGTCAGACGGAGACTTCTGAAGAATATTAGTCACATCAGCAACTACTTGTTTTGCCGCATCGGCGACCGTAAGTTGCAAGTCATCTTTGAACGTATCTGGTATCTGACTCAGAATCTCATTTACTGTTAACGAAGTCATTCTATCCTTGATATCTTGCAAGCCAATCGAAATCGAATCCTTCACGCTAATGCGGAATGCAGCCTGGGAGTCCCGGAGGCCCCTCTGCTGTGCAGACAGGCGCTCTATTTCCTTTCTCAGCTCGTCATTGATGGTACTCAGCGCATTGATCCGGGCAATAACATCCGCTGCATAAAACTCCTGACTCTTTCTACTTTCCTCTCGCATTGTGTCCGCCGCCTTCATCTTGGCATCGATCACCTTCTGTGCTTCGACGGTCAGAGTGATAAAACGTCGCTGAAGCAAAAACACCCCGATTCCGGCTAGTACAAGGACTGCAAGGATTGCAATCAGGATGGCGAGGCCAGTTTGCCCGCTCGCGTGTAACTCACGAAGTAGCCTCGCTGCTTCATCGGTCATGAGGCTCTCACGGTTACCGGTATTTTATGTGCCTAACTCCTTATTGGGAGGTTCCGAGAACCACACCCCGAGTCTCCCCCCTTTCCGTGAACCACGCTGTGGCATCGGGCTGGATACCCGCAAAACGCTTGCGGTGCAATGCTCCTTGTCAAATGCCACCCAGCTATAGGCGTGGTTTGCGGGTCCGATAACCACATGTTCGGCAAGATACACATCCAAGATCGGATGACCAGATCAGCCATAAGCACGTTTGAAGGCCAAGGTACGCAGGCTGACCAATCCGATCCTTCGAACGCTTATTGGATGGTTTCCGTGAACCACCGTATCGTCTGCGACCACTTCCGTGAACCCCCACTGTGTCCTTCGGCGAAATGCTGCAACCGCAAGCTTTCTCAGGCAATTCTGTTCGTTGTGAACAGTGGTTCCCGGACCCGATAACCGCTTGTAGCCACAGCTACAGTTGATCGGCAGGGCTGATGACGCTCATCGGGCCGCGTTTGAGAACGTGTGTATAGATCATCGTTGTGTTCAGATCGGAGTGGCCCATTAGTTCCTGAATGGTTCGTATATCTTGCCCTCGCTCCAGTAGATGAGTCGCAAACGAATGGCGAAACGTGTGGCAACCGACAGGTTTGGTAAGGCCAGCATAGACAACGGCTTTTTTTACGGCCTTTTGGATCACACTTGGGTCTAGGTGGTGGCGACCTTCCTTGCCAGTGGCCTCATCTTTCCAGCGGTTCCGTTGCGGAAATACCCATTGCCAACACCATTGGTGATCAGCATGGCGGTACTTTCTCGCTAAGGCGCATGGCAGCAATACCGCTCACCAACCTGCCGCGAGATCATTCTGATGGAGACGGCGAACATTCAGGAGATGTCGTTCAAGGGAAGCCCACCTCCATAGAGCAACCCCACCACCAAGGCAGGATCGCCCTCCAACCGCCCCATTACAGCCCTCACCTCCGCCTCGCTCAACACCATGGGCAGCCGTCGCTTCTGCCTGGCTCGCACCACCCCCTCCAGATCCAGATCCCGTTCAAGCAGCTCCCGATATAGAAACAGCAGCGCCGAGAGAGCCTGGTTCTGAGTGGAGGCGCTCACCTGACCCTCCACCGCCAGGTGCGTGAGAAAGGCATTCACCTCTTCGCTCCCCATCTCCCGCGGATGACGCAGCTGGTGAAACCGCAGAAACCGCCTCAGCCATTGCTCGTAGGTGTCCACTGTGCGGCGGGCGTAGTGGCGGGCCTGCAGTTCCTCTTTATACCGCTGGATCAGGCCGGGCGGACGGGCGCCAGTGGGCGGGGGGCCGGATGGGGGCTCAGCTGCTGCCATAGGCATCCTCGAGGATCTATCCCCTCAGCATTCCCAGCCGCGCCTGCGGCACCATGCTGAGAGCACCCATCAGCCACCGCCCGGTAGGGGCACCCGCCACCCATGGACCAACCCTTTGCCCACACCTTGAGTTTTGACGACCTCGAGGTGCTCGTGCTGGTGGAAGACGGCGGCGCCACGCCTCGCGAGGTGGCCGACTTCCTGCTCACCCCCCTGGCCCGCAGCCTCCGGAACGATGAAGCCTTCAGCGCCGCGGCCTTCGCGGCGGCTCTTACTGGGGCGGGGACCAAAGACCAAGGCTGAGACTGGCAAGCCCTCTTGCTGCCGACCACCTCGTGCCGAACATCAGGTGCGAGAGCCGCCGGCTGCTGCGACGCCTGGTTCGGCAGCCGACTGAACTAACTTCTTCGCTAAAGGACACACCTCTGCCCATTCTTCTAATCCCAGCTGGTAATCCCAGCTGGCCTATTCTTTCTCCTGCTTTCTATTGCCACACCGTTAATGCACTAGCCAAGGAATCGGAGGCAGAGCAGACACCTCAAAGGAGTGGCGCTAATGAGGTCGCATAGAAGATGTGTCGATATGAGACCTCAGCCTCCCACCCATCCTTCTAACAAAAAACTGACCTGACCCTCTTACAGATCAGGGTCAGATCATGCCGCTCAAGGGCACAAGCTCACGTTCTGCGCATCGCGCAGGATGCGGCCGATGGTGCCGTTTGGCGAGCCAGCCCCGTTGGAGATCGCACTGAAGTAGCGGGGACCAGCCGGGGTCACCAGCAGCCCGCTGATCGAGCGAACGCCAGTGAGCGTGCCCGTTTTGGCATACACCCTCCCATCGAGGCTGGTGCCTTTGTAGAGATTGCGAAGGGTGCCGCGCTGCCCCGCGATGGCCATCGAACTCACGTAGGCGCGTCCATAGGGGTGTTGATCCATCCGCAACAGCAAGGCCGTGAGAAAGCGGCTGGTGAGCCGGTTGGCGCGATCGAGGCCGCTGCCATCCGCCACCCGCACGCCTTCCATGGGAAGGCCCTGTTGGCTGAGCCAAACGGTTTCTCGCCGCACGGCCTCGGGCAGATCCCAGGTGCCCGCTCCGGAGCGCAGCAACACCTCAGCGGTGAAATTGTGGCTTTCGGTGTTGGCCAGGCTCAACAGCCCCTGCATCGAGGTGGAGGGTTCCTCATGCAGCAACACCGCATCAGCGGGCAGGGATTGCTCGGCAGAAACGAGCTGCAGCTGGATGTCACCCCCCTGTTGGCTGGCGGTGCGTTTGAGCAACACTTTCAGCCTGGCGATCGGATCGGTGACGGCATCATCGATCGCGTTGCTGGTGATCGCCAACCGGGTGATCGGCGCCCCGTAGGACTGGTAGCGATCCGCATAATTCCAACCCTGGGGCCACCAGGCTTGCGGAGGAACTTCGGCCACCTGCAGGCGCACCACCGAGCCGGAGGGTCCGCGCGAGCCCCCCGAGTTCAACGCCAGCTGGGCAAAGCGTTGCAGGTGGGGCAAAGCCAGATCCGGATCACCTTGGCCCGTCAGGCGCAGGGTGCCATCCCCCAGCCGCCAGAGCTGGGTGTTGAGCCGAAACTCGGGGCCGAGGCGATCGAGGGCAAAAGCGGTGCTCACCAACTTTTGGTTGGAGGCGGGCACCCGGGGCCGCGTGCCGTTCACATCGGCCAGCAGCCGCCCCGACCCATCGGCGATGGACACACTCCAAGCGCTCGTTTCACCGGCCAGCTGGGCGGCAAGCCGCTGCTGAAGCCCGGGACAGCTGGGCTCGCTGCCAAGCTGCGGGCTTCCCAGCGCCGGGGTGAGGGGCGGCAGGGGCATCACGGGCACCACCCGCGGCCATCCCTGGCGTGGGGCCAAGGCGGGGGTGGCCATCGCCTGCCCCGCGCCGATCAGGGGCGTGAGCAAGGATAAACCCGCGCAAAGGCCCAGGGCGCGTGAAGGGTGGGAGGAACGCATATCAGGAGCCGATCGAGAGGTTGGTGACGTTGCCGTTGAAGCGGTAATTGGACCCTTCGAGCTCCACGGGGGCACCGATCTTCAGGGTTTGATTGCCAAACACCACGCCGCCGCCTCCCTTGCGGCCCCGGCCCTCCAGAATGAAGCGGGCGTCAAAGGTGCCGAAGGTTTTTTGGTTGGGATCGGGGGTGGAGACGAGCTTGCCGTCGGGGGTGAGGATCGTGAGCCTGCGCTGCAGGGGCTGCACTTTGGCCACCTTCACCGTTCCGTGGGGGGCATTGCGGATCACGATCGACACCTTGCCCTCCGATTCGATGGAGCGAATCAGGGCGGCGCTGTCGACAGCGGGCTCGCCGCGCACATCGACGGAGACGGTGACCGGCACCTCCCCGCCCGTGGCCCTCGCCACCGCGCTGGAGAGTTTGGGACTCCAAAGCACACCTGCAGCTGCGAGAAGCACCGCAACTCCTGCTGCCAGGTCGACGGGGCTCCACCGACCTTGAGGCTTGGATCGGGAGCTGGGAAATTGGCTGGGCATGGGCGCTGTGAGGTCGGCGAAGTTTAGGGGGCACCGCCGCTTGGCACCAGCCGCAATGCACACCCAATCGCTCAACCCTGCAGGTTGTCGATCAGATCGCCCAGGGAGCGCAACTGCTGCTGCAAGCCACCGGAGGCCTGGCCGCTGAGGGCTTCAGCCTGTTCTTCATTGGTGGGTTTGCGGGGGAAAGAACCCGCCAAGCGGAAGCCATCGGCATCCAACCGGTAGAGCTCCCAATCGCCTGGATGGGCCCGCCGCAGGGCGCTGGCGGCAAAGGGCTGGAGGGCGTAGGCCGCCTGCCACTGCGCCAGAAAACCCTTGCGGCGCGCCCTGGCCACACTGCCGATGCCCACGGCCGCATCCTCCAAGGTGGGGTTGACCAGCAGCACGGGCCCGCGCTGCGCTTCGCAGATCGCTTCCACCAGGCCGTAATCGGAGGGGCTGGGGGCCACGAGCAGCAGGAGGGGGGCTGGGGCGCCCTCTTGGTTGGGGCTTGACGACGCCTCAGGGGCGGCGGCCTGCTCCTGGAGGCGGCGGTGGTCGGCGAGGCTGCCGATCAGGGGGGCGAGCTGGTCGTGATCCCTGCGGGCCAAGGCAGTGGCTCCCGCATCAGGAAAGAGCACCTTCAGCGGCTCACCCTGCTCCTGCAAAGCTGCGGCCAAGCGCAGGGCCAAGGGCATCAAGCGAAGGCCCTCAAAGCGCAGCTCCACGGTCCAGCGGCCGTTGTCGCGGGAGTTGAGGGCGGAACGCAGGGCCTCCAGAGCCTGGCCTTCGGCCTGGCGCAGATCGGAGGGGAGCATGGGCCGGGCGGGCTGCAGGGCTTCGACCTTAACGACTCGGCTCCAAGGCCTCAAAGCAGGCTTTGCTGCACCTCTTCGCGGGCCTGAGCCAGCGTTTCGGGCAGGGCGGCCAGATCCTCGCTGCGGAGCCAGGGTCCGAGGCTGAAACGCAAGCCTGCCGCGGCGTCTGCCGGGGAGTAGCCCATCGCCAGCAACACCGGACTCGCGCCCGGGTGGCCGGCCCGGGAGCGTTGGCTGCTGCAGGCGGAGCCACTGCTGCAGGCCACCCCTCGCCGGGCCAGAGCCCGCACCAGGGCGCGGCCCGGCAGGGGGATCCCCTGCTCGGTTCGCAGCAGCAGGCTCAGGTGGTGCGGCAGACGGCGGAGCCCCTCCTCCGGCTCGGGCCCGAGGAGCTCCACTCCCGGCCAGGCCGCCAGCTCCCTCCAAAGCTGATTGCGCAGGGAGGCGATGGGGTCGATGCCGCCATGATCGTCCAGCCTTCTGCGGCACAGCTGCAGTGCCGCGGCGAAGCCGGCGGCCAGGGCCACAGGCTCGGTGCCGCCACGGCGGCCCCGCTCTTGCACACCGCCGATCAAGGGCGCCAGGGGCACACCCTGGCGCACCAGGAGCACGCCGATGCCGCGGGGGCCCTGAAGCTTGTGGGCAGCTCCGCTCAGCAAATCCACCGGCAAGCTGCGCCAGTCGATCGGGGCATGGCCCATCACCTGCACCGCATCCACGTGGAAGCGGATGCCCCTCTCCCGGCAGAGGGCACCCACCTCGGCCACTGGTTGCAGGCTGCCCACCTCACTCTGGCCCCAGATCAGGGAGACCAATCGGGTGGGAGGAGCGAGCAGGGGCTCGACGGCCTGCCAACGCAGCAGACCCTGGCGATCCACCGGCAGCCGCTCCAGCTGCCAGCCCCGTCGCAGGAGCACCGCCGCTGCGGCTTCCGTGGCGGGGTGCTCCACAGCGCTGATCAGGAGGCGCCCTGGCGGGAGGGTTTCGGCACTGCCCAACAGGGCGGTTTGGATGGCTTCACTGCCGCCGGAACACCACACCACCTCCTCGGGATCGGCCCCGAGATCACCCGCCAATTGCAGGCGGCTGCGCTCCAGCAGCTCCGCCGCCCGCACCCCGAAGCTGTGGAGGCTGGAGGGGTTGCCCCAGCCCAGGCGCCAGGCCTCCTCCATGGCCTGCAGCGCATCCGCACTCAAAGGGGTGGTGGCGCAAGCATCCAGATAGAGGGAGGGAAGCTGAGCGGTGGCCTCAGACACCGCCGTCCCCGGCCTCGGAGCGCCGGCCCAAAAGGCGACTTTCCAGGGAATCGTTGGCCAGGCGCACCAGGTCGTCGAGGGAGCGACCCTCCAACAGGGCGGCCACCTTCGCCCGGGCAGCAGCGCTGGGGCAGGCCTCGGGCCGAAGGCAGCCCTGGGTGCAGGCGGTGGCGCAATCGATGGGGTCTCCCTCCTCCTGCTGCGCGACCCCCAGCGGCGTGGTGTTGGAGGGAGCGGCGCCCAACCAGGCCTCCACCTCGCGGGCATGGGGCGGGGCCAACACCCCGTGGAAAACCGGTTCGGCGGGGCCCCGCATCAGCACATGGCCCGTGCCAGCGTCCCATTCGATCTGGAGGGGGCCTCCCGGCAGGTCGAGGCGGGCCAGGCGGTCGCAAAGGCCCAGAAGGTGGCACGCCACCAGCGTGGCGCAGGCGCCGGTGCCGCAGGCCAGGGTTGGTCCGGCTCCCCTCTCCCACACCCGCATCTGGAGGTGAGCAGGGCTGAGCACCTGCACCAGGTGCACATTCGTGCGAGCTGGGAAGACCGGATGCACCTCCAGGGCCGCACCGATCTGCTCCAGATCCATGGAGGCCACATCGCTCACCGGCACCACCACATGGGGATTGCCCATGCCGGCGGCGGCCACGGCCCAGGTGCGCCCGAGCAGCTCCAGCTCCCCCTGGGGCAGGCCCGCCGGGCCGGTGGGCAGCTGGGTGGGCACGCTGTCGGGCTCCAGGAAGGGGGGGCCCATGTCGACCCGCACCTGCCCATCCGCCTCCAGCTCCGGCACGATCAAGCCTGCCGCCGTTTCCACCTGCCAGCGGCGGCCGGGCCCATCCCCATCCCGATCCGCCAGAAAACGGGCCAAGCAACGGATGCCATTGCCGCACATCTCAGCTTCTGAGCCATCTGCATTGAAGATGCGCATCTGCAGCTCGGCTCCAGAGGCCGCGGGCAGGGCCAGAATCACTCCATCGGCGCCCACACCAAAGCGCCGCTCGCACAACCGCCTCACCAGATCCGGGTGAGCCTTCAGGGCTGATCCCGGCCAAGACCAGCGACGCAGATCAAAGAGCAGAAAATCGTTTCCCAGTCCGTGATACTTGCTGAATTCCATGTTGACGGCAGCCCGGCACGCACTCCCTCGATCCTATGCAGAGCTTCTTTGAGACCCGCGGCCCAAAGCTCGACACTTCCCTGCCAAGCGTGCGCCATATTCAAGAATTGATTCGCACCCGCTCGGTGGTGAGCCTCAGCCTGATCGGCGGGCAGGAGTTGGAAGGGGTGATCAAGTGGCAGGACCCGCAATTCCTCGCCATGCGCCAAAGCGCCAACCAGCCCTTGGTGATGGTGAGCCGGCAGTCGATCACGCTGCTGCGCGCCCTGCTCTGAGCCGCCAGTCCGGCCGGAGCGCGTGTGGCACCATCGGGGAGTCGGGCCCCGGGCCCGAATCCCTTTGTTGCTGCCCTCCCCCCACGTGACCGAGCCCTCCCGCTACAGGCCCCAGGAGATCGAGGCCCAGTGGCAGGCGCACTGGCGGGAGCAGCACGCCGATCGCACCGAGGAGAGCGGCCCGCCCGAGCCCTACTACGCCCTGTCGATGTTCCCCTATCCCTCGGGGAGCTTGCACATGGGCCATGTGCGCAACTATGTGATCACCGACGTGGTGGCCCGCCAACAGCGCATGCGGGGCCGCCGGGTGCTCCACCCGATGGGGTGGGATGCGTTTGGCTTGCCGGCGGAAAACGCCGCCATCGAGCGGGGCGTGGATCCCGCTGAGTGGACCGAGCGCAACATTGCCCAGATGCGCGCCCAATTGCAACGCCTGGGGCTCTCCATCGACTGGTCTCGGGAGGTGACCACCTGCAAGCCGGACTACTACCGCTGGACCCAATGGCTGTTTTTGCAGTTTTGGCAGGCGGGATTGGCCTACCGCAAGGAGGCCACCGTCAACTGGGATCCCCTGGATCAGACCGTGCTGGCCAATGAGCAGGTCGATGGGGAGGGGCGCTCCTGGCGTTCCGGCGCGCTGGTGGAGAAGCGCAAACTGCGCCAGTGGTTTCTCCAGATCACGGCCTACGCCGATCAGCTGCTTGAGGATCTCGATCAGCTCGAGCACTGGCCGGAGCGGGTGCGCACGATGCAGGCCAACTGGATTGGTCGCTCCACGGGCGCCGAATTGGCGTTTCCGGTGGTGAAGGCCGATGGCAGCCCCACCGGGGAGAGCATCAGCGTGTTCACCACCCGGCCCGACACGCTCTTTGGCGTCACCTATCTGGTGTTGGCGCCGGAGCACCCCCTCGTTCCCTGCCTCACCTCGGCGGAGCAACGGCTGGCGGTGGAGGCCCTCTGTGAATTGGTGGCGGCCGAAAGCGAGCAGCAGCGCACCGATGAGGAGCGCCCCAAACGGGGGGTGGCGCTGGGCGCCCTGGTGCGCCATCCCGCCAGCGGGGAGCTGATCCCCCTCTGGATTGCCGATTACGTGCTCGCCGACTACGGCAGCGGCGCCGTGATGGGCGTGCCAGCCCATGATCAGCGCGATTTTCTGTTCGCCCGCCAGCACGGGCTGGCGATTCGCCAGGTGATCGTTCCGGAGGGGGCCGACCCGGCGGCCTTCAGTGGCGCCGCCTGGACGGAACCTGGCGTGTTGATCCACTCCGGCCCCTTCGACGGGCTGGCCTCCGAGGAGGGCAAGCAGCGGATCCTGGCCGAAGCCGAAGCGGCGGGTTGGGGCCGGGCCCGGGTGCAATACCGGCTGCGGGATTGGCTGATCTCCCGCCAGCGCTACTGGGGCTGCCCGATCCCGATGGTGCACTGCCCCGATTGCGGCGATGTGCCCGTGCCCGCCGACCAGTTGCCCGTGCTGCTGCCCACGGGCATCGCCCTGCAGGGGCGAGGTGGATCGCCCCTGGCGCAGCTGGAGGCATGGCGAACGGTGGCCTGCCCGAGTTGCGGGGGGCCGGCTGAGCGGGAAACGGACACGATGGACACCTTCATGTGCTCAAGCTGGTATTACTTGCGCTATGCAGACCCGCTGAATGATCAACGTCCTTTTGGCAAGGAAGCGGTTGATCAATGGTTGCCTGTGGATCAATACGTGGGGGGAATTGAGCATGCAATTCTGCACCTTCTTTACTCAAGATTTTTCACGAAGGTGCTCCGCGATCGAGGCCTGCTCAGTTTCAACGAACCCTTTGCCCGCCTACTCACCCAGGGCATGGTGCAGGGGTTGACCTATCGCAATCCGGTGAATGGCAAATATATTGCGCCAGCTGATGTGGCAGATGTCAATGATCCGCGGGATCCGATCAGCGGCGAGCCACTGATGGTGAGCTACGACAAAATGTCGAAGTCTAAATATAACGGCGTTGATCCCACCTCCGTGATCGATCGCTATGGCGCAGACACCGCCCGCATGTTCATCCTCTTCAAGGCTCCCCCGGAAAAAGATCTGGAGTGGGACGATGCCGATGTCGAGGGGCAGTTTCGCTTTTTGCAGCGGATCTGGCGTTTGGCTGAAACGGCCAAGGAGCTGGGGATTGTGCTCCACCCCGCCGCCAGGGGCGAGGAACCCGGGGCCTCAGCAGGGGTGGAGCGCGCCGATCTTCAACCTGCCGAAAAAGAGCTGCGGCGCGCCGTGCACACCGCCATTCAAGAGGTGAGCAGCGATCTGGCGGGAGAGCTGCAGCTCAACACAGCGGTCTCGGAGTTGATGAAACTGGCCAATGCCATGGGCACCCACCTGGCGCATGTGCGCCCAGCGGTGGCCCGGGAGGCCGTTCACAACCTGGTGTTGCTGCTGGCCCCCTTTGCTCCTCACCTGGCGGAGGAGCTGTGGCATCGCCTGGTGGATCCCACGGCTCCAGCCACCAGCGTGCACCAGCAGCCCTGGCCCCGGGCCGAGGCCTCTGCCCTGGCGCGCGACACGATCCCCCTGGTGATTCAGGTGAAGGGCAAGGTGCGTGGCAATTTGGAGGTGCCTGCCGATGCGGATGCCTCCACTCTGGAGCGGCTGGCCCTGGAGAGCGAGGTGGCCGCCAAATGGCTGGAGGGCCAACCCCCCCGGAGGGTGATTGTGGTGCCCGGCAAGCTGGTCAACCTTGTGCCCTGAAGGCCCGGCTGGCCAGCTGAGCCATCAACGCTTCTGGAAGCTGAGCGATTGGGGTTGGCCCCAATCGCCTGTGGCGCTGTAGCCACTTAGGTTGAAACAGAGATGGCGCAGGATCCAGAAGAGCGGCTCCGGACTCTGCAAGCCCAGGGCCTCAGCGAGGGCGTCCAAGCTGTGGGGTTGGCCATCGGCCAGTAGAGCCACCAGCTGGCCTTGGAGGGAGAGGATGGCGGCGGCGGCTTTCTTGCCGGCCTCCACGCCGGGCTGGTGGTAAGCGTTGACGTTGATCAATTCGCCGTAGAGGCCCACGGCTCTCTCAAACAGGGCGATCAGGGCACCCAGGGCACGGGCGTCAAAACGCTCCAGGGTGAGCGTCAGGGATTGGCGCTCACCCTCGCAGAGGGCGGCGCGGGTGCCCTGCAAGAAGCCTGCCAGGAAATCGGCGGGATGTTCATCGGCCACCGGGCCAATGTCGGCAGGTTCATCGAGGGCTTCGATGAACACCACAAAGAAATTATCGAGACCATCTCGCAATTGCTGCACATAGGCGTGCTGATCGGTGGAGCCTTTGTTGCCATAGACAGCCAGGCCCTGATGCACCACCTCTCCAGCCCGATCGAGCCGCTTGCCCAAAGACTCCATCACCAGCTGCTGCAAGTAGCGGCTGAACACCTGCAAACGGTCCCTGTAGGGAAGCACCACCATGTCGCGCTTGCCCTGCCCGTCGCCGGCCACAAACCAACAGGCGGCGAGAAGGGCTGCGGGGTTGCTGCGCAACTGCTCCACCCGTGTGAGCTGGTCCATCGCTGCGGCTCCCGCCAGGAAGCCCCGCATGTCGGCTCCGATCAGGAGCGCCGGGAGCAAGCCCACCGCGCTGGTGATGCTGGTGCGTCCACCCACCCAATCGGGCATGTCGAAGCGGGCGAGCCACCCCTCTGCGGCGGCCTGTTGATCCAACAGGCTTCCCGCCATGGTGATGGCCACGGCCTGCTCAGGCCAACGGCCACCAAGCGACTCCAGGCGGGCCCGAGCCTGTTGCATCCCCAGCCGGGGCTCGGGGGTGCCGCCGGATTTGCTCACCACGATCACCAAGCTTGTGAGCAACCGGGATCCCAGCGAGGCCAGGGTGGCGCTCATGCCCTGGGGATCGACGTTGTCGAAGAAGTGAAACGCCATCCCCTGGCCTTGCTGCTGCAGGGCTTCCACCATCAGCAAGGGCCCCAGGCCCGATCCACCGATGCCAATCCAGAGCACGTCGGTGAAGGGGGATCCCGTTGGGCTCAGCAGCGCGCCATCGAGCACCTGGCGACCAAAGGTTTCCAGTCGCTCGGTCTCCCGCCGAATCAACTGGCGCGCTTCCGGCGATGGCGCCCGATCCGGATCGCGCAGCCAGTAGTGACCCACCTCCCTGCCTTCGTCCTGGTTGGCGATGGCGCCAGATTCCAAGGCCGCCATGGCCCGAAAGGCCTCGGCAAAACGGGGCTCGAGGGCTTGGAGATTTTCCTCCGTCAGATTCATGCGGCTGGGGTCCAACCAGATCCCCAGCGCGCTGTTGTGCCACAACAGCGCCTGAAAGCGCTGCCAAAGGCTCTGGGGTTCGGAGGACCGAAGCGGCGGAAGAGCGGTCGACGGCGAAAGCGTGGACATGGCCGCTGGTTTACCGCGCAAGCCCCCGCACCGTACTGAACCGTCCCATGGGGCTGTCCAGTTCTGGGCCAGCAGGAGGACCGAACGGCCTGGCCCTGGACAGATGGCTGCAAAGCCAAATAATGGTTTCACAATTGTTCGCAGAGACCCAGCCATGGGTTTCTTCCGCCTTCACCCGTTGCTCCGCCCCTCCCTCCAGCGCCGTCTGAAGCGACACATGGCTTTGCCAGCGCTGGCCGTCGTGGTGGGCATGGGCTGGCTGATGGTCCACCGCATGGGACCGACGGCCAGGCCTCCGGTGGCCGCTTCTTGGATCGAGAGTTTGGAATCCACCGGGGCGTCCCACCTCTCCCCGATGGAGGGACAGCGACCGGATCCGGTGGACTTCACCCCGGAGGAGCTGCGCGAATTGAATCGACGCTTCGGCGTGCACGGTCCCCAACCGGCCATCGCCCAGCTCTTCACCGAGGGCCTCGACCAGCTCCAGCCTCTACGCAACCACACCCTCTCCCGGCTGGAGGAGCTTCGTCCTCTCATCTTGCGCCACAGCTCCCGTCAGCGCATCAATCCAATGCTCGTCGCCGCCGTGTTGTTTGATGAGATGCAACATGCCAAGCCAGGGGAGGACAGCCCCCTGGCGGTACGCAGCGGTCTGTTTGACACCCAAGGCCCCGCCCAGCTGAGCGCGGGGGAGATGGTGAAACAGGGTCTGCTTCCCGAGAACGCCAGCCACGAACAGATTCAAGAGGCGAGGCTGCAGCTGCTCGATCCTGACCACAATGTTGAACTCTTGGTGGGAAAGTTTGCACGCCTCTCCAAGAGCCTGGGCTTTTCCAGGCAGCGTTTGCTGATGGCCAGCGATCAAGCAAGGGACGCCAAAGCCTTGGCCACATTGGCCTATTTGCATAACGGCAAGCTCGATTACCCCGCCCGGATTTTGCGCTACATGCAAGATCCAGCCCTGCATGAGATCATCTACAGCCAGCGAAAAAATCTCACCAGCCCGCTGATTTAACCAGCTGGTCTTGCCAGTTTCTGCCTGGATCACACCTCGATGCCGCCTTCTGACGACGGCCGCTGCCTTGGCAATGAAAAGTATTTTCATATTTTGTTAACTTTTATATTTTTAGGCCTCTCTCATCAGTGGCACAGCCCTACTGGAGAAAGCAGACATCCAGGGAAGACTTCAATGGATCCACCACGATGGATCAAATTTTTTACAAAACCATCACCAACGATTACATGGCTATCATTAATTATGGCAACCCTTTGGCCAACCTGGACAATTTCTTGTTGAGCACGAATGATGCCTCCGATGTGATCAACGGCTTTGGCGGCAACGATACAGTTTCTTACATCAACGCAACTTCCGCTGTTAATGTAAAGCTCTCAATCACTGGCTTTCAAAATACAGGAGGCTCGGGGTCTGATCGGCTGATCAGCATTGAGAATCTTCGGGGAAGCAATCTCGACGACACGCTCGGCGGCAATGCCGGCAACAACGTGTTGGATGGTGGCTTGGGCGATGACACGGTCACCTACAGTCATGCATCAGCAGGTGTAACCGTCTCCCTCTCCATCGTTGGCGTGGCTCAAGTGACCGGTGGAGCTGGCAGCGACACCCTGTTGAATTTTGAAAATCTGATTGGCAGCAATTTCAACGATACTCTCAGTGGCAATTCTGGAAATAATCTGCTCAATGGCGGCTCGGGAACTGACACTGTTTCTTACAGCAATGCCAGTGCGGCTGTGACCGTCTCCCTCTCCAGCCCCGGCCCTCAGGCCACAGGTGGAGCAGGCATCGACACCCTGCTCGGATTTGAGAACATCAAGGGTAGCAACTTTAACGACAGACTCAGCGGTGATGCCGGCAACAACACGATCTTGGCAGCGGCTGGAAACGACACATTGTTGGGAACTTTGGGTAACGATGTTCTCGATGGTGAGGCGGGAGCCGATACGGCTGATTACAGCGCTCTTGGTGGACCCGTCACCCTTGCAGCCTTTGGCGAGCTGCGAAAGGATGGTTTTGGTGTCGACAAACTCGTCAAAGTTGAAACCATCATCGGCAGCTCTGGTTTTGGTGACACCATCGATCACAGCGGCATCGGCTCCCCGGGTTCAGGTTCTCCAGCCAGCGGCACCAACACGGATCTCAGCGCCTTCACGACAAGCGTGGTTGGCACCCCACCCCTGCCCCTCAGCTTCACCGTGCGCAATTTCGAGAATGTGATCGGCAGTGACTTCGCCGATTCCATCACTGGTGATCTGTTCAACAACCTGCTCAGCGGTGGAGCTGGAGACGACATGATCATGGGTTTGAGTGGTAACGACGTTCTGCTTGGGGAGGGCGGTAATGATATTTTAAGTGGAGGGTTGGGCAATGATTTTCTCGAGGGGGGTGAGGGAGCCGACATCCTGTTTGACAATGCTGGATCCGACATCTTCAATTATGTTTCGGCCAAGGATTCACAGGTGGGCGCTCTGCGTGATGTGATCACGGGTTTTGCCACAGGTGTGGGGGGAGACCTCTTGGGTCTGGCTGAAATCGACGCCAATACGCTGACCGCCGTTGACGACAGTTTCACCTCCTTGATCCTCTCCTCAACCTTCACGGCGAATCAGCAGCTGCGCTACACGATCAGCGGCGGTATCCTGAATTTGTTTGGCAATATCGACGCCAACAATGCCACCGCCGAATTCCAGATACAAATCAATGGTTTAACTTCTGGCATCACCTTTACCAATATCATTGCTTGATGCCATAAGCACGCTGCCCTCTATGGTTGCCCGTCAAGACATTGGCTGGCAACCAAGCACTGATCTGGCGATCAACACACCTTTCCTAAAGCCAACAAACGTTTTCTCAGCTCCTCCCAATTGAAGCTGCGCGGATCCGCCCGCTCTCCCGCCAAATCCACGTGGCGATGGGTGGTGATCGCTTCAAGGGCAATGGGATAGCGCTGCATCCAATCGGCCAACACCACGGCCATGGCGTCGTATTGGGCTGCGCTGTAGCCGCTGTGGCTGGCGTCCTGGTCCTCCCCGTCGATGGGCGTCTCCAGGCTGAGATGCAAGGCGAAGTTATTCACCGATCCCCCCACCTTGGGGTTGGTCACCGCCCATTGGCGGCTGAAGGCCGAATTGCCAGCACCAAAAGCGCGTTTGGAGGGGTCCAGGGCTTGCACCACCTCACCCTTCTCGCCAATGAGCACGTGATAACTCACCTGGTCATCATCGCGTGGGTGGGGGGTGAGGAAGGTGTGGATGGCGGAATTGAGCCCGTAGACGGTTTCGTGGAGCACCACCATGCGAGGGGTGGGATCCAGAGGGTTGCCGAAGGCGTCCACAGTGAGCCGCTCGCCATAATTGGTGGGATGAATCTTCAGGCGCAGGGTGCGATTCGGCAACGCGGCCAACTGGCGCGTGAGCCGCTCTCGCAAAGCGCCATCGGCAGGCTCGCAGGCCCGCTCCAGGGGCGACACCCAGGCGATCTGAACCGGGGCCGAGGGCGCCGGTCGGCGGGGGGCGGGCTGAGAACGATCCACACGCACCTCCTGGAGGAGGTCGATCAGGGAGGGCCGACCCTGGCTCTGATCATTAAGGCCTGCCCCGCGAAGGAGCCAGAGCACCAGGCCAGATGTGAGCAAGCTGGCACCCGCCACCCCCACCAACACGCCTCTGAATTGGGCAGGCAGGCTCAAGGCAACAGCTCCAGCCACTGCCTGCGGCGCTCCAGGGCCGCAGAGCTCGCCCGTGGATCCGAGCGCAGCTGCCAGCGGCTGTTCGCCGGTGGGGCGGGGGTCAACACGGTCTCGCGCACCAGCCCATCGCGACAAAACAGCACGGTGAGCGAAGCAGGGCCGTGGTTGGGGGGGAGGCAGGCGAACAGGCTGTCGAGGTCCTCATTGCGCCGCAGGCGCTGTTGGTTGAGGGCCAACAGCTCATCTCCCACGTCCATCCCCGCCGCTTCTGCAGCCCCATGGCGGGCCACGCTCTTCAAGCGCAGCCCCCCTGCCTGGCTGGCCTCCAGTTGCCATCCGAGATTGGGGTGGGTGGACAGTTCCCCCTCCAGAGTGAGGCCCACATCGACCAGATAACTTGTTAGATCTGGATCTTCGTTACTCGACAGCCAGAGGGGCAGAAGAGTGGACAGATCCTCGGCCTGGTCGGCGAAGCAGGCCAACAAATCCTCTTCCCGATAACCGGCTTGCCAGCGTCCAAAACGTTGCCAGAGCAGACGCAACACCGTGCTCAAGGCCGAGCCATGGCGCCGCAGATGGAGATCGAGAACCAGGGCCAACACAGCCCCCTTGAGGTAGTAGCTCACCTGGCTGCTGCTGGAATATGCGTCCTGGCGATAAAGCTTCACCCAGGCCTCCAGGCTGCTGTCCCTCAGGCTCTGCACAGCCCTGCCCGCACAGAGCAAATAGCGGCTCAGATCCTCGCCCAACTCCGCCAGGGTGTCCGCTTCGCTGCAGAGGCCACAGCTGCCGAGCAGCAGGAGGTCGTAGTAGCTGGTCACCCCCTCGGCAAACCAAAGCGTTGGCACCGGAATGGCTTGGCCGTAATCCACCGGGGTGAGTTCGGCCGGTTTGAGGCGCCGCACATTCCATTGGTGGAGGTATTCATGGGCGACCAGCGCCAGGAGTTTGCGCCGCCCCTTCGCCGTGGCCAGCTGCAGGCGGCTGAACTGCAACACCGCGCCATGGTTGTGCTCCAACCCTCCATAGCCCTCCTGGAGAAGGTGAAGCACAAACAAATAGGGATCCCCTGGTGGCTGCTCCTCCCCCATCAAGCGGCAGCAGGCCAGGCACACCCGCTCCACATCGGGCAACCAGGCCGGATCGGTCGCCACGGGGTCGCCCCCCCAGCTCACCCAGCGATGGGGCACTTGAGCCACTTGGAAGGGATGCTCCCGATGGGGGCCAACCTCCAAGGGGCTGTCGATCAACGCGTCGAAGTTTTCGGCCCTCCAGCGGTTGGGGCCCACGGACGGGAGGCTGAGGAAGGCGCCCCAGCCCTCAGGCAGCAGCACCTCCAGATCGTGGGGCTGCCAGCGCTCGCCCTCGATCTCCAGGGCCACTCCGGCCAGGGCAAGAAAACCGTGCTCGCTGTTGAGGTGGCAGGTGCGCACGGAGAGCTCCGTGGCCATGATCCGGTAGCGCACCTGGAGCGGTTGCAGTTGGTCCAGCAGGAGCAGCCAGCTGCTTGGTGTGAGCCGCCGGGTGGGCAACAGCCGATCACCCTGCCACACCTGGAGACCCTCCAGGTTGCGCACGTAGTCCCGAATCAGGTAGGAGCCAGGCGTCCAGGCGGGCAAGCGCAGTTCCAGCCGGGGCTGGCACGGCGCGACGCACAGCTCAACGTGGATCAGGTGCTGCTCGGGGGAGCGCAGATCAAGGCGGAGCAGAGGCGACAAGCGGGCCTCAGCCAACGACATCCAACACCGCTCCGTCCAGGTGCATCGAGGCCTCGCGCAAGGCGAGGAGGGTTGCATAGGTGCGCGTGATCGTGTTGAGCAGCTGCGGCAGAGCGGTGAAGCGGCTCAGGCGCTGCAGATCACCCACCAGGGCCAAGCTGCCATCCGCCTGATGGCGCCATCCCAGGCAGACATCATCGGCCAGGCGGATCTGAACATCGACCGGCTGCCTTTCACCAGCGAACCCCTTCAGCCTGCCCTTTCGCTGCGGGCTGAGCTGGAGCGACTCAAGGGTGGCGATCAGGAGGTCAACATCGCGCAAGACCGTCGGCAGGATCGTGAGATGGGACATGGGGGACGGGGTCGTTCAGACAGAGAGGAGGCGGGTGCGAATCGGCGAGGGGGGGAGGGGGCTTACGACCATCACGGGGCTGAGGGAAGCTGACAGAGGCAAGATGTGCGCCCATGCCCATGGATCAGGCAAACCCTAGCGATCTGAAGCAGAGTCTCCAGTGGCCAATGCCACAACCCTGGCCGCTCCATGCCACTCCCCTGCGCTTGGGGGTGATGGCCTCGGGCGAGGGAAGCAATTTTGAGGCCTTGGTGCAGGCCACCCGCGAGGGAGCACTGCAGGCCGCCGTGAAGCTGTTGGTGGTCAACCAGGCGGAGTGTGGCGCCCGACGCCGCGCTGAGCGCCTGGAAATCCCCTGCCGCCTCCTGGACCATCGCGCCTTTGCAAGCCGGGAGGAGCTCGATGCGGCCCTGATTCGGGAGTTCCAAGCGGCTGCGGTGGATCTGGTGGTGATGGCCGGTTGGATGCGCATCGTCACCCCCCGCTTGATCGAGGCCTTTCCCGATCGTCTGCTCAACATCCATCCCTCCCTCCTGCCCAGCTTCAAGGGGCTGGATGCGGTTGGTCAGGCCTTGGCCTCTGGCGTGCGCATCAGCGGCTGCACCGTGCATCTGGTGCGCCCCGAGGTGGACAGCGGACCGATCCTCGTGCAAGCGGCTGTGCCCGTGGCGCCAGAGGATGACGCCACCAGCCTGGCCCAGCGCATCCATGCCCTGGAGCATCGCATCCTTCCCCTGGCGGTGGCCTTGGCCGCCCAGCGGCTCGATGCGGGGCTGGACAAGGTTGGGGGGTGAGTTCAGGGATAAAAGGGAGCCAGCGGCAAGCCAAGCTCTTGCGGCAGGCCAGCCATCAAGTTGAGGCATTGCACCCCTTGGCCGGCCTGGCCCTTGATCAGGTTGTCGATCGCGCTCATCACGATCAGTTGGCCCGTTCGGCGATCCACCTGCACCGAAAGCAGGCAACGATTGGTGCCCCTCACCCATTTCGTGGCGGGATAGGTGCCCACCGGCAGCACCTCCACGCAGGGACTCTGCCGGTAGGCCGCCCGCACCAAGGTGGAGCAATCATCGGCGGTGAGGCCAGGGTCCCGGAGCCGGGCGTAGACCGTGGCCAACAGCCCACGCACCATGGGAATCAGATGGGGGGTGAACTGCACCATCAGGGGCTGGCCGCTGGCCTGGCTGCACTGCTGCTCGATTTCACTGGTGTGGCGGTGGCCGATCACGCCGTAGGGGGCGACGGCTTCGCCGGCCTCGGCGAGCAACAGGTGCTCCTTCGCAGCCCGTCCGCCGCCTGAGGTGCCGGTTTTGGCGTCGATCACGATGCCGTTGAACTCGATCAAGCCCTGGCTCAAGAAGGGGATCAACGCCAGCAGGCTCGCCGTGGGGAAGCAGCCTGGCGCCGCCACCAAGCGGGCCCGGCCGATGCGTTGCGCCTCCCATTCCACCAACCCATACACCGCCTCGGCGCAGAGATCAGCATCCTGGCGGGGGTGTTGGCGGGCCTCGCTGCTGTACACCTCCTGCCAATGGCTCAAGGAGCGGTAGCGGTAATCGGCGGAGAGATCCACCACCTTCACCCCCTTGGCCAACAGAGGCGGCACCAGCTGGGACGCCAGACCGTTGGGCAGGCTCAACACGGCCAGGTCGGCGGCGGCGGCGATCGCCTCCGGATCACACTCCTGCACTACCGGATCGCCGCTCAAGGGCAGGAAGGCCACCAGATCGCTCCAGCGCTTGCCGCTGCTGCGCTCCCCACCCAGAAAGGTCACCTCGAATCGGGGGTGCTCCTTGAGCAGACGCAGCGTTTGGAGTCCGCCGTAACCGCTTGCACCGATCACCGCGACCCGCCCTGCTGTCATCCCTAGGCTCACAAAACGACTGATCTTACGGGCGTGCGCTTCGAATCCGGGAGTCCACTGGGACCCGCCGGGGTTCCATCAGGTTCTATAAAGCTGAATAGGTTGTTGCGAGCACGGTTTCCTTGACTCTCACTCCAGAGCGCCAAATCAGCGACAGCGAGCCAACCCTGCGATTTGATTGCATCGCCGATGCCCTGGCGGCGATCCGCAACGGCGAGGCGATTGTGGTGGTGGATGATGAAAATCGCGAAAACGAAGGTGATTTGATCTGCGCGGCCCAATTCGCCACGCCGCAACAGATCAATTTCATGGCCACCGATGCCCGCGGCCTGATCTGTCTGGCGATGGAGGGCGAGCGATTGGATGCCCTCGATCTACCCTTGATGGTGGATCACAACACCGATTCCAATCAGACAGCCTTCACGGTGAGTGTGGATGCGGGCCCGGAACACGGGGTGGGCACGGGGATCTCCGCGGAGGATCGGGCCCGCACCATTCAGGTGGCGATCCATCCGCAGAGCCGCCCGGCCGACCTGCGGCGGCCCGGCCATGTCTTCCCCCTGCGCGCTCGGGCCGGGGGCGTGCTCAAGCGGGCGGGCCACACCGAGGCTGCGGTCGACCTGGCGCGGCTGGCGGGCCTGCTCCCCGCCGGGGTGATCTGCGAGATCCAAAATGCCGATGGCTCCATGGCACGGTTGCCGGAGCTGGTGCGCTACGCGCGCAACCATGGCCTGCGGCTGATTTCGATCGCCGATCTGATTCGCTATCGGCTGGCGACCGAACGATTTGTCAGGCGGATGGCGGAGGCTCTTCTCCCCAGCGCCTTCGGTGATTTCCGGGCGATCGGCTACCGCAATGAGCTCGATGGCAGCGAGCATGTGGCGTTGGTCAAGGGCACGCCGGAGCAGGCCAGCGGGCCTGTTTTGGTGCGGGTGCACAGCGAGTGCCTCACGGGCGATGCCTTTGGCTCCCTGCGCTGTGATTGCCGGCCCCAACTGGAGGCCGCGTTGCGAATGATTGAAGCGGCTGGCGAGGGTGTGGTGGTGTATTTGCGCCAGGAGGGGCGCGGCATTGGCCTGGTGAACAAGTTGCGGGCCTACAGCCTTCAAGATGGCGGAGTGGACACGGTGGAAGCCAACGAGCGGCTGGGCTTCCCAGCCGATCTGCGCAACTATGGCGTCGGCGCCCAAATCCTCAGCGATCTGGGGGTGCGGCGGCTGCGTCTGATCACCAACAACCCCCGCAAGATTGCCGGCCTCGATGGCTATGGCTTGCGGGTGGATGATCGGGTGCCGCTGGTGATCGATGCCGGTGCCCACAACGCGGCCTACCTCTCGGCCAAGCGGTTGAAGCTGGGCCACCTGATGGATTCCGCTCTGGAGAGCCAGGGTGCCGCGGCTGCGGCTGCCGACAGCCCCGGGCCCACGGCCGTGGTGGCCTGGCAGGCGGACGGGGTGGATCCCAAGCGGGATCACCTGCGGCAGCTCGAGCTGCAGCACTGGGTTGACGCCCGCCGGCTCCGGCTTTCCGTGGAAGAGCATCCCCGCCTGTTGGCCCTGTTGGAGCGTCCCACCCTGGCTGCGTTGCTGATGGCCCAACCCGATCAAGAGTTGCAACCTGCCGATCTGGCAGAGCTGCTGGCCTTGCTCGCCGGATGGCCCCAAACCCGGGCGGTCACCCTGCTCTTGGCGCCTGATGGGCCGCGCAGCAGCCATCCCTCAGCCGAGTTGGAGCCCGAGCGGCGCCCTCTTTCCGAATTGCATCAAGCCGCCAACCTCGCCTGCCCCTGGCTGCCCCTGCAGCCTGGCGCCTTTCTTCGCTGGCAAGGCTGAAGAGCTCAGCGGGGTCGCCGTGGAATCCGCCCCGTGGAGCGGAGTGGCCCTGCTTCAGCTCCTGTAAAACTCACGCAGGATTGTTGCTCTGCATGGCCATCGCTGCTCCCGACCTCAACAAAGCCCGATTGGGCGTTCTCGGCGGCAGTGGCCTCTATGCCATCGAGGGACTGGAGGGCGTGCAGGAGCTGGTGGTGCCCACCCCCTACGGCGAGCCTTCCGACGCCCTGCGCCTGGGACGCATCGGGGAGCTGGAGGTGGTGTTTCTGGCCCGCCATGGCCGCCACCACACCTACTCGCCCACGGAGGTGCCGTACAAAGCCAATCTCTGGGCGCTGCGCTCCCTTGGCGTGCGATGGATCCTCTCGGTCTCTGCCGTCGGCTCTCTGCAGGAGCAGGTGCGCCCGCTCGACATGCTCGTGCCCGATCAATTCATTGATCGCACCCACCAGCGCCCCCTGAGCTTCTTTGGTGAGGGGTTGGTGGCCCACGTCACCGCCGCCGATCCCTTCTGCTCCAGCTTGAGCTCGATCCTGGCCGATGTGGCCGACAGCCTGATGCCCGAGGGCCGGGCGCTCCATCGCGGCGGCACCTACCTGTGCATGGAAGGGCCAGCCTTCTCCACCCGCGCCGAGTCTGAGCTTTACCGGTCTTGGGGATGCGCGGTGATCGGCATGACAAACCACACCGAAGCCCGCCTGGCCCGCGAGGCGGAAATGGCCTATGCCACCCTGGCAATGGTCACCGACTACGACTGCTGGCATCAGGAGCATGACTCCGTCACCGTGGAGATGGTGATCGACAACCTGAAGGCCAACGCCGCCCTGGCGAAGGAGATCGTGCGGTTGGCAGCTGAGCGGATCGGCGTGCAGCGGCCGAGCAGCTCGGCCCACAGGGCCTTGCGCCACGCTCTGATGACGCCTGCCGAGCAAGTGCCCCTGGCGACGCGTCAGCGCACCGAGCTGTTCACGGCTCCCTACTGGGGCGAGGCAGCGCCAACCCCATAGCCTCCAGGGTGGTCCGCAGGGAGGGGCCGTGGCGTTGCAGCGCGGCGAAGGCGGCCGGCGCCTCCAACCCGCCCAAGGCCATCAGCAGGGCGCATTTGACCGAGCCTTGGCTCTCAGCCAGCAGGGCACGCCCCCGCGGCCGATCCACACCCGCAAGGTCGGCCAGGATTCGCAGGGCTCGATCCTCAAGCTTGGCGTTGCTGACCGACACATCCACCATGCGGTTGCCATAGACCTTGCCCAGGCGCACCATCAGGCCGGTGGAGAGGATGTTGAGGGCCATTTTGGTGGCCGTGCCCGCTTTGAGACGGGTGGAGCCCGTGAGCAATTCCGGGCCGGTCAGCAGGCGGATGTCGATGTCGCAGGGCATGGGGGCCTGCTCGCTGGGCACACAGGCGATCGCAATGGTGAGGGCACCGATGGCCTGGCCATGGCGCAGGCCCCCGAGCACGTAGGGGGTGGTGCCTCCGGCTGCGATGCCCACCAGCCCATCGCCCGGACCAAAGCCGCGCGCCTCCAAATCCTTCTGCCCCTGCTCTGGCAGATCCTCCATCCCTTCGGAGCTGCGCAGCAGAGCTGGCGCTCCTCCCGCCAGGATTCCTTGAACCAGCTCGGGCGGAGAGCAGAACGTGGGCGGACATTCCGCCGCATCCAACACCCCCAGCCGACCAGAGGTTCCTGCTCCGAGATAGAAGAGTCGCCCCCCCTGCCTCAAGCGGCCGGCGATGGCCTCAATGGCCTCGCTGAGCTGGGGGGCCGCCTGATGCACAGCCCGCTGCGGTTCCAAATCGTTTTGACAGAACAGCTCCACCAGCTCCGCCGTGGAGAGTTGATCCAAGTTGTGACTGAGCGGATTGGGCAATTCCGTGAGCAGATGGCCGCGATTCAGCTCCCTCACAGAAGGCCCTCCAGCCGGCGGCGGAAGGCTTCCAACTCCGGATCCAGGGCCTGGCCTGGCTCATCGGGGCCGGGCTCCTGGGGCGGGCCCTCAGCATTTTTCCAGTGATTCACATCAAGATTTTGAGGCGGGGGGGCGATCAGCAGCCGGTCCTCTTCGCTGTTGGGCAAAAAGCCCGCCGGCACAAACCTGGCCTCGTAGCCCGCCTGGGCACAAAACAGCTCCACATCCTCCCGGTTGATGCGTTCGACGCTGGGCAGGGGAAAGTCCTGGGCCTCCAACAGCCCCGCATAGCGCTCCGCATCCTCGGCGTCTTCAAAGAGGAGCACCACCGTGCGGCCACCCAGCTCGATGGAGTGGATGCCTTCGTCCTCACTGCCGGCATCGAAGAGGAGCACATGCACGGGCATGGCCATGGCATCACGGGGGCCCAAGGGCGCGGTGGCTTACGCGCTCGCCAGTGTCTCACCCGGCGTCGGCGTCGGCCAGTTCCTGGAGACGCCTGTAGAGGGCCTCCTCGGCCTCGCTCAGCTGGGCAGGCACCACGATGCGCAGCTCGACAATCTGATCACCCACCTGCTCCCCCAGACGCAGACCCCTGCCCCGCAGGCGCAAAAGGCGGCCGCTGGAGGATCCCGCCGGAATGCGGAGCCGCACCGGGCCCGCCAGGGTGGGCACGAGCTGGTGGCAGCCCAGGGCGGCCTCGGCCGGGGTCAACTCGAGGGCGTAGAGCACCCGCAGGCCATCCACCCGCAGGCCCTCGGGGGTGCGCACCCGCAGATGCAGGAAGTGATCCGCTCCGCCGGGGGCGAGGCCGGGCAGGCGCAGCCGCCAGCCATCCCCTGCCAGAGGAGGGGTCCACACCTCCACCACCGTGCCATCGTGGAGCTCCAACTCCACCCGCTCGCCAGCGAGGGCTTGTTCGGGTTCTAGCTCCACCAGCGTTTCCTGTGCTTCACTGGCTCGCACGGGAGGGGGTGGCGGCGAGGAGGTGGTGACCCTGGCCTCCCGGGGCTCCTCTTGCGGCTCCTCCCGCGACTCGCGGGGAGGACCCAACAGCTCATCGAGATAGGACTCGAAGTTCGGGAAGCCTTGGGCGAAGGGATCGTTGCTGCGGCCGCCCCCCTGGGCGCCACCGGCCTCCTCTCCCGCTTCCCAGGCTCGGCGCCGGCGTGGATCCGAGAGCACCGCATAGGCCTCATTCACCAGCTTGAAGCGCTCTTCGGCCACGGGGTCGTTGCCGTTGAGATCGGGATGCCAGCGCCGCGCCTGATCGCGGAAGGCCCGTTTCAGCCGCGCCGGATCGGCGCCGGGCTCCAAGCCCAGCACCTGCCAGTAATCCATCGCTCCCAGTCCTGCCATCAGAGGGGCGTCACAGGGGACCCCAGGGGTCGTCGTCCTCCCGCTCCCAGCGGGGCGAGCGATCCCGACCGACATTGAAGGAGCTCAGGGATGGATCTGAATCGGGAGGGCGTCGGGGCGCGCGGGGCCGCTCGCGGAACGGGAGCTCATCGCTGCGGTAAGGAGCAGCGTCCTGGCGATAGGGGGGGGCGTCCTCGCGATAACGGTCCAGGCGGGGCGGCCGCTCGTCCCAGGGGTCGGATCGGTCCCAGCGATCGCCCCGAGAGGGTGGTTCCCAGGTGTCCCAGTCGTCGTCGGCAAAAAGCTCATCCTTGAGGGAGCCCAGGGTATTTTTCAGGCCCTGGAGGGGACCCCCTTCACTGCGCTGCTCGCTCAGCAGCCGGCGGTTGAGACCGAACAGGGCTTCCTGCAATTGGCTCACCGCCAACTCCAGCTCAGGATCCTCCGCGTTCTGGTCCGCAAGCAAATCCTGCACCTGCCTGACGGCCATCTCCACGCTGCGCTGTTGCCGTTCGGCACCGTAGGGGCCCAGCTCCAGGGCGGCATCGCGGAGCCGTCGCTCTGCCTGGGAGACCAGGGTGAGGGCGCGGTTGCGACGATCGATCACGGCACGCTTGCGGCGATCTTCGGCGGCCTTGCGTTCCGCTTCCTCCAACAGCGCCTGAATCTCCTCCTCGCTGAGGTTGGAGCCTCCCTGAATCGACACGCTTTGCTGGCGGCCGGTGGTGCGATCTGTGGCGGACACCTGCAACAAACCGTTGGCGTCGATGTCAAACGACACCTGCACCTGGGGCACGCCGCGGGGGGCGGGGGGGATCCCGGAGAGGCGGAAGCGCCCGAGCGATTTGTTATCGGCTGCCATCTGCCGTTCGCCCTGCAGCACATGGATGTCCACAGAGTTTTGATTCGCTTCTGAGGTGCTGAAAACATCGCTTCTGCGCACCGGAATCTGGGTGTTGCGCGGGATCAACACCTTCATCAAGCCGCCGATGGTTTCCAATCCCAACGACAGGGGCGTGACATCGTTGAGCATCAAATCCCGCAATTCACCCGTCAAAATTCCGGCTTGCACCGCGGCACCGATTGCCACGACCTCATCAGGATTGACGGATTGACAAGGGTCTCGCGGAATCAGCGTGCGCACCATGTTCTGAACCATGGGCATGCGCGTGCCGCCACCCACGAGCACCACATCATCAATGGATTCCGCGTTGAGATTGGCATCCCGCAGGGCGCGCTGCACGGGTCGCAGCAGGCGATCCAGCAACTCGGGGCAGAGACCTTCGAAAGTGGGGCGCTCCAGGGTGGTTTCGATGTGGAGCGGGCCCTCCGGCCCGGTGGCGATGAAGGGCAGGGAAATGGGGGTGCTCTGCACCCCGGAGAGCTCTTGCTTGGCCTTCTCCGCAGCCTCGCTCAGTCGTTGCAGCGCTTGGCGGTCGCGCCGCAGATCGAGGTTGTGCGCCTTGAGAAAGGCCTCCGCCGCCCAATCCACGATGCGCTGATCCCAATCGTTGCCGCCGAGCTGGGTGTCGCCGCTGGTGGCTTTGACATCAAAGACGCCATTGGCAATGCGCAACACCGACACATCAAAGGTGCCCCCGCCCAGATCGAACACCAACACCCGTTTCACCGCGCTGCGATCGAAGCCGTAGGCCAGGGCCGCCGCCGTGGGTTCATTGAGGATGCGCTCCACTTGGATGCCCGCCAACCGCCCCGCATCACGGGTGGCCTGGCGCTGCGCATCATTGAAGTAGGCAGGCACGGTGATCACGGCCGCTTCCACGGGCTCGCCCAGATAGGTGGAGGCGTCGTCCACCAATTTGCGCAGGATGCAGGCCTGCAGTTCCTCCGGCGCATATTCCCGCTCGGTGGCGGGGCAAACCACCCGCACCTGCCCCGCATCGTTCGCCCGCACGGTGTATGGAACCGCCAGGGTGCCCTCCTCCAGCTCCTCCCAGCGGCGGCCGATGAACCGTTTGAGATTGGCAAACGTGTTGCGGGGGTTGAGCACCAGTTGGCGCCGGGCGGCCTGCCCCACCAACAGCTCCTGCTCCCGCGTGAACCCCACCACGGAAGGGGTTGTGCGGGCACCCTCCGCATTGGCGATCACCAGGGGCCGGCCGCCCTCGAGCACCGCCACCACCGAGTTGGTGGTGCCCAGGTCGATGCCCACAATTCGCCCCATGTCCGAGTTCGATCCACGCGCCTGAGGCCCAACGCTACCTGCCAGTCCAGAAGCTTTAAACCCTCCTTAAACAGCGGGGCTCCGGTGGCTGTCAAGATCGTTGGGAGAGCGCACGATCTCCCGGCGGCAGCTGCATGACAGGCGAACCCAGATCCGAGGCTTTCACCCTGCGGCGCCGCCCCACCAGCGAAAAGCTTGTGGATCAAGGGTTTCGTCGGCTCACCTTTGTGCTCGCGGCCCTGGTGGCGGCCCTGCTTGCGGCCATCTTTGCCACCGTGTTGCGGGGGGCCTGGGAGGCCATCCAAACCTTTGGTTGGAGCTTTCTCACCACATCGGCCTGGGATCCAGTGAACAACACCTATGGGGCGTTCACAGCGATCTACGGCACGTTGGTCAGCTCCTTCCTGGCGCTCCTCCTGGCGGTGCCCCTCGGTGTGGGAACGGCGATCTTCATCACGGAGGATCTGCTGCCGCTGTCCATTCGCCATTTGATCGGGGGAATGGTGGAACTGTTGGCCGCAATCCCATCCGTGGTGCTTGGCCTGTGGGCCATCTTTGTGATGGAGCCTGCCATCCGGCCCCTGCTGCAGGGGTTGCACAACTCGTTCGGCTGGTTGCCGGTGTTTGCGAGCGTGCCCCAAGGACCGGGCATGGCTCCAGCGATTTTGATTTTGGTGGTGATGATCCTGCCGATCATCACAGCGATCGCCAGGGATGCGCTCCAGCAGGTGCCCATCGAGTTGCGACAGGCCGCCTATGGGGTGGGCACCACCCGCTGGGGGTCGATTTTCAACATCATCT
>JBJTWN010000048.1:0-21262 GCA_046081785.1 Cyanobium sp.
CGCCACTACACCTTGCCCAGTGAAGCCCAGTGGGAATATGCCTGCCGAGCGGGAACATCCATGCCTTTTGCCTTTGGATCCGTGCTTAGCGAACTTCAGGCGAATGTGCGCTCTTCAGGAACAACAAAGGTGGGCAGCTACCCCGCCAACGCCTGGGGGCTGCACGACATGCATGGCAATGTGTGGGAGTGGTGCGCCGACGCTTGGCATCCGAATTATGTGGCTGCGCCGAATGATGGACGACCCTGGATTGATTCTGATGATGAGTTTGTGCCAAGGCTGCTGCGCGGCGGCTCTTGGGGCTTCGACCCCGGGTTTTGCCGCTCGGCCATCCGCCTCCACTCCCTGCCCGTGCTTGCCGACGGCCTCTTCGGGTTTCGTGTGGTGTGCCTCCCCCAGGGCCCTTCCCTCAACCCTTGATCCTTTAATCCCTCAACACTGGCTGTTGCTGAACCCTGGCTGTTGGCTTGCGGCTGTTGGCTATGGGTTTGCCCCTGTGGGCGGCGTAGGCGCTTCGTTCCCCTCAGTCCCTCACCGCTGCAGCGGAACTCCAGGGGCAGGCTCAACCACGCCCAGGCGCGATCGCAGGTGAGCACCGCTTCTGCCAGGGCCCCTTCCACCACCTTGGCGCCAGGCTCCTGCCGCAGCCAGGCCAGCAGGGCGGAGGCATCCAACACCACCTTCATGGGGCCGCTCCCCGCTGGGCCTGCTCGCGACGCTCGGCCAGCAGTTCGTCCACCAGCTGGCGATCGGCCGGCGCCCTGGCGAAGCGCGCTTAGAGCCGCCCCTTGGTGGCTTCTTCTTTCTCCAGCACAAGCCAGCCTTGCTCCTCACGCGCCACCAGGGTTTCACCCACCTCCAGCCCCGCGGGCGCTTCAGGGCCGCGGGGATCACCAATCGGCCCTTTTGCTGCCACGTTCAGGAGCCGGACGGCAGCAGCTGCCCCAAGATTAACCCTCAGACACCACCCGTGGATTCACCATGCCGCCACGTTGAGCACCAGGGCATCCCAGCTGGAGAGTTGGTGGACGACGCACAGGGCCATGCCCGCTCGCAAGTCGGCGGCCGTCGTGTCCAGCGTGGGGTAGGCATCCAGCCAGCTGAGCACCGCCTCCTGGGAGATGGGATGAACGTAGACTGATCCAGAGAAGCAAAACCTTGGCTGATGCTGACGCGCTTGCAGGTCAGGGGGTTCAAGAGTCTTTGGGATGTCGATGTCAGATTTGGACCGTTTACCTGCATTGCAGGCCCGAATGCTGTTGGCAAATCCAATCTCTTTGATGCCATCCAGTTCCTATCCCGACTTGCCACTGATAACTTTCTTGACGCTGCACTTTCTATTCGTGGTGCGAAAGGATTGTCTGGAAATATTCGTGACGGGAGAAGCTCATCCGGCAATATTCGTGATCTATTTCATCGCTGGAGAGATCAGCATGAGAAGCGAATCTTTTTCTTGGCAGAAATGCTGGTTCCTTGTGAAGGAATAGATAGCCTTGGCCAGAAAGCTGAGGCCTCAATTACATCTGTTCGCTATGAATTGGAAATCGAGTACGCCGACTCTGGGGGGATCTCAGGGCTTGGCACGATCAGGCTGGTTTCTGAAAAACTCACACCGATTAGAAAGGGAGAAGCAGCGAGGATGATTCGCTTTAAGCACAGCCCTTCAGACTGGAGAGATCATGTCATTGTCGGGCCTGGCCGGCGTTCCCCATTCATCTCGACTGATGGCAACCTCATCAGACTGCATCAGGAAGGTAATCAGGGGCGCCCAAGAAGTTTTAATATCGCTGACTTGCCAAGAACAGTGCTATCGACGGTGAACGCAACGGAAAGCCCAACATCTCTTCTGGTTAAAAAGGAAATGGAGGCCTGGAGGCTCTTGCAATTAGAACCCTCTGCTCTTAGAAATCCTGATAGTTTTTTGACTCCCCCAGGGCTTCAGTCTGATGGAGGGCATCTCCCAGCAACTCTTTATGCCCTTGCGCACAAAAAACCTTCTAAAAAAGAGGAGAGCATCGCTGGGCATGGCGATATAGAAAGTTTTGGTGGTGGAACTGAGGCTGCGCAAACTAACGGCGGCGCTACCGAGACAGTTTCACTCAGCCCCGAACCCGTCCTTAGGCCCCAAAAGGACAAGGATAATGATATCAATAGCATTGTTTATGAACAAATTGCTGGACGGCTTTCTGGTTTGATTGATGACGTCAAATCTATTCTGATTGATCGAGATGATAAATATGAATGTTTTATTCTGGCGCTTCAAAATTTTGATGGAACGCGCTATGAGGCCAGATCCCTCTCGGATGGAACACTGCGATTCCTTGCCTTGGCAACATTGGCGGAGGACCCATCTGCACTGGGTGTGATTTGCATGGAAGAGCCTGAAAATGGCATTCAGCCATCGCGTATCCCGGCAATCTTAAAGCTTCTCAAGGCTATTGCTTGTGATCCAACTATTGAGGTGGGTGAAGACAATCCCCTTCGGCAAGTCATCATTAATACCCATTCACCATCGGTGGTCAAGTTGATTGATCCAAATGATCTTTTGATCGCAGTCTATGAGCAACAGGTTGTGAATCATCGCCGCTTTAATGCCACAGTCTTTAAGTGGTTATCACAAACATGGAGAGCCAAATCAGATGATCGTCAGATATCGCCCATTGCCATAGGGAGGCTCATGAGTTATCTAGAGCAAGTGCCCTTGGAAGATGCAGATGAAAAGGATCCACAAATTAGCCAGAAGCGCCTGATTGATCGAGCGGATATCAAGCAAATGATCCTGCCATTAAGCGCAATTTGACATGTTGACGCTGAGGTACACACTTCTAGGTGATGGAAGTTCAGATAGAGTTTTGCAGCCAATATTGAATTGGTTGCTAAAGGACTTAGGAGTTGAGGGACCGATTCAAGATGAATGGGCCGATTTGGGCACATTCAAAACCAAAGCACTCTCCGGTCGAGTGATGCGTGCTTTGAATCTTTTCCCCTGTGATTTGTTGTTTATCCACAGAGATGCCGAAAATCACTCTCGTCAGATGCGCTTAAAAGAAGTGCAAAGTGCTGTCCAGGGATGCTCCCAATCCTCCTCGGGCCTGGGAACAAACTTTATTCCTGTTATCCCGATACGCATGACGGAGGCTTGGTTGATGATCTCCGAGCCTGCCCTCCGAGCAGCAGCCATGAATCGCAATGGAACCATTCCTCTAGTGATGCCTCCAATTGAGAAGCTTGAGCATTTGCCAGATCCCAAACAAATCCTTCATGAGTTATTGCGGAAAGCAAGTGAAAAGAGAGGAAGGCGGTTGAAAGAGTTTAATCCTGGGCAAGTGGTTCATCAAATTCCCCAAGAAATCAAAGACTTCTCCGCTTTGCGCCAGCTCTTAAGTTTTCGTGATTTGGAGGCTGATCTTCGCAGCTGGCTAAAGCAAGAGGGTAAGCGCTTCAGCCCAGGAGCGCATCAGTAAGCAGCAGATCGTTTTCTACTTGCTGTAGGCGGCAATGGCCCCGTTCAAACAATCTTTTGAGCCTCTAGCAATCCCTGCAAGCCTCAGGAGGCACAGTGGGTATCCTGGGTGAGACTTGGTTGGCAAAGTCTCTGAGCAGCACTTTGCTGTCTTCTGTCCCCCTCACGGCTCAGGCAACCCCAACCCCCGCACCCCCGTTCCATCGGCTCCAGCCCAACGCCAGCAGAAACCCGCCCAGCTGCACGATCACCACGCAGGGGCCAGAGGGCAGGTTGGTGAGCCCTGAGGCGAGCAGGCCCAGCAAGGCGCAGCCGCCCCCCAACAGGGATGCGGTGAGCACATACACCGGGAAGCTGCGGCTCACCAGCCGGCTGGCGCAGGCGGGAAACACCACGAAGGCGCTGATCAACAGCACCCCCACCGCCTTGATCGACAACGCCACCACCAGCGCCAGCAGCACGATGAAGGCCAGCTGGTGCCAACGGGTGGCCACGCCGAAGGCACTGGCCAGATCGCCATGCAGGGTGAGCAACACCTGGGCTCGCATGCTCAAGAGCAGATAGGCCACAGCCGCCAGCGCCAAGCCGCTGATCAGGGCCAGATCGCCCCAACTGATGCCCAGGATGTCCCCGAAGAGCAGCTGCTGGATGCCGCCCCGGTAGGTCTCCACCAGGCTGAGGGCCACCACCGCCAGGGCCAGGGAGCTGGAATACACGATGTTGAGCAGGGCATCGGCGGGCAGGCGGCTGCGCTCCACCAGCTGGTTCACCAGGAGGGCAAAGATCACCGCGAAGGGAATCAACACCAGGGTGGGGTTGATCTGGAGCAGGATCCCCAGGCTGATGCCGAGCAGGGCGGAGTGGCCCAGGGCATCACTGAAAAAGGAGAGCTGACGCAACACCGCAAAGCTGCCGAGCAGCCCGCCCAGGCTGCCGGTGAGCAGGCCGCCGAGCAGGGCCCTCTGCATGAAGGGCTGGCTCAGCACCACCGTCAAGGCATTGGCATCCACCCGTCATCCCCCGAAGGCCTTCACAAGATTGGCGCCATTGCGGCGCATCACGCTGAAATAGGTGGCGGGGTCTTTGGAAGCCTCCTCGCTGCCGGTTTCCAGGGGGTCGAACTGGCCGATGCGCACGTTCAGATCTCTGGCCAGGGCGTTGAACGAGCGGGCGGCCGCCTGGGGCTCACTCAACACCGCCTTCAGCTGGCTGGCCTGCACCGCTTCGGCCACCCGCTGCAGATCGGCTGGGGTGGGATTGAGCTCGGGCACATCCACCAGGAATTGCACCTTGAGCCCATAGCGCTCGGCGAAATAGGGGGCTACATCGTGGAAGGCCACAAACGTTTTGCCCCGGAAGGGCAGCAGCTGGCGCGCCAGATCGCTGTTCAGCTGGCGCAGTTGGGCAGTGGTGCGGCGGCCCGGCGGCGATAGCCCTCGGCGCAGCCCGGATCAGCGTTGGCCAGCCCCTCGCCGATGGTGCTCACCTGCTGGGCGGCCCGCAGGGGATCCAGCCAGATGTGGGGATTCACGCCGCCATGGTGGTGCTCCCCAGCCTGGCTGGGCTTGTTGCGATGGCCATCGCCGCTGGCGATCGTGCGCACCCCGCGGCTGGAATCGATCGCCAGCAGCTGGGGATTCTCCGCTGAGGCGATCAGAGGATCGAGGAAGGTCTCCATCCCCAATCCGTTTTTCACCAGCACCTTGGCCTGACGCAAGGCAAGCAGATCGCCAGGTGTGGCTTGAAAGTCGTGAGGACCGAGGCTGGGGGGAACCAGCCCCCTCACCTCGGCGCACTCGCCAGCCACCGCCCGGGTGAGCAGGGTGATCGGCAGGAAGGTGGTGACCACCTGCAGGCCCTTGGGCTGGGGAGGCGAATCCTGGCGAGCCTTTGGGGAACTGCAAGACCCGAGCAGGGCAGCCAGGCTCACCAGGCTCAGCAGCACCCTGTTGGGCCGGGTCGGCCGATGCGGGCCGCGAAGCGCGGGCTGTGGAGAGCTTGTCCAAAAGCCCATAAAACAAGCCTGGGGGGGGGGCGAAGCTCCACCCAGGCTACGTCAGCAATGAGAATCGTTCTCGGAGGCGTTGCTCCGGCTGCTACGGCTTCACCACAACGGGGGTGCCCACATCCACTTGGTCAAACAGCTGGCGCACATGGGGGGTGAGCATGCGCACGCAGCCATGGGACACCGCAGAGCGCGACTTCACCGTCCACTCCCAGGCCGTGGGGGTCCCGTGAATGCCGAATTGATCACGCTCGGTGGTGTGGAAGCCGATCCAGCGATCCCCCAAGGGGCCTTGTGGGCCGATGGTGGGGTTGTTCTTGCCGCTCTTGGTGCTCTGGTATTGGGGATTCACCACCTTGTTGCGCACCTTGAAGCGCCCTGTGGGGGTGGGGGTGGAGGGATCCCCCACAGCCACCGGCCAGGAGCCCACAACCCGCCCGTTGTCCACCAGGCTGATCTGGCGCTTGCCCAGCTCAAGCAAGATCTCCCGGTTGCTGGTCATCGCCGCTGTGGCCGGCGCCTGGCCCGGGCTGGCTGGCGCAGCAGGAGCGGCAGTGGTGGAGCTGGCAGCGGGGCGGGCCGCTGGCAGGTTGACCACCGGCGTGCCGAGCCGGCCGGAGCTGGTGGGGAGGGGTGGTGGTGGCTCAATCGCCCGACCGGGCTCGATCGGGCCGATCAGGGCGCTGCCGGCGAGCACCAGGGTGGCGGTGAGGGGGCGGAGGAAGCGTCCCATGGCAAAGAAGGAAGTCAGGGAGATCGGGTGGATGGCCTCAGCCAACCAGCCGGGGTTCGATCGTGTCGGTATAGCGCGCCTCGCACTCCTTGATGATGCGGACAGCTTCTGAACTGTCAAAGAAGCCGTTCACGCGGCAGGTGCCTGGCTTTTTGAGATCTTTGTAGTGCTCCCAGTAATACTGGGTTTCCTTGAGCCAGTGGGCACCCAGCTGCTGGTAGTCGTTGATGTGATCTTGGCGTTTGTCATCGGCGAGCACCGCAATCACCTTGTCATCCACTTCACCGCCATCATCAAATTTCATGATGCCGATGATGCGCGCTTCCACCAAACTGCCTGGCACAAGTGGCTCGGTCACGTTAACGATCTCCACATCCAAAGGATCGCCATCTTCATCCCAGGTGCGCGGGATGCAGCCATAGGCAAAGGGATAGGCCAGGGAGGAATAGCCCACTCGATCCAGCTTCAAGTGGCCGGTTTCAGTGATCAGCTCGTATTTGTTGATCGTGTTGGAATTCAGCTCCACAATCACGTTGAGCCGCAGCTCCCCTTCATCGGCGAAGGCCGGCAGCACGTGCAACAGATTGAGCATCGTGCGGCTGGGAGCGTGGTCGATGTTCGCCATGGCGATCGTCAGAGCCGCGCCATCTTAAGGATCAACCCCCGGCCCACCCCCTTGGCAGGGTGGGCTGGTGAGCTGGCCCCTTCGGTTCCCTTCAGCCCACGGGGCTGAGGGCGTGCACCTTGGCGTTCAGGTAGGCCAGGAATGGCTGGGCGCTCAACGGCCTGCCTGTCACCTGCTCCACCAGTTCCTCCCCATTCACCGAACGGCCGAGGGGCCAAACCTTGCGGTCCAGCCAGGCCCGCAGCTCCGCTTCCTCTCCAGCGGCGATGGCCCGCTCGATCGGGCCCACCTCGGCGGCCATGGCTTCGCTGAGCTGGGCACTGATCAAGTGCCCCAGGGCATAGGAGGGGAAATAACCAAACAGGCCTTCGGCCCAGTGGATGTCCTGCAGACACCCTTGCCGATCCGTGGGCGGCACCAGGCCAAGCAACTGCTCCATCCGCTGGTTCCACTGGCCAGGCAGCTCCTCCACCGGCATGTCCTGCTCCAGCAGGGCCAGCTCCAGCTCAAAGCGCAACACGATGTGCAGGCAGTAGCTCAGCTCATCGGCCTCCACCCGGATCAGGCCGGGTCTCAGGGGATTGAGGGCGCGCCAGAAGCCTTGGGCGCAGCCCCACGGATCGCTTCCCAGGCCAGCAACGAAGCGCGGGTGCCACCGCTTCGCGAAGGCGAGGCCGCGGGCCACCCTGCATTCCCAAAACAGGGATTGGGATTCGTGCACCCCCATCGAGGTGGCCTCCCCGAGGGGCCAGGGAAAGTAATGCTCATCCGTGTGGGGCAGCCCCTGTTCGTAGAGGGAATGGCCCCATTCGTGGGCGGTGGCCAGGAAGGCGGAGAGCGGCTGGCCAGGCACCACCCGAGTGGTGATGCGGAAATCCTCTGGGCCCACCGTGCAGGAGAAGGGGTGGGCCGATCGGGAGCGCTGGCAGCGGCTGTCGTCGTAGCCCCAGCTGCTGAGCAGTTCCCCGCAGAGACTCTCCTGCAGGGCCTCGGGCAGATCCCCAGCCTCCCCGTGGCCGGGCGCCTCGCTGGCGGCCACCTCCGCCAGCAGCTCGGGCAACTCGGCTTTGAGGGGGGCGAACAGCTCCTCCAGCCGCGCCTTGCTCACGTCCGGCTCGAAGGGTTGGGCCAGAATCTCCCAGGCGCTGCGGGCCACGGGTTCAGCGGAGGCCAGTTGGCTGGCCTGCTGGCGGCGCAGGCTGATGAGCTCACGCAGGGCTGGCGCGAAAGCTGAAAAGTCGTTGCGGGCACGGGCGTCTTGCCACACCGCATTGCCCCGCGACTGGGCCTTGGCCAGGGCGCTCACCAGGGCGGGATCGAGGCATTGCTGGCGCCTCAGCTCCAGCCGCAACAGCTCCAGGTTGCGGCGATGGAGCGGGGAGGCCCCCGGCGCGAGCTCTCCTTCGGCGGCCGCCACAAGATCGGCGTAGGCCTGGCTGCTCTGCCGTTCATGGAGCTGGCCCGCCAGAAGGGCCAGCTGCTCCCCGCGCCAAGCCGCGCCAGCGGAGGGCATCACCGTGTTCTGGTCGAAGTAAAGGGCGCTGCTGATCGAACCGAGCAGCCGAGTGTGATGCAGATGGGCCCGAAGCTCTTCGGTGGCCGAAGCCGAGGGGGGCATGGTTTGCGGGGTGGTTGATCACCAGCATGGTGCCGGATGCGTCGGGCGTGGCCGAGCCCCATCGCTCCTCGTGAGAATGCTCTCTGTTGACCTTGCCCATGAGCCTCGAATCCGGCCGAGAGGTGGTTTCCGTTCCCCTCCCAGGCGGCGCACCCAATTGGCAAACGCTCCAGCGCATGCTCGGGCCCGCTTACCTGGTGGCCGTGAGCTACATGGATCCGGGTAACTGGGCCACGGATCTGGCCGCGGGCTCACGCTATGGCTTTCGCCTGCTCTGGGTGGTGGCCCTCTCCAGCCTGATGGCGATGGTGCTGCAGTCGCTGTGTTGCCGCCTGGGCATCGGCACGGGCATGGATTTGGCACAGGCTTGCCGTCGGCTGTTGCCCCAGCGCTGGCGGCTGCCGCTGTGGCTCCTGGCCGAGGTGGCGATCGTGGCTTGCGACCTGGCGGAGCTGGTGGGTAGCGCCATCGCCCTCCAGTTGCTCTTCGGCTTGCCGCTGCCCTGGGGGGTGCTGCTCACCGCCGCCGACACCCTGCTCTTGCTGGCCTTGCAGCGCTTCGGCGTGCGGCGCATGGAGGCGGTGGTGATTGCCCTGGTGGCGTTGGTGAGCGCCTGCTTCGCCCTGGAGCTGCTTCTGCTGAAGCCCCATTGGCCAGCGGTGGCGGCCGGGTTGATCCCCCGCCCTGGCAGCCTGCGGGAGCGGAGCCAGCTTTATCTGGCGGCCGGCATTCTTGGGGCCACCGTGATGCCCCACAACCTCTATCTGCATTCGGCGCTGGTGCGATCCCGTCGCTGGCCCGACCATCCGCAAGCGCGCCATTGGGCCCTTCGCTACGCCACGTTGGATGCGCTCTTGGCCCTGCTGTTCGCCTTCCTGGTGAACGCCTCGATTCTGGTGTTGGCGGGGGGCGCCTTCCACGGGGTGGTGAGCCAACCGGTGGAGGACCTCGGCCAGGCCTATCACCTGCTCACCCCCTTGCTGGGCACCTCCCTGGCCAGTGTGCTGTTCGGGGTGGGGCTCTTGGCCGCCGGCCAAAGCTCCACGCTCACGGCCACCCTGGCGGGGCAGGTGGTGATGGAGGGCTTTCTGGATCTGCGCCTGCCGGCCTGGCAGCGTCGCTTGCTCACCCGCTGCTTGGCGCTGATTCCCGCCCTGGCCACTGTGCTCCTTCTTGGCGATCAAGCCACCAACCAACTGCTGGTGCTCAGCCAGGTGGTGTTGAGCGTGCAGTTGCCCTTTGCGGTGATCCCGCTGGTGCTCTTTTGCGGGAGGGCTGGCTTGATGGGAGACCTTTGCGCCCCACGCTGGCTGCAGGGGCTGGGGTGGCTGTGTGCGGCGGTGATTCTGTGGATCAATGGCTCCTTGTTGTTGGCGGTGATGCGCGGCACCCCTTGAGCGGCTCAGCCGCTGGGAAGGGTATTGATGGCACGAGAGAGAAAGATCACCAGCACCACGAGCATCACCATCGAGTGGAGCAGCACAACGCTTTTAGCCTTCTGGCCGGCGGGTGAATGATTTTCGGGTGGCCCGAGCGTGTTGCTTGTCAAGATGGAAAAATAGAGATAGTCGAGAAAACCTGGCACCCACTTCTCGTCTTTGCCTGAATGGATTGGAAAGCAGATTTCAGGGGTTGCACCGGGATGTTGCAGCCTGTGTAGCTGAGATGGATAGTCGAAGTACCAATACCAAAAAACGAAGATAAGATTGATGGATGCGTAGACAGAGATCGAAACCAGCAAAAGGTCTAGAGACTGGATCTGGAACTTCACGATTCCATAGGTGATCGTAATCAGATTGATGATCAGGTAGAGGGAAGAGAACAGTCCGAAAGCGAGAAGGATTTTGCGGGACTGCCTGTGGTGAAGACCCAGGGCTGCATGGAGGATATTGATTAGGAGCAAGATCAATACGCCATTGAGCAGGGGTGGTGAAAAAGCTAAAAACCAGCTAAGAATTCTCACGCGATTGATGCCACCGCTACGGGCATAAACAAAATGATGGATTAAAAAATTAATGGCGGGTGAAAGAATTGCTGTCAACAGATAGAAAATATTGTCTCCCCTGGTCGGCAGGGGATGGGCTGCAGGTTTCGACTGTTTGGCCACGGAGCAAGATCTGTGCTGTTTGAATAATCTCAGCTGCAGGGGGGTGGCTGAGGGGCAGGGCACCCGCCGCTGGCCACGGTGAGGAGGAGCCCTGGAGGCGATTGGCCATGGCTGAGCAGCCTGCAATGGCCAAGGATCCGCCCAGCGTTCTGGCCGCACCTGCTTCTTCTGCAGACCTGGCTGCAGGCAAACCTTCTTGATGCCGGAGCAGGAGCGCGGCTTCAGATCCGCTGCGCTCTCAAGATGAATGTGAGGATCGCGCTGAACACCTCGGCCCCCCCGCCCCTGCAACGTGGCGAGTATTTCGAGGCGTCGGCGGTGGATGAGGCCCTTTGCCCTGTGGATTGGGGCGGGCAGCGAAAGGGCTGTGAGCCAGCCGCAAAAACTGAGCCACTGGCCAGCGGCGAAGTTGAGCCAAAACAACCTTGATCAGAGGTTGGATCACAAGAATAGACGCACTAGAACCATTGCTTTAGCTCATTTTATTCCGGCCATCCCTAGGGAGCCGACGCGGGATGATCGGCGTCGCAGAAATTCTTCTGAAATCTTTTGGCGTTTGCGCTGCTTGCCATCACGCTCGCCAAGTGCAAGCAAAAAAGTCATGAGAAGTAGGTCGTTTCAAGAGATGTCTTCCGTTTGCAAGAGGATCAGCCGGATTGGCTTGCTGCTCTTTGGCTTGTCTCTGCCAGCCGCGGCTCAAGAGCAGGCCAATGGCGCTGCGGCCGTTTGCCAGAGCATGGGTCCCGAGGCGGTGATGCTGATCAGTGGCGGGATCTTGTTTGGCGTCGTTTTGATTCTGAGCTTGATTTATTGGCGGCTGCAGCACGGTGGCTGGTCGATCGCCAATGCAGCTTCTGAACCCACCACCTTGCGGATTCCCCTGGATGAGAATTGGAGCCAATCCCTGGGGGATAAGAAGAGCTTGCTGGGCACTGCCGCCCCCACAGGGCCCGTGGTGTCGCTCACCGTGATGGAGGCCAGCAGCAGCCGGCTGATCGCCCTGGCGGGGATGGTGGCGATCCTGTTCATCTACGTGGGGTTTGGCATCTTCTCTCTCTACACCTATGGGCTCACCTGTCAGATGCCCGCTTCCGCGGTGGCCGTTACCACCTTTCTCTATTCCGGCTTGACGCTATTTGCGCCCTACGTGGCAAACAAGGTGTCGGGGCTGCTGCAACCGTTGCGCGGCACCCCACCTCCACCTGCCGAACCGATTTCAGCGCCTGCGGCGGATTGCCTCTCCTCACCACCGCCCCCGCCACTGCCCCAACTCCCTGCGGTGTCTTCAGCAGCGCAGGCGGAAGCCGCCATGGTGAATCGGGTGGCCGCCAGGGCAGGGGCTTCCACTCCTCCCCATCGGCTTGCAATTCCTTCAGTCAAACCAGCCGTGGCCTTGGTGGAGCCCGCCACGGTGCGAGCCATTGCCCCAGTCGTTGCCACAGATGCGCCCACCTATCAGGCGGCGGTGCAACTGATTGCCCAATTTGAGGGCTTTGTTGGCCATGCCTATCCCGATCCGGCCAGCGGCGGTGAACCCTGGACCATCGGCTACGGCTTCACCAGCCTGGATGGGCGAGCTGTGCAACCGGGCGACACGATCAGCCAGGCAGAAGGGGAAGCCCAGCTGTTGAGCGGGGTGAATGGCTGCGCCCGCCATCTGGCCACCAAAATTCCCTACTGGAGCGCTATGGCGGAGGATCAGCGCTGCGCGTTGATTTCCTTTGCCTGGAATCTGGGAGAGGATTTTTACGGCAGTGATGGCTTTGACACCATCAGCCGGCAGCTGCGGGAGAAGGACTGGTCCGTGGTACCGAGCGGGTTGCTGCTCTATTGCGATCCGGGCACGACGGTGAGTGATGGCCTGTTGAGGCGCCGGCAGGCGGAGGCCAACCTCTGGCAGAAGGGATTGAGCCAACCCAATGGTTCAGCGACTGCCCTGGCAGCAGCGGCTGGGGTCGCCGCCGCTGCAGCCAAAGCTGTGGGTACTGGCGCCAGCAATGCCAATCCGCTGAATGTGCCCTGGTTCGACCAGTTGTCGATGGACGACGGCCAGGGATGGCGGGATTGCTTTTCCGCCAGTTCGGCCATGCTGGCGGCCTACTGGGGCAAGGAACCCAACGAGGACGACTACAACGCCCTGCGCGGCCATTACGGCGACTCCACCAGCGCCGAGGCTCAGCTCGCGGCCCTCCGGCATCTGGGCCTGAAGGCGGAGTTTCGCACCGATGGCACTTTGCAGACGCTCAAAAGCGAGATCGACGCCGGCCGGCCGGTGGCGGTGGGCTGGCTGCACCACGGCCCGCCGTCGGCGCCGAGCGGCGGGGGCCATTGGACCGTGGTGATCGGCTACGACGCCACCGGCGTGATCATGAATGATCCCTACGGCAGTTGTGATCTGGTCAATGGCGGCTACCCCGCCAACCACAACGGCGCCCATCAGCATTACTCCTATGCCAACTGGGAGCCCCGTTGGCGGCCTCAGGGGAGTGGGGGCTGGTATCTGGTGGCCCAGCGATGAGGGCCCAAGCCACCGTCGAGAGGGGTGACCGCCCCTGGTCAACGCTCCTGCGCGCCTCGCTCGACGCCCTGATCGAGCCGGCTCCGCCCCCGCTTGAGGGGGCCGCCGCCACCGCCCCGGCCCATCGACTCAGCCGCTGGGGGCAGCTCGCCCTGGGGGTGTCCGTCACGCTCCTGGCCGCCCTCCTGTACGGGCAAACGCTGGTGGCCAATCAGCGGTTGAGCCAGCGCTTCGCCTTCTGCCAACCGCAGCGGTCGGCAGCGGTGGCTCAGAGCGAAGCGGCGCGGCAAACCCGGAGCTTGATCCGCAACCTCGCGGGCGCCACGCCGTCCCAGAAGATGCGGCTGGCGCAACAGGCCAACGGACTGGTGGTGGAAAGCGCGCGCTTCTGCGGCCTGGCCGCCCTCAATCACGGTCAGGAGGCGGCGTTGATGACGGTGGCGACGGCGGCGTTGTGCCTGCTGAGTCTGACGGTGGTCCTGGGGCTGCTCCACGGGTTGCTGAACAGCACCAATCGCACCTTGCGCACCTTGCAGGCGACCGCTGTGTTCTTGCTGGTTGTTCCGATGCTGTTCCTCCAGCTTGGGGAGCAGGTATCCAATAGCAACTTCTATTTAAGGCTCTATCTCGCGCATCGCAATCTGCACCAGCAGTTGTTGAGTGCCTTGGCCAATCAAGACCTGCCTTTGTTGAACCCCAATCCCACCAATACCAACCAGCGCCCCATGAATCCCCTGCCCGCCCTTGGCGGCTCGGCCCGTGTGGCGGAGCTCATCCGTTCCGTTGATCTCCAGGTTCAGGTCCTGCCACCTGTTCAATTGAAAATGAATGATTCTGGCGTGATTCAAGTGCTTCACCTGATCACAAACGGCTGGAAGAAGGATTTTCCAAACGAATGAAAACCAGCTCCTTCCCCCTCTGGAAGCGTTGTCCCCGGGGCCGCCCCGCTGCGTGTTCTCGGCCGCACCATTCCCCTGATTTCCACATCTTTTGCCATGAGCACCCCCAGCCCGTTTCAAGCCCAGTGGACCAAACTCATCGCCAATGCCTGGTCAAATCCTTCCTTTCGTGCCCAATTTGACGCCGACCCTGCCGCTGTCCTGTTGTCCTACGGGATTCAGAGTGTGCAAGGTCATGACGTGTCCCAATTGACGGGAAAGATCAAGGTGGCCAGTCAAGCACCCAACTGGACCCAAAAGCCTTCGTTTGCCAACGGTGAGCTGACGATTCCCTTCCCGTCTCCGGCGAAAAGCTATTCCTAGTCATCGCGATCTGCTCTGGGTCTTCATTCCACCTTCCTTAACGTCAACCCACCATGACCTCGTCGTCCTGCAGCCCTTTCATTCCAGCTGGCTCCTACCAGGAATCCTTGAGTGCCAACACAGTCATTCAAGTCACTCTCACCGCGACATGCAAGAACGCAAGTGGAGGCTCGGCTTCGTCCACCCTGTCATTTAATTCTGGCGCTCTCTCCGGAATTGAGGACATCTCGAACAGCAATGGATCCTTGGTTCTCGTCTCCGGTAGTGGTAGTTCAATCAATACAGAAAATCCATATGTTCCAGCCGGAAGTTATCAAAACTCAAGCTCGAATATCCAGGTGAAGCTGACGGCGACCTGCTTGAGCGAGAAAGGGGATGGCGTCACCTCCTCCATCACCTATACCGAAGCGGATGCGAAAAAATTCTCAGGAATTGAAAACAACAACGGCGACCTGGAATCCACGACCTCAAGCTCCATCAGCCTGCCGACCGTTTCGGAATCGGATGATGGAGACGATGATGACGACGGCGACGTCGACGGTGACGCCGCGGCGGATGGAGCCGACGACGGGGCGGCTGAAGGGGGTGGCGACGCCGCCGCGGAGGCCGGTGGAGAAGCCGCTGGCGATGCCGCCGCAGACACGGCTGCCGCTGCCGGTGGCGCCGATGCGGCGGCTGACGCGGCGGCGGCGGCGGCGTTCTGCGCCTGAGGTTTCCCGTCAGAGCTTGGGTCCCCGAGCTCTGACGCCCAAGCAACCCTGACGTTCCCCCCGGCCCTTGATCCATGTCCTCCGATGACGCCGAGACGATCGAGCAACGCTTTGCTCACTTCGCCGCCCGCACGAACGACCTTGACTTCGCCAATCTTCGCTGCAAGGTGATGCACCCCAACCCCAATGTCGGTTACGGGTGGAGCGAGGCGTTCACCGACCGTTTGGAGGCGGAATATCGCATCTTCTTTGCCATGCATGCCGCTTTCCCTGAGCTCGCGCTCCCGCCCAGTCGGGTCATGGACCTGTTCTGGCACGAGCACATCCTCGACACCCGCGCCTACTTCACTGATTGCCATCACGTGGCCGGTCGCTATCTGCATCACCTCCCCTACTTCGGCATGCGCAATCCGGAGGACGCGAGCCTGTGTGTCGATGCGCTGAACAGCGAGCGCCAGCTCTACCTCCGCTGTGTCGGCAAGGAGCCCCCCCGGGATCTGTGGATCGTCGGCTTCACGGTCGACGACATGCGGGCCCTCGTCGCTGGCCGCTACGTCCCTGTGGCGGTGTAGCCACCATGACGCGCACGCTCACCGCCCATCACGCCCCGGCCCTCGCCGGCGACAGCGCCCCCAAGGGCTACCGCGGCTCCACCCATCGGGCCTGCCCCCCTGAGGACACCCTGGCTCGCATCACCCCCCACCTGGCGCGGGCGGGCATCACCCGCCTGGCCGACATCACCGGCCTGGACCGCATCGGCATTCCGGTGACCCTGGCGATCCGGCCCAATGCCCGCACCGTGGTGGGCTCCACCGGCAAGGGCGCCACCCTCGTGGCGGCCCGGGTGTCGGGGGCGATGGAGGCCATCGAGATGCACCACGCGGAATATGCCGTTTTCGATGTGTTTGAGGCCAGTCTTGAGGATCTCCAGCGCCAGGATCGCCCTGTGCTCGATGTGCGCCGCATCCCGTTGGTGCGGCACCAGCGCCTGCTCCCGGAGGCCCCTCTGCAGTGGACCGCCGGGGAGGACGTGGCCTCCAGCTCCCCGCTGCTTGTCCCCTTCTCCTGCGTCCACCTGCGACCGCCGGGCAAGGGGTTTGCCCTGGCCCGCTCCCCCTTCCAACGCAGCTCCAACGGGTTGGCCTCCGGCAACACCCGCTTGGAGGCGATCCTGGCGGGGATGTATGAGGTGATCGAGCGCGATGCCTTCTCCCTGGCCCGCGCCCGTCCCGGGTTCTGGAGCCGGGCTGCCAGCGTCGTTGATCTGAGCGCGCTCCACCTGCCGGAGGTGGCGCCCCTGCTCGCGGCCTGCGCCGCCGCTGACGTGATGGTGATGGTGCTGGACATGACCAGCGATCTGGGGGTGCCGGCCTTCGCCGCCCGCCTGTTCGACCTCGCCCAGCCGGAAACCGGCACCGCCGTGGGTTATGGCTGTCATCTGGACACGGAGGTGGCCCTGGTGCGGGCGATAACCGAGGCGGTGCAGAGCCGGGTGGTGGTGCAGGTGGCGGGCTCGCGCGATGACACCACCAAATACGAGCGCTGGACCATGGGCCTCTTTGCCAGTGAACTGGAGGGCGCCCGGAGGCTCCAGGCGCAAGCCCGCCACGTGCCGGAGGTTCAGCGAGCCGGGCGCTGCTTCGACGACGACCTCCGCCTTCTCCTGGACCGGCTGGCGGCGGCGAATCTGCCCCAGGTGGGGGTGGTCGACCTGCGGGAGCCCCCCTTCCCGGTGGCGGTGGTGCGGGTCGTGATCCCTGGCCTGGAGGGCATCTGCACCTTCCCCTCCTACAGCCCTGGCCCCCGGGCCCGAGCGCTGGCCGCCAACCCCTCGCCGTCCCCCTGCACGCCATGACCCACGTTGTTTTTGTCGGCCCGAGCCTCCCCGAACAGGAGGCGCGACGTCTGCACCCGGAGGCGCTGATCCTGCCCCCGGTGCGCCAGGGCGACATCGTGTCCGTGTTGCGCGCCCATCGCCCGTCGGCGATCGGCGTCATCGACGGGGTGTTCCTCAGCGTGCTCTCCGTCTGGCACAAGGAGCTGCTCCTGGCCCTCGATGAAGGCGTGGCTCTCTACGGAGCGGCGAGCATGGGGGCGTTACGGGCCGCCGAATGCGCGCCCTTCGGCATGGTGGGCCTCGGCCGCATCCACGACCGCTTCGCCGACGGCACCCTCAGCCGCGATGACGAGGTGGCGGTGGCCCACGCCACGGCGGAGTTCGGCCACCGCAGCCTGAGCGAGCCCCTGGTGAACCTGCGCTTCAATCTGGAGGATGCGGCAGCAGCTGGTGTGATTCCCGCCGACCTGGCCGCGGCGCTGATCGAGGAGGCCGCCGCTCTTTATTTCCCCGACCGCAGCTGGCCGCGCCTGTTGGCCTCCGCGCTGTTGACGAGCCAGCAGCGTGCAGAGCTGGAGGCCTACCTGCGCGAGCACACCATCGACCACAAGGCCGCTGATGCGCGGCTGCTCCTGCGCACCATGGTGTCCCTGCCCACCCGCTCGGAGATGCCTTCCGCCCCGGCGCCATCCCCCGCCATCGCCCCCTGGTCCCTGGAGGACACCCACTACCTCCAGGCGCTGGTGGAGCGCGACCGCTGGACCCCGCGCCAGGGGGAGCCCATCAGCCAGGAGGCCATCGCCCGCCACGCCTTGGTGAATGACCCGCGGGCGCCGGAGCTGGTGCGGCAGTCCCTGGTGGATCACTTGGCCCTGGTGGCCGCCCGCCATCTGGGGCTGGAGGCGGAGGGGGCCGAGCTCCAACAGACTCGGGCCTCCTTCATGGCCGAGAGGGGCCTGGCCACGGAAGAGGAGCTGGCCCGTTTTTGGACCGACAACGATCTCACCGAGGCGGAAGGCAACCGACTCCTCGCCGACCGGGCCACCCTGGACAAGGCCGTGGAGTGGCTGCGCCTCACCCGTTTCAAGCTGGGGGTGGTGCGACCCCTGTTGGACACCTACCGGCACCTGGGGGAGTACCCGGCCCGGGCCGATGCCGCCGCTGCCACCCAGCGGCTCCATGGACGGGGAGCGGATGGCTTGCCTCCGCAGGTGCCGCTGCCCAAGCTGAGCAGGGCAGAGCAGGTTGCCCGCCACAGCCGGGAGACCGGCTGGGCCGTGCCCAAGGATCTGTTGGCCTGGAGCCAGCGGCACGGTTTCCAGCATCCCAACGCGCTGTTGATGGAGATCGAGCGCTCCAGGCTGGCTCGCGCCCAAGGCGTGTCCACTCAGCCCCAGCCCGGCGGCAGCGATGGTGGGGAGCCTGGCCATGGCGGTTGATGGCCTGGCCAGAAGACTCCCCGCGGAGGATGTGTTGCGGGGCGAACTGGCGGAGCTCCTTCCAGAGATCAGCACTGTGCGATCCCTCTGGCCAAGGCGAGCGGGAGGGGTGTTCCTGGCTCGGCGGGGGGAGCGCCTTGTGGTGGTGAAGGCCCTGGCCCACAAATGCGGCCGGCGTCGGATGCAGCGGGGCGCTGCTCGCCGGGAGACGGCCATGCTGCAGGCGGCTCAGGGCTCCCATGTGGTGCGTCTGGAGGAGGTGGCGATCGGCACCTGGTTCACCTTTTTGGTGATGGAACACCTGCCGATGTCCACCTTGCGCGGGCGCCTGATGGTGCCCTGGAGTGGCGCAGATCTGGTGGCGGGCGGCCTGGGGGTGACGGCCGCCCTCCCCCGGCTCCATGGGGCGGGTCTTCTGTTCAATGATTTCAAGCCCCGCAACGTCGGGATCGCAACCACCACGGGCCTGGGAGCCGCAGGCGGGGAGGTGGTGAAGCTGATCGACTTCGGCCACGCTCGCACCCTGGCGGGCACCCGCGCCCGCCACTGTCTTTGCGGCACTGTCGATTATGCGCCGCCGGAGGCCTGGGGGCCCGGGCTGATGGCAGCGACCAGCGATGTTTGGGCTTGGGGCCGCTCCTGGCATCTGTTGGCATCAGGCCAGTACTTCGAGCGCATTGAAAGCTTCGGGCAGCTCCTGCGGGCGGGGCGTGCTCCTCTGCCCCCCGTGGCTCAGGTGAGTCGCTGCCCCTTGCCCGATGGCCTGGCGTCGCTGATCGATGCCGCCCTGGATCCCGATCCGGAGCGCCGACCCGCGGATGGGCGGGAGGTTCATGAACGCCTGCGGGGGATCGCCCAGGTGCAATGGGGTGGGGATCTGGGATGTCTCAGCCGCTTTGCCTGGGCTCCGCAGGAGGGCGCACCCCATCCCCCTGCGACGCACAACCCACCCGGGCCCGCAGCCAGGCCGTGAAGCAAAGAAGGCCGTTTGCATGGCGTGCAGGCTTCTTCAAGCAAGCATGGGAAAAAACCTGCGCATCTTCTCTGCAAACAGCCGATACGCTATTGTGTGGGTGTAGGGCTTCAAAAACGGTGTGCTGAACAACACTGGAGCGGAGTAGCAGCGGTTGCGCACACTCAGCTTCAAGCATTGGATGGCTTCCACCTCTCTCTTCAGCTCCAGTGCAGCCAGGCCCCAATAGCCCAAGGCGCCGCTTTGCGATGGACTCTGGTGCATGCGCTCCATTGCTTCATCAAGCAGATGTTGGGCGCGTTGGTGGAGTGGCCCTTGGGCCAAGGTGTAGGCAGCAAGGGCTTGAACCCCTTGAAAGGGTCGATCAAGAATGCCGCTATCAAGCACATGTTGTGTTGCCAGGGCGGATTCACCGCGTTGGGCCATCAGGAGGGCCAGCAACAGGCGTGTGCCCACCATTGTGGAATCAAGTTTGAGTTGTCGTTGGATGGCTTCTTCGGCTGCGCGCATATCGCCGAGGGCGCAATAGGCCATGGCCAGCACCAGCCATCCCTGGCAAAGCTCATCGTTGACATGCGCCTTCAGAAGGTGGATGGCGGTGTTGGCCCTCCCTGTAAAGATCAGATGTCGAGCCCAAGCCATGAGGGGCATTCCCCTTGGCAGGGAGTCCGCAAGCCAGCCTCCATAGAGACGTTGGCTGGTCTGAGGTTGCCAGAGCAAAAGGCTTTGCACTTCAGCCTTGATCCCCAACCAGCCTGTGTGTTGTGGTGTGAATTGATCGATGGTTTCCAGTAGTTGCTGTAGATTGGGAAGCACAGCCTGAGAAGCGCGCATTCCCCAGAAACATTGAAGGATCTGGAAGTAGCAGAGTTCCAGGTAACCTCTCTCAAAGGTTGGATTGTGTTGCACACATTTCTGCAAAAGCCATTCCTGCCGCGACAACTTGTAGGGATCACGGTTGGCCCAGCTGTCGTGAGCTTCTCCATAGAAGGGATCGTCGATCATTTCAATGTCGTTCAGGTCAGAAGCAGGCTGTTTTGGCAGTGAAGTTGGAGGGCATTGCTCCACTGCGGCATGCAAGACGTATCCCTTCCGGTAGACACTTTTGATCACGTTGCCTCCGAGGGGACCCATGGCAAACACTTGTCTGAGCCGATGCATGCACAGGCTGACATTGCTTAATTGGTTGGCGCTCAGCTTTCGACTGGGCCAGAGCTGTTGCGCGATCTCCTCTCGGGAGACCACCTGATTGGGATTCTTCACAAACATCAGCAGAAGCTGCCTCTGTGCCTGTGGCATCTCGATGAGCGCATCCCCCAGGCTGAGCTCTCCTGAAGCTCTGAGGTGATAGGGACCAATCCGCCATGTCGTGTCTGCGCTGCCATGCAAGCGTTTGAGGGCCCGTTCAATGGTGCGCTGACTGACATGGACGTTTCTTTCTGCCTCTAATTTCTCCTGTAAAACTTTGCAGCTCTCCCTGCCGCTCAGCCCTTGCAGAGCGAGCCATTCCAGGCAGATCATCAACTTGCCTTTTGGAATTTTGGATTTTCTGGATGACTCGGAAAAAGAGTGGAGATACCGATCTAGGGTGTTGCGGGAAATACTGAGTTCTGCAGCTATCCTCCGCTTGCTCCACCCTTCGCTAAATAACGCGTGCATGCGCAGGATGTCTGCTTCGCTTTTCATGAAATGGGGCTGTATCCATACTCCCAGAGAATGAAGCATCTCTGCAACAAAATCGTCAGGTCTGCTTGCCTGCGCGAGACAATCAGCTCAAGCCCCCAGGGCCACCTCGCTGCCGTCCACGATGTCGTCCAGGATTTCTTTGGCGAGGGTTTCGGCTTCATCCACCAGCTGCTCGCCGAGCATGAAGGTGGATTGCCAGCCGATGCCGGCGGCGATCAGCGGGCCCGCCAGGGGGATCCAGCGGGTCGACTGGCGGCTCACCTCCCGGCTGGCGAGGCGCTTGAGC
>JBJTWN010000049.1:0-4254 GCA_046081785.1 Cyanobium sp.
GGCCCAGATCGCCGTGTTCGGCCGCATGGCCCTCGCGGGCCACATCTATCGCGGCCTCAAACCCGTGCATTGGAGCCCCAGTTCCCGCACGGCCCTTGCCGAAGCCGAACTGGAGTATCCCGACGGCCACACCTCCCCGAGCGTCTACGTGGCGTTCCCCGTCGTGGAGATCCCCCCCACCTTGCAAACACCGCTGCGCTTGGCCGGCATCGAAGGCCCCACCGACCACGACCATCGGGAACAGCTGTTTGTAGCCATTTGGACCACCACCCCCTGGACCCTTCCGGCCAACCTGGCCGTTTCGGTGAACGGGAGCCTCGACTACGCGATCTGCCGGGATGGATCGTCTGCAGCGCCCCGTTATTTGGTGGTGGCGGCAGCCCTGGTGGAGCGTCTCAGCCAGAGCCTGGAGCGCCCCCTCGAACCCTTGGTGACGCTGAAGGGTTCCGAGCTGGTTGGCCTGCTCTATCGCCATCCCCTGCTGGATCGCACCAGCCCCGTGGTGGTGGGTGGGGATTACATCACAATCGAATCGGGCACGGGGCTGGTGCACACGGCCCCGGGGCATGGGGTGGAAGACTTCCACACCGGTCGGGAGCATGGTCTGGGCGTGCTGTGCCCAGTGGATGAAGGGGGCACCCTCACCGATGAGGCTGGCCCCTTCGCCGGGCTAAACGTGCTCAAGGATGCCAACCCGGCCATCATTCAGGCCCTGCGGGATTCGGGGGCCCTCCTGGCGGAGCAGCCCTACGCCCACCGCTACCCCTACGACTGGCGCACCAAAAAACCCACCATCTTCCGGGCCACCGAGCAGTGGTTTGCCTCGGTGGAGGGCTTCCGCCAGCAAGCCCTCGAGGCCATCGCCCAGGTGGACTGGCTGCCAGCCAGCGGGCGCAACCGGATTGAGGCGATGGTGCGGGAGCGCAGCGACTGGTGCATCTCCCGCCAGCGCACCTGGGGTGTGCCGATTCCGGTTTTTTATCACCGCGAGAGCGGCGAGGTGCTGCTCAACTCCGAGAGCCTGGCCCACATCCAGGCACTGATCGCCGCCCACGGCTCCGATGTTTGGTGGGAGCGCTCCGAGGCCGAGCTGCTGCCCCCCTCTCACGCCGCTGCAGCGGAGCAATGGCGCAAGGGAACAGACACCATGGACGTGTGGTTTGACTCGGGTTCCTCCTGGGCTGGCGTGCTGGGTGGATTGGCCGATACCCCTGCCGCAGGATTGAACTTTCCGGCTGATCTCTACTTGGAGGGCTCCGATCAACACCGGGGCTGGTTCCAGTCGAGCTTGCTCACGGCCGTTGCGGCCACCGGGCACCCCCCCTATCAAAGGGTGCTCACCCATGGCTTCGTGTTGGATGAGAAAGGCCGCAAGATGAGCAAATCCCTCGGCAACGTTGTGGATCCAGCGGTGCTCGTGGAGGGTGGCAAAAACGAGAAACAAGAGCCGGCCTACGGCGCCGATGTGCTGCGGCTGTGGGTGAGTTCAGTCGATTACTCCGCAGACGTGCCCCTGGGCCCAGGCATTGTGAAGCAGTTGGCGGATGTGTATCGCAAGGTACGCAACACAGCGCGCTATCTGCTAGGCAACCTGCACGATTTTCGGCCGGAGCGAGATGGGGTGCCCTTCAAGCAGTTGCCGCTACTGGATCGCTGGATGCTGGCAAAAACCGACTCTTTGATCGAGAGGGTGAGCAAGGATTTCGAGCGCTACGAGTTTTTTCTCTTCTTCCAGCTCCTGCAAAACTATTGCGTCGTCGATCTCTCCAATGTCTATCTGGATATTGCCAAAGACCGGCTCTATGTGAGCGGAGCCAATGACTTCCGCCGGCGCAGCTGCCAAACCGTGCTCAGCGTGGTGGTGGAGCGTCTGGCGGGTTTGATCGCGCCGGTGCTCTGCCACATGGCCGAGGACATCTGGCAAAACCTCCCCTACCCGGTGGCCGAACGCTCAGTGTTTGAGCGCGGCTGGCCCGCCATGCCGCAAGAGTGGAGCGAGGCACCGATGGAGGCGTTTGGCAGCCCTGCCGAGGCTGAGGCGATGCACCAGGTGTTGGAGCTGCGCAACCAAGTGAACCGGCTGCTGGAGGGATGCCGCAGCCGGGGTGAGCTGGGCGCCTCCCTGGAAGCCCGGGTGCAGCTGCAGTTGGACGAGGGGGAAGCCGCCACTGCTCTGCGCCGAGGCCTGGAGACCCTCCGCAGCAGGGGCCATCAAGAGGTCGACAAGCTGGAGGACTGGCTGTTGGTGTCGGCGGTGGAGAGGGACGGAGAAGCCCTGCAGCCCGTGCTCGCCGAGGCCAGCCTGGATGGGGTGACGGTGCGGATCGCCCGGGCGGAGGGGAGCAAATGCGAGCGCTGTTGGCACTACAGCACGGATCTCGGCACCCACCTCAACCACCCCACCCTCTGCGGGCGCTGCGTGGGGGTGCTGGAGCGATCCACTCTGACGTGACAGCTCACGATCGGGCTCCCATGACCACCACCCCAGCCGATCCCCAACAGATCCTGCAGCAGGTGTTTGGCTACCCGGACTTTCGCGGTCCCCAGCGGGCCGTTGTGGAGCATGTGCTGGCGGGGAGATCGGCCCTCGTGCTGATGCCCACGGGTGGCGGCAAGTCGCTCTGCTACCAGGTGCCTGCCCTCTGTCTGGAGGGCCTCACCGTGGTGATCTCGCCCCTGATCGCCCTGATGGATGATCAGGTGGAGGGTCTGCGCCAGCAAGGTGTCGCCGCCGCCGCGCTGCACTCCGCCCTGCCGCCCGAGCAGACCACCGCCACCCGGGCGGCCCTGGAGCAGGGGCGCCTGAAACTGCTCTACGTCTCGCCGGAGCGACTGTTTGCTGGCGAAGGGCTGCAGCGCCTCGGCCCTCAGCCACTTTCCCTCTTCGCCATCGACGAAGCCCACTGCCTGTCACAATGGGGGCACGATTTTCGGCCGGAGTACCTGCAGCTGGGGCTTCTGGCCGAGCGCTGGCCGGGGGTGCCCCGGCTGGCCCTCACCGCCACGGCCGATCCACGCACGCGAGACGACATCGTCAGTCGCCTGCAGCTCCCGCCAGAGGGAGTGTTTGTGGCCAGCTTCAACCGGGCCAACATCCGCTACTGGGTGCGCCACAAGGACAATCCCCAGCGGCAGCTGCTGGCCTTCCTGGAGGAGCACCGGGGCGAGACGGGGATCATCTATGCACGCTCCCGCAAGCGGGTGGAGCAGTTGGCCGCGCTGGTGCAGGAGAGCGGGACGGAGGCGCTCGTCTACCACGCCGGCCTGGATCCGGAGCGTCGCTCGGCCGTGCTGCAGCGCTTTCGCAGCGGTGGCGCCGTGGTGGTGGTGGCCACCATTGCCTTCGGCATGGGCATCAACAGACCGGATGTGCGCTTCGTCGCCCACATGGATCTGCCCAAGAGCCTGGAGGCCTACTACCAGGAAACCGGCCGGGCCGGGCGGGATGGACTGCCCGCCATGGCCTGGATGGTGCATGGGGACGGCGATGGACCCCAGCTGCGGCAATGGATCGAGGACTCTGGCGCCAGTGAGGAGCAAAAGCGCATCGAACGCGGCAAGCTCGAAGCCCTGCTCGGCTTCACCCAGGCGGGCAGCTGCCGCCGCCAGCTGCTCCTTTCCCACCTCGGTGAAACCCTTGCTGAGCCCTGTGGCAATTGCGATGCCTGCTTAGAGCCCCAACCCGCCGTGGATGTGACGGAGGCCGCCAGGAAAGCTCTCTCGGCGGTGCATCGCACCGGCTATCGCTTTGGAGCGGCCCATCTGGTGGATGTGCTGCGCGGAACCGACACCGCCAAGATCCGCCAGCTGGCTCACCATGAGCTGAGCGTCTATGGCCTCGGCAAGGAGCTCGACCGGGGTCAGTGGCGCAGCTTGTTTCGTCAGCTGGTGGGCCTCGGCCTGTTGGTGGCCGATCCCGAGGCCCATTGCGGCCTGCGCTTTGGCCCCCAATCCCTGGTGCGGCCTCTGCTGCGGGGGGAGGCCCCCCTGGCTGTGCCGCTGCCGCCCCCCAGCCGGGAACGGCGCCAGGGGCCCACGGGCTCAGCTGCTCTCCGGTCCAGCCCCTCCAGCCCCGTCGAGCTCTCCGCCAGGGAGACAGCCACCCTCCAAGCCCTCAAGAGCTGGCGGTTGGAGCAGGCCCGGCAGCAGGGTGTGCCGCCCTACGTGGTGTTTCATGACCGCACCCTGATCGAGATCGCCAGCCGCCGGCCTGCCACCGAGTCGGAGCTGGCCGCCGTGAGCGGCGTGGGGCGG
>JBJTWN010000050.1:0-15382 GCA_046081785.1 Cyanobium sp.
TTGTTGTAGGCCACGGCGATCGCCCCGGCCGTCATCGGGATCTGCACCACCCCCTGGTCCACATTGGCGATGTCTTCGGCCTGCATCGGCACATCGCTGGCGGCGAAATCGACAGAGTTGTAGAGAAATTGCTGGATCCCCACGCCGGATCCCACGGAGAGATACTTCACCTGCACCCCCTGGTTGGCCAGCGCGTCAAACCATCGCTGATAGAGGGGGGCGGGAAAGGAGGCCCCGGCGCCCTTGAGGAGCATCTTGATCGGGGTGGTCATGCCTTCGACGGTTTCGTTATCGCTTCCAGTGCGGTTGGTGGCGCAGCCTGAGGTGGCACTCAGCAGGGCTACCGCTAGGACTGCGGCGAGGGATTGGCGAAGGCCTCCGAGAGAGTGAGAAGAGGCCATGGCAAGGGATGAACCTGCTCGAACCTAGAAAAATTCACCTCCTCCTGGCGCCTAATCCACAGCGTGAGCATGGCGGCGAAACAAAAAGTCCAAGGCGTGGTTGCGCAACTGCCCATAGCGAGGGTCCTTCTGGATGTCTTCGTAGGAGCGGGGCCGGATGAAGGGCACCTCCAGGATTTCCTCGATGGTGGCGGCGGGGCCGTTGGTCATCATCACCACCCGATCTGCCAAGAAAAGGGCCTCATCGATGTCGTGGGTGATCATCAACACGGTGGGCTTCTGTTCGCGCCAGATCGTGAGCAGTTCCTCCTGCAGTTCCTCCTTGGTGATCGCATCGAGGGCGCCGAAGGGCTCATCGAGCACCAGCACCGCCGGCTGCACGGCCAGGGCTCGGGCGATCGCCACCCGCTGTTTCATGCCCCCGGAGAGTTGGCCCGGCCGCTTCTGGGCCGCATCCGCCAGGTGCACCATCTCCAGATGGTGATCCACCACCTGGCGCCTGCGGGCCCCATCCAGCTCGGGGCGAGCAGCCTTCACGGCCAGTTCCACGTTTTGGCGGACGGTTTGCCAGGGCAGCAGGGAATAGTTCTGAAACACCACCATCCGATCGGGCCCGGGCCGCTCGATCGGTCTGCCCGCCATGGTGACCTGGCCGCTGCTCGGTTCCAGAAAGCCGCTCACCATGTTGAGCAGGGTGCTCTTGCCGCAGCCGGAGTGGCCGATCACGCAGACGAATTCCCCCTGGCTCACCTGCAAGTTCACCTCGCGCAGAGCTTCGTAGGCCCCCCTCCGGGTGTGAAACACCTGGCCGACGTCAGCAAATTCCAGAAATGCGTTGGCAGGAGTCATCTCAGGCGCTCGCTGGGGAAGAGGGGGGAACGGTGGGGCCGCTCTCGGGCAAGGTCACTTGTGCCAAAGGGGGCTGGGGGCTGCCGGGCAGGGACCTCAGATAGGCCAGGGGATCGTCCTGGTGGAAGGGCAGGCCATCAGCCAAACGGAAGGCATGGCGATCGGGTCGCAGCACCGGGTAGCCAGCGGCTGCCAGCGCCCGGTCGCACAGGTCGGGGCGATAAACCCGGGCCAGGAGTTCCAGACGGTTGCTGGGGAAGGGGCACCAGCCCCATCGGCTGAATTGGCTCAGAATCCATGCCCCTTCCGCCCGGTTGGGAATGTGAGCCCGATCGGCGTGGTAGCGGTTGAACGCCAGAAGCTGTCGAGGGGGTTCTCCCATGCCGGTGTCGAACTGGCGTCCCAGGGCGATGGCAGCCCGGGTGCCAAGCCACTGGGGTTGACTGAGCACCCGGGTGAGTTCAGGGCGCCTGCCACTGTCATCGCAGCGTTCCGCCGCACGCATGAGGCCCACGCAGAGGGCTTCGAGGGCCACCGGATGGTTCGTGGCCCACGCTTCCGAACAGGTGAGCACTTTTTCTGGATGACCGCTCCAAATGTCCAGGTCGGTAGCCAGCACGAACCCCTGCCCGTCCTCCACAGCTTCGGCCACGCGGTAGCGACCAGCGATGAAACCGGCGATCTGCTCGCTCCGCAGCGCCCCGTGCATGGCCATGGGGGAGAGCACAGGAAACGTCACCTGGCGTTCGGGATCCAGGCCACCTGCGGCCAGCCAATGGCGCAGCAACAGTTCGGCGATGCCGTGGCGTTGGGGCACGGCGATGCGCAAGGCCTCGCTGCGCTGGCCCAAAAGGCGCGCCAGGCTCTCACGATCCCTCACCCCCATGGGCAAAAATGACCGGGCCAGGCACAGGGCGTTGCCATTGCGGCTCACAGTCATCGGAGTGATGGCGGGCCAGGGCTTTTGGCCCCCAAGCCCCAAAGCCAAAGCCAAAGGGCTGGTGGCGGCGGTGATCGCCCCATCCAATTCCCCGGCCACCAGCTTTTCCTCCAGCCGCTCCCAGCTGGCAAAGGGCACGGTTACCACCTGCACCTGGCTGGCATCAAAGAGATTGTCCGCCAGGGCCAGGGCGAGGGGCGCGATGTCGAGGCCAGGGATCACCCCAAGGCGCACGCTGGTTGGTGCGCTTGGTCGTGCTGATTGCACGGTTGCCGTCGCGGTGAGAGCCAGCTCCTTCTCGCGCTCGGCGCGCCGTTGGCGCAGGCGCCTCTGCTGCTGCAGGAAACCGATCAGCTCTGTGCGCAGCTGGTAATACTGCGGGTGATCCATCACCTCCAACCGCTGGCGCGGCCGGGGAATGGGCACCTCCAGGATCTGGCCAATCTCGGCCTCCGGCCCGTTGGTGAGCATCACGACCCGGTCTGACAGGAGCAGGGCCTCATCCACGTCATGGGTCACCATCACCGTGGTCACCCCGGATTCCTGGCAAATCCCCATCAGCTGCTCCTGAAGGTTGCCGCGGGTCAGGGCATCCAAGGCGCCGAAGGGCTCATCGAGCAGCAACAGCCTGGGCCGGATGGCCAGGGCCCGGGCGATGGCCACCCGTTGTTTCATGCCCCCGGAGAGCTCGCCAGGCAGCTTGTCGGCCGCTGGGGCCAGCCCCACCATGGCGATGGCCTGCTCAACGATGGCCTGGCGTTGGGCCGCGCTCTCATGGCCCATCACCCGATTGACAGCCAGGGCAATGTTTTGCCGCACGCTCTGCCAGGGGAGCAGCGAATAGTTTTGAAACACCACCATGCGGTCGGGGCCAGGCTCGGTGACCTGCCTGCCATCCATCAGGATGCCGCCTGAGCTTGCCTGGGTGAGGCCGGCGAGCAGGTTGAGCAGGGTGCTCTTGCCGCAGCCGGAGTGGCCGATCAGGGAGACAAATTCCCCTTCGGCGATCTCCAGGTCGATGTCCTTGAGGGCGACGTAGCGCCCCCCATTGGCGAGGGGAAACACCTGGGTGACGTCATCGACCGTGAGGAAGGCAGCCATTTCAGTTGGTCCCCCGTGCCACACGCCGGCCCACCCACGCAACCAGCCGATCGAGGGCCAGGCCCACCAGACCGACGTAGAGGATGGCCAGGATGATTTGGCTGGAGCTGGCATCGCCGCCAGCGTTATAGGCATCCCAGATGAAATAGCCGATGCCACCGTCCGCCTTGAGCATCTCGGCAGCCACAATCGCCAGCCAGGCCAGACCCACGGCAATGCGCAGCCCTGTGAAGACATAGGGCACGGTCGCCGGGATCACGATGTTGCGGATGTACTCGCCTTTGCGCAACCGCAGCACCCTGGCCACATTGGTATAATCCTGCGGGATTTCGCGAATGCCCACGGCCGTATTGATGATGATCGGCCAGATGGCGGTGATGAAGATCACGAAGATGGCCGAGGTGGTGGCGTCTTGAAACACCATCAAGGAGATGGGAAACCAGGCCAAAGGAGGCACGGTGCGCAGCACCTGGATCACCGGATCCAAGCCTTTGCCGATGAAACGGCTGAGGCCAAGCAGACCGCCGATGCTCACGCCAACCACGGCTGCCAGGCCATAGCCCAGGGCCACCCGCTGCAGAGAGATCAGGATCTGCCAGCCCAGGCCCTTGCTGGTGCCCCCGTTATCAAAGAAGGGCTGACTGATGTAAGGGTTCCAGGTGTCGGCGACCACGTTGATGGGTCCGGGCAGGCGCGACACCCCGAGCACGAGGGAAAGAAGCTGCCAGAGCAGGAGAAATCCTCCGATGCAGACGATGTAGGGCAGCAGGGGACGCAGCCCCGCACGCTGGCGCTGCCGCGGACGGGGGGGAGAAGCGAGCGTCATCTTCAGCTCAAGGCCTTGATTTTCAGCCCGTCGAGATAGGCCTTGGGATTCTCTGGATCAAACACCACCCCGTCGAAGAAGGTTTCCTTGCCGCGGGAGTCACTGCTCGGGATGTCCTTGGCTCGACCAATCGCCGTCGCGGCTTCCTTCCACAGATCTGCCCGGTTCACCTTGTTCACCAACGCGTTGATGTCGGTGTTGGCAGGCAGGTAGCCCCAACGCATGTCTTCCGTCACGAACCAGGCATCGTGACTCTTGAAGGGGAAGGAGGCATCCCCATCCCAAAAGAGCATGGTGTAGGGACTGTTTTTGACGACGCGACCATCGCCATAGTCGACCGTGCCAGAGAGACGGGGTTTGATATCAGCGACGTTTGCTTTTAAGTATTTATCTTGGGCGACAATTTCGCACAGCTCATCAAGGTTGGCGGGGTCTTGGCACCAGATTTGCGCTTCCTGAATGGCCATCAACACCGCCTTGGCAGCCTTGGGATGCTTGTCGACCCAGTCGGCGCGCATCGAAAAGGATTTCTCGGGATGCTTGTTCCAGATTTCACCGGTTTGGGTGGCGGTGTACCCCAGCTTTTTGTTCACCAGCCGCTGATTCCAAGGTTCGCCCACACAGAACACATCCATGGTGCCGGTCTGCATGTTGGCCACCATCTGAGGAGGCGGAACCACCACCAGGTCGGCGTCCTTGTTGGGATCAATGCCATTGGCAGAGAGCCAGTAGCGCATCCACAGATCGTGCGTGCCCCCCGGAAAGGTCACCGCGGCCTTCAATTTTCTGCCCAAGCTCTTGGTGGCTTTGGCCAGCCCCTCTTTGTTGTTCACCGTGAGCTTCTCGTCGAGCAGATCCTTTGAAGCACTGATCGCCTGCCCCTGGGTGTTGAGCCTTGCCAGGGTGTACATCGGCAGAGGCTGCTTGCTCTTGGTGATCTTCCCAGCCGCCAGCAGCAGTGGCATGGGCGAGAGGATGTGGGCCCCATCAATGCCTCCCCTCTCGCCGCCCAGTTCCAGGTTGTCGCGGGTGACGGCCCAGGAGGTTTGCTTCATCACCTTCACGTCGGGCATCCCGTGCTTTTCAAAGAAGCCCTTTTCCTTGGCGATGATCACAGGCGAGGCGTCGGTGAGGGCGATGAAGCCGAGCGTGACACCCTTCACCTCCGTGTCGCCACCTCCGGCTGCGGGGGATGCACCCTCCTTCTTCTCGCTGGTGGCAGGCGGTTGGCCGCCGCAGGCGGCTAACACCACACTGCTCACCGCCGTACCAGCGGCGGTGAGCAGAAAACGGCGACGGGAGAAATTGGCCATGACCTGGAGAGGGATGGTTGGGATGGAGAACAACAGGACAGCGTTGTGTGCGCCACATGGAGAAAACCGCCATGGGCATCACGATTCGGGCGGTGAAAGACGCGGTTGAATCCGCCTGAGAAGGCCCTGACCAAGCCCACGGATCAGTGCTCTGATGGAACAAACCACCGGCGAGTGGGAGAGCGGACCGGTGGGATTAAGCGTGCTTCAAAAGGAAGCGCACGATTGAAAAACTGGGCTGGCGCAAAAGCTAACCAACAAAATGATGAAAGCATTCGGCCTGGCATCGCGATGTCTTAACGGCTACGAAACGCCGGGTGGGCTCGACTCCCTGATCCCGCCTTCGAACTCCTCCAGGGCCTTGGGAAGGTTGCGGTGCTCATGGCCCGGATGGCTCAGCTTCACCAGAGCGAAGCGTTGCAGCTCGTCGAGGCTGCGCCAAAGCTCTGGGGTGAGGGGGAACCCCAGTTGCAGGCAGGACGCCGCCAATACCTCCGGAATCTCTTCCCCCCGCTGCCACGCGGTTCCCAGCGCTTGTGGCAAGGGGCTGGCCGGCCCCTGCGGCAGGGTGTGGCTGCGCTCCAGAAGCCACAAGCGCAGATCCTCTAAGGCCGCAGGATGGTCTGGCCAAGCCAACAGCCGCTGCCGCTCTGCGCTCGAGAGGCCATGCCAGTGCACGAGTTTGAGCTTCACACCCGCTAGATCGAGCTTGCGGCGCACGGCCATGGGAAGGCAGCGCAGATCTCCAGCAAAGTCGGCCTCAAAGGCAAACACCCGGCTGGCCAGGTTTGGGGACGCGGGCTTGATGGGGAGGCTCATGCGGCTAATTCTTGCCGGCAGCGCTCGCCGGCCTGGGCCAACAGCAGGGCTCGCGCCTGCTCCAGGGCCGCGGGCAGGCTGCTGAATTGATCGCTCTGCCAGAGCAGACAACCCAAATTCCAAAGCAGGGCCTCGGCCAGAGGGCCCTCCCCGCGCAGAGCTGCCAGGGCCTGCGCCCGCCAGGTTTCGAGGTTGTGCCAGGCCACCTCTGGAGCCGTGATGCCATGGTCGCGTGGATGGAGCACCAGCCGCTCACTGCGCTCTCCTCGCAGCCGGGCAGCGATGCCAGCGCGGGTGGTGGGCAGATCGGTGGAACCTTCCAGCCCCTTGATCGTGAGCACGTCGGTTTCTCCGCAGGCCCGCAGGGCCTGCCAGGCCCGTTGTTCCGTGGGGGGGTGCACGAAGCCGCTGAGCAGCAGGTGTTCGCCTTGGTGAGGGGTCCAGAGAAGTTCCAAGCTGGCCACCGGCGGACGCTTGCCGATGAGGTCGCGGGTGCGCACCAAGCCCTCTGCGGCGGGGAAGTGCAGCGGTTGGTGGGTGAGGGCCAGGTTTTGGCGATCCAGCCGTTGCTGCACCTCCTTCAGGCTCCGCTCCTGCCAGGTGATGCCCAGGGCTTCGAAGAGTTCCGCCAAGGTGACGCCATACTTCACCGGCATGGGTGAGCCGCCATGCAGCACCATGGGCAGCCCCGCCGCCGCCAGGGTCAGAGCCACGAGCGGCAGCAGGGGGGCCGTACGGCTGCGACCGTCATAGGGCACCCCGAAGCAGAGGGCCCTGCGGCCCGGTGTCGACAGGGTTGGTCCTTCTGAGCGAAACGTGTCGAGCATGCCGCTGAGCTCCTCTGGCGAGGGCCTGCGGATGCGGTGTGCGATCAGAAAGGCCCCCAGTTGGGCGGGATCCACAGTGCCGGAGAGCATCAGCGCCATGGCTTCGCGGGCTTCCTCCCGGGAGAGCCCAGAGCTGGTGTGCTCCCCGCTACCCACCTTGCCGATCAATTCGCGGAAGCGAGCTTGCTGGGGCCCCAAGGCCGCCAAATGGGTGGCGCGGCGGTCGCAGGCTCCCATCCCCTCCCCCACCGTGGTGTTTGGTAGCGGTTGCAACAAGACATTGCCCTTCCTTGCATCACATTGTGGCTGGAGAGCGGACAAGCGTTGCCGGTCAGTGGCCTGATCTGCAACGGGTTCCCCTGCCCCCTCCGCTCCATGCCCTCCCCCGCTGTGCCGGGCGCCTCCTCCCCCTCAAAAGAGGGGAGTCAATCCCCGGCCCTCAACAAAATCGAACAGGCCAAGGCTGAGTCTTGCGGTCTTTCCCTGGAGCCCCGTCTCGGGGAGCTGGCTGCCGCCGGCTGGGAGAGCCTGGACGAGGCCACCCTCACCATTCACCTCAAGTGGCTCGGCATTTTCTTCAGGCCCGTCACGCCAGGCCGCTTCATGGTGCGGCTGCGCCTGCCCAATGGCACGATCCATGCTTCACAGCTGGAGGCCCTCGCCGATGTGGTGGATCGCTGTGGTGAGCATGGCAGCGCGGACATCACCACCCGCCAAAACCTGCAGCTGCGCGGCTTGTTGCTCGAAGACATGCCGCCGCTGTTGCGGGAGCTGGAGCGGGTGGGCCTCACCAGCCGCCAATCCGGCCATGACAACCCTCGCAATGTGACGGGCAATCCACTGGCGGGGATCGACCCTGAGGAAATGGTCGACACCCGCCCCCTGGTGGCGGCCATTCAAGAGGTGCTGCTCGGACCTGAAGGCCCCCGCAACCTGCCGCGCAAGTTCAATGTGGCTGTGGGAGGCGCACCCGACAGCTTCCTTTTGCACAACGACCTCGCTTTCCTGCCTGCCTTCCACGGGGAGGACTTGGGGTTCACGGTGATGGTGGGTGGATTTTTTTCGGGGCAACGCAACGAACTGGCCATCCCCTTGGGGGTTTGGTTGCCCGCTGAGGCCGTGCCGGGGTTCACGCTGGCCGTGCTCAAGCATTTCGAGCGCTGTGGTGATCGAGCCGTGCGCACCCGCACGCGCTTGATGTATCTCATCGATTCCCTCGGTCTGGAGGCCTACCGCCAGGCCGTCTTGGACTGCCATCGCCAGCTGCGGGGCTCGCAGGAGGCAGGGGCGCTTCGCCCCCATGACGGCAGCCATCTGGTGAACCGCCCTCCCCGCGATGTCTGCGGCGTGCACCCTCAGAAACAGGCGGGTTTGTGCTGGGTGGGGCTCAATGTTCCCTTGGGCCGTCTCGACGCTGCGGGGATGGCCGATCTAGCCCAACTGGCCAGGGCCTTTGGTTCCGGGGAGTTGCGGCTCACGGAAAGTCAAAACGTGGTGATCAGCGATGTGCCTGCCGAGCGGATCGAGGCTTTGAAGGCGGAGCTGGCCATGGGCCAGCGGCCCCAAGCCTTTCAGCTCCACCCTGGTCCTCTCATGGCGGAGGCCGTGAGCTGCACCGGCAATCGCTACTGCAGCTTTGCCCTCATCCCCACCAAGACCACCGCCCAAAAGGTGGTGGAGGAGCTGGAGCATCGCTTGGAGCTTCCCCACCCGGTGCGCACCCATTGGACGGGCTGTCCCAATGCCTGCGGCCAGCCCTACATGGGACAGATCGGCTTGATGGGAGCCAAGGCTCGGCAGAATGGCCAGATGGTGGAAGCGGCCAAAATCTTTTTTGGCGGGTCCATGGGTCCCCACCCCCGATTGGCCGAATTGCACCACAAGGGCGTGCCCCTCGAGGAGCTCACGGATGCGCTGGAGAGCCTGCTGGTGGAGCAGTTCGGTGCCAGGCGGCGCCGGCCTTCCGCGTGAGGGCGCCCAGGGATGGAGTCCACCAGCTTCTCCGACGGGCAGCCATGCTCTGCCGATATGGCCGATCCACAGAGTCCATCTCTTGGAGATCGGCATGGTCGGCCACGCCATAAAGCAGATGAATGATCCGATCTGGATCCAGCTCAAGGGCCGCCGCTTCCTGCCAGAGCCTCGTGGTGCGGGCCTGGTCCGCCATCACAAACTGAGCCTCGGCCAACTGGCGGGTGATCAGATACAGCAGCTGGCACTGCTTGCGAGCCGAAAAGCTCAGATCATCTGCGCTGGCCACGGCTGGGTGCCTGCGCCCAGGGGGTTGGTTTTCCACAGGTTGTCCTCCTGGGGGCGGCGGTGTCAGCCCTCACTTTGGCCACACCGTGAGCCCCGGGAGGGCGCGCGGCATGACTTGCCATGAAACGTATCGATCGCTACAGAGTCAACCCGCCGCTGGCGCGATGTGGGCAGCTCCAGTCCACTCTCCAGGCGGATTTGCCATCGTGAAGCGCCAGCCCCTCTCAGCCGCCGTGGCTCTCTCCCAAGGCCCGCCTGCCGACTTGGTGGACCAGCTTCCCCCTCCAGGCAGTCCGGATCGCTGGCCCTGGTTGCAGCAGTTGCGACGCCAACGTCACCTCTCCCTCGAACCCTGGCTGTTGGCCCTGGAGAGCGGCCAGCTGGCGCCTCAGCAGGATGTGATGGCGGTGCTGGCGGATCACCTCAACGGGCCAGCCATGGCCCGCCTGTTGCACTGGTGGCTCCTCAGGGAGCCCCGGGATCCCTCACTTCCTTCCCTGATCCTGCCCAGGCGCGACCCCCAGGCTCTTGTCGCCCTGCGACAGGCCTGTGCGGCGGGCGGCACCGATCAGGAGGCGCTCGTGGCCCTGTTGCCGCTGTTGGGCTGCCAACGGGATGCGGAGGATTTCCCCCTGCTGCAACGCCTGGCATTGGAGCCTGGTTCGCTGCGGCTGCGCCAAGCTGCCCTCGAGGGGCTGTGTCGAGGACTGGCCATCTGGCCGCGGCCGGCCCTGCGGCGCACCCTGCAGGTGCTCGCCCGGGATCTCCATCCCCCCCTGGCCGCGGCGGCTGTGGATGCTCTGGCCCGCTTGCCTCAGGCCCGTCCCGCCCTGTGCTCCCTGGCCCAACAAGCTCTCGATCCCGATGTTGCCGCTCGTCTCGCCCGGCGCTTGCAGCGCTTGTCTCCCGCCCCACTGGTGCTCATCGTCCATGGCCGCTCGGGGGGGGCCGTTCCACCGGAGCTGGCCTCGCTGGCCCTGGAGCTTGAGGAGCTGCGGGGGAGGCCGGTGATCCTGGAGACCCTCACGGCGGCGGAGCCGCCTCCCCTCCTTTCCCCGACGCCCGAGCTGACCACGCTGGTGCCCTTGTTCCTGCTGCCGGGCGGCCATGTGCGCCGAGATCTGCCTGGGCGGCTGCGCCGTTGGCGGGACGCCGGGCCAGTGCGGGTGCTGCCCTTTCTTGGCGCCTGGCCTGCTTGGCAGGCCCATCTGGCTGCAGAACTCCAGAGGCTGGCGGCCCAGCAGGAGGGTGCCAGGCCCCTGTTGGTGCACCATCCCGTGGAAGGATCCCTGCCCGAGCGCTACCTGGCCCACCTCGCTTCCCTCTGCGGTGCCCGCTGCCTGGCCGTTCCCTACCCGGCTGCGGACGGGGCGCAGCTGCCCCCCCTGCCGGAAGCTCCAGCCCTTCCCCTGGCCCTGGCCGCCAGTCGCCTCACCGATGGCCTCGGGGCCTGGCTGGGCGCCCCCCTGTTGGCGCGCCCCCACTGCCGCAGGGCGCTGCGAGAGCTCCTCGTGGAGCTGCCATGAGCCCAAACAACGAGGACCTCTTCGAGCCCCATGGCACGGTGTTTCTGGTGGGGGCCGGCCCTGGTGACCCAGAACTCCTGACGGTGAAAGCCCACCGCCTGCTCAGCAGCTGCGATGCCCTGGTTTACGACTCTCTGGTGCCCCAGGCTCTCTTGGATTTGGTGCCCAAGGGCTGTGAGTGCCGCTTTGTGGGCAAGCGTCGGGGGCACCATTCCGTTCCCCAGCCCAACATCAACGCGGTCTTGGTGGAATTGGCGCAACGCCATCGCCGCGTGGTGCGGCTCAAGGGGGGGGATCCCTTCCTTTTCGGCCGGGGTGGCGAAGAGGCGGCCCATCTCGTGGCCCGCGGGGTGCCCGTGGAGGTGGTGCCGGGCGTGACGGCTGGGATCGCCGCCCCGGCCTATGCCGGCATCCCGGTGACGCACCGGCGGGCGGGCTCCAGCGTCACCTTCGTGACCGGGCATGAGGAGATTGACAAGGGGCGACCTGGCGTCGACTGGCGCGGCCTGGCCCGCAGCAGTGATGGCCTGGTGATCTACATGGGGTTGCATAATCTGCGCCGCATTTGCGAAGAACTCTTGGCCGGGGGGCTGGCTCCCTCCACTCCCGCCGCGGCCATCCAACAAGGCACTGTGCAGGGTCAACGCATCATGTTGGCCCCTTTGGCTGATCTGGCGGTTCGGGTGGAGGAGGCGTGCCTGGCCTCACCAGCCATCATTGTGATCGGGGCGGTGGTGGCCCAGCGGGTGGCCGCCTGTGCTCCTGCGCCTGCCGAGGTGGTGATGCCCATTCCACTTTGAGCCCGCTTGTTGAACTGCCCGCAAGATCCAGCGTTTTGTAGCCAAACTCACCTAATCGGGGATCGCGGTTCGGTTCACTGGTTGACTCATCGTCGTTGGTGCAAGGTTCCACCCTCCCCGCGACCTTTTCTCCTTTTCGTCTCCCGCCCCAGCCCAGCTGCTGGTCCGCCCGCCATGACCGCCACCCTGTCAAACCGACAACCCAGCCCCCAAGCCTTCCCCATGCCCGACCTCAGCGAGCAAGGCCAGAGCGTGCCCCGCCAAGCGCCCATGTTCGAACTCATCCCCTACGAAAAGTTCCGAGATACTCCGGCTGTGCGTTTTTTTGACATCACGGTGGCCACCTCGAATGCCAGGGATTTGGTGGTGCACACCGGCCCAGCGGTCAGTCCTCCCAACGACACGGAGACCGGCGCTTGGCAGTTTTACCTCCACCCCCACCAGGAGGACAATCTGCTGGCCATGCACGGGGGACGCACCTTTTATCTGGTCAATTTGGGGTGGAATTATCCTTACCACATCGTTCGACTGGACTGTGGCGGTGACATTTTGCGCATTCCGCCCGGCACGTTCCACCGTTCGGTGTCCGACCCTGATGGCTCCCTCGTGCTCAACCAAGCCGTGCGCGACGAGGGGGCCAGCGTGTTGCGTGAGTTTCGCGTCTACAACAGCTCACGCATTCCTCGACTGTTTGCTGTCACCTCCAAAACGGCCCCCCTGCCGAAGTTGCACGGGCTCAATTGGTAAGGCCAAGCCCCTCCAGTCGGAGATCCAGAGTGACCGCCTCCGGCGCTTCGCGGCCTCGCCAAGCCTCTCCGGCCTTGGGTTGAAGTGGATCCCTGGCCTCCAGGGCCACGGGCAGAAATTGATGCCCACTCGGGGTGAGCTCGAAGGCTTCCACCCCTATCGAGCATCCCACCAGCAACCTCAACGGCTCATCGGGTGCAATGCCGGGATGGAGACAGGGGTAGAGCCGGTGTAGGCGATAACGCACGGCCAAAAGCGAGGCCGGATCGTGCTCCAGCGCTACAGGCCTTCCCTGCAGAGCCAGCCAACAGTGGTCGCGGAACAGGTCGTTGGCTGTGACCTCAAAACGACGCAGGGAGCCATCCACAAAACGGCTGGTGAAACCTCCCTCCCTGGGAAAGTCGCAGATCAAGGGCCAGGGCTCCAGCGCCGGCCGCAGCTCCAAGCGGGCCTTCGCCCCCGTTGCTGTTGGAGGGCCTTCCCACTCCAGCAGAGGGGGAAACCGCCACTTCCAAAGTTCCCGGAAAGGCTCCGGATCCAGGACCAAATCGGCCCTCGCCAAGTCCTCCAACACCGCCTCGAGATCGGTCCAGAGCTGGCTGGGCAGCAGGCAGCGATCGTGGAGGCTCGATCCCCAATCCCGCAGACGACCCGGTCGGTGGGCCGGGTTGAGCAAATAAACCGCCAAGCTATTCCACAACAGGGCGATGGCTTGGGTCCAGGCCAAGTTCGGCAGGCTCTCGAGGGCACGGAACTCAATCAGGCCCAGGCAACCAGCTGGCGTTCCCGGGTTCCAAAACTTGTCAAAGCTGATCTCGCTGCGGTGGTTGTTGCCGCTGCGATCGGCATGGAGATGGCGCAAGGTTTCGCCAATCAGGGCACGATGATCTCCCCAGGGTTCCGCAGAGGGCTGCTCTTCGGCCCGCTCGAGCTGACGATAGGCCAGCTCCAGATCGAAGATGCTGCTGGCCGCCTCGTCGGGTCTCGGAGCCTGGGAGGCTGGACCAACACAGGAGCCGGTGAAGAGATAGCTCAGGCTCGGGTGGTGTTGCCAGTAGCGCAGCAAGCCCGCCAGCCAGGCCGGCCGTGGGAAAAAGGGATTGGTCGCCAGGTTGGGTCCACCCCAAAGCAAATGGTTGCCACCTCCCGTGCCCTCCTCGGCACCATGTTCCGCCTCCTTCCAGCTGCGCAGGCCCACGCGCAGGCCGGCAGTCTCGATGCACTCCAGCCATTGGGCGTAGTCACCCCAGCCTTGGCAAACGGGCAGGTTGATCTCCAGCACCCCGGGATCAGCCGTCAGCCCCAGCACCTGCCAATGGTCATCGCAATCGCTGGGCAGCACGCCACTCAACCGGGGTTCCGCCAGGCCCTCCAGGCTGTCGGTCACCGCCTGCAGAAGCGCCTCAAGGGGCTGGCGCAGCAGAGGGGGCAGGAACAGCTCCCAGCTTGCCTGTCCCAGCTCGAGGGTCAGCACCTGGCAGGGGAGATCCCGAGGGAAGTGGGCCAGGGGAAGCCGAAGCCCGGCCGGCCCGGGCGCGCCGCTGAGCTCTCGCAGTTCCTCCGGCAAAGGCCAGGCTCCCGCTTGCCAATGCCAGTCCTTGGAGGGGTCGTCGGGCGGAGGTTCTGAGGCGGTGAGCGGTGCAGCCCACACCCGCCGCTCGGGATCGAGCGGATCGCGCAGAGACAGGGGCTGCAGCCTCACCCCCAAGCACTTGCCCAGTCGTTCCAGCCAGGCAGTGGCCTGCTCAGCCCGCAGGGGAGAAAAAATCTCACGGGTTGGCTTCGCCTGCGCTGTGTTCACCAGTGGGGAGCCATCGGCGTGGCGGAGGAGGCGCAGGGCCCAGCGCGGGTTGACTTCGCCGGCGTAAAGCTTGCCCGGGCAGTAGAGGAGGGTGCTGCCCGGCCACACGGTCTGGCGGAACACCTCCGCCAGGCGGCGAGCAATGGGAAGTTTGGTGGGGCCATCCGCGGTGATCGTCCACTCAGGACCCTCCGGGTTCAGCGGAACCAGGGTGGGCTCGCCCCCAACCGTCAGTTGGATTCCAGCAGCAGTCAGACGGTCCTGGACCCTTTCGGCCAGAATTTCCATCCAGGGAGTCATCGACGGTGGCTCACGCTTCAGGGATCATCCACCACCAGGGGGGACGGCTTCCGCTGACTGGGCGAGGTGGGGGTCAGGGCTGCTTGAGGCGACAGGCACGGGTGCCACCTTCCAGATGCGTTCGGCATACTCCCGAATCGAGCGATCGGATGAGAAGAACCCGCAACGGGCTGTGTTCAGCACAGACATGTGCGTCCAGCGCTCGCGATTGAGCCAAGCCGCGTCCACGTCGTTTTGGGCGCGACGGTAATCGCTGATGTCGGCCATCACTCGGAAGGGATCGCTGCTGCAGAGATTGGAGAGCAGCGGGTGGAAGAGCTCCCGATCCCCTTCACTGAAGTGTCCAGACCCAATCAAATCGATCGCAGCTCGGGTGAGCGGTTCATTCTCCAGCCAGGGCATGGGGTGGTAGCCGCTGCGGTTGAGGGCAGCCAACTGCTCGGCTGTATGGCCAAACAGGAAGAAGTTGTCGCTGCCCACCCTGTCGCGGATCTCAATGTTGGCCCCATCCAGGGTGCCGATGGTGAGCGCGCCATTGAGAGCCATCTTCATGTTGCCCGTGCCAGAGGCCTCCATGCCCGCCGTGGAGATCTGTTCGGAAAGATCCACGGCGGGGTAGATGCGATGGCCGAGGCTGACGCTGAAGTTGGGGAGAAACACCACCCGCAAGCGGCCATCCATGGCCGGATCAATGTTCACGATGTCAGCGATGCCCACGATCAAGCGGATGATCAGCTTGGCCATGGCATAGCCCGGTGCGGCCTTGCCGCCAAAAACCACCGTGCGCGGTGGCAGGTCCTCGCCGGAGCGCAAGCGCAGGTAGCGCTCCACCAGCTGCAGGGCAGCCAGATGCTGGCGCTTGTATTCGTGGAT
>JBJTWN010000051.1:0-20363 GCA_046081785.1 Cyanobium sp.
CAGGGGGATCCGGCGCAGGGCCCATCCCACCTGGCGGGCGCACCCCCAGGCGCCGATCAGCTCAGCGATCTGGCCATAAGTGGCCAGCTGGCCCTCAGGAATCAGGGCCACCATCGCATAGACGCGCTGGTCGAAGCTGAACTCCAACATCGGTGAACCAGAAGGTGCCATCAACAACAAAGAGAGAACCAAGCGCATAGCCAAACAGGCAACAGCCCGGGAATGGCAGAGCTCAAAGGCAAGATTTGGCGGCCAAAGTTGACATGGATGACCACGCGACACAGCGACTGTAATCACAGATCGTCAGGACACACGATCACACTTCACGCTAACAACCATCACACGCTGTCATCAAAAGTCTTTGTAAACCCGTTATGGGTTTAGGGGCTTAGATGCACTTTTTCAAAACTGATCCCCTCGGCCCCAAGATCTGGCTGGCTGCCATTCTTCCTTTGATGTGCTGCAGCACGGTTTCTGCCTTCACAGTCTTTGAAGAGGTGCAGGGCAACCTCTCCCCCTCAAGCACCTTAATGGTCACACAATCGGCAGTCTCGCCTGCCACCCTCCCCTCACCGATGGTCACCATCGACCGTTATGGCATGCCGCGGGGTTGCTGATGGATCAAACGATCTTCATTCTTTGGCCCCGGGATCCTTTCGCGAGCTTCCATTGGCACCAAGTCCATTGAGCCCTAGGCACGGGGTTGGATATGTTTCTTGCGTCGACCCCATCGGTAAAGTTGGGATATGCCCCTGTTGCCCCGCCGGTTCGAGCGTTTGAAGGCGGTGTTGGATCGGCGCATGGGTGATTTGAGCCTGCTGCTCGATCAGGTGGAGAAACCCCACAACCTTTCGGCCATCCTGCGCACCTGTGATGCGGTGGGCGTTCTTGAGGCCCATGCGGTGTGCCGCCAAGGCCGTTTGCCCACGTTCAACAGCACAGCCCAGGGCAGCCAGAAGTGGGTGCCGCTGCAGGTGCACAGCAGCCCGGTGGAGGCCGTGGCGGCCCTGAAGGCGCAGGGCTTCCGGCTGTATGGCACCCATCTGGGGGTGGAAGCCCGCGATTATCGCGACTGCGACTACACCGGCCCCACGGCGTTTGTGCTCGGGGCCGAGAAATGGGGGTTGAGCCCGGAGGCCACCGCCTTGGTGGATCAGGCGGTGGCGATTCCGATGCGGGGCATGGTTCAGTCGTTGAATGTGTCGGTGGCGGCGGCCACCTTGCTGTTGGAGGCCCTGCGCCAGCGGCAAGCCGCCGGGCTGGTCCCGGAGCATGGCGAAGGCGTGCCGGCGGAGCGCCGTCGGGAGCAGTTGTTTGCCTGGGCCTATCCCGAGGTGGCCCGCTGGTGCCGCGAGCAGGGCCTCCCCTATCCGGCGTTGGATGGAAAGGGGGAGATCATCGAGCCCCTGCCGCGGACCGTGCGGCTGCGCTGCTAGCCCCGGGAGCCCCGCTCAAAGCGCGATGCGCTGGGCAGCCAGAGGGCCAGGCCGAGGGCGACCAGCTCCAGGGGCAGCCAACGCCCACCCAGGAGCACCACCATCACTGCGGCCGTGGCGAGGATTTTCTCCAGCAGGCCGATGGCATCGTCGCTGTGGTTGTCTCCGATGATCCAAAGCACGCCACCGACCAGGAGCAACACCAGATCCATCCACCAGGGCATGGGTTTTGCAGGCAGAAACTCAATTCTAGGCAGAAAGGGCAGGATCTCCGTCTGAGGGAGACTGACCTGGTTTCCAAACCACCCTTGTCGGGCCGATGGCTCCTCTGCCTGCACCGATCCATCTTCCGCTCGTGGATGGCACCACCGTTGTGGTGCCGGATTCGCTCGAACTGCTCACCACTTACATCCTGCAGGAGCAGGGGGATTGGTTTGAGGACGAGATCAAGTTTCTGCGCCAGCTGTTGCAGCCGGGCCAGGTCGTGATCGACATCGGAGCCAATTACGGGGTTTATGCCCTCAGTCTCGCCAGATGCGTGGGGCCGCAGGGGCAGGTGTGGGCCTTTGAGCCCGCATCCGACACCGCGAGCTTTCTCGCCAACTCCATCAGCGCCAACCGCACGGACTGGCTGCAGCTGGTGCCAAAAGCAGTGTCCGACCATGAAGGCACAGCTTGGCTCAGCAAGCCCGGCCAATCGGAGCTCAACCATCTTGTCGCCGCCGAGGAAGCCAAGGTTGCGGAGGCAGCAGGGGAACAGGTGGCTCTGACCACCCTCGATGCCTGCCTGGATCGCTTCGGGTGGACGGAGGTTGATCTGCTCAAGATCGACGCCGAGGGGGAGGAGGAGCGAATCCTGGCGGGGGGGAAGCGCTTCTTCCAAGTCACCTCCCCACTGGTGATGTTTGAACTCAAGGAAGGCAACAGGCTCCACCTGGAGCTCCTGGAGTCGTTCCAAAGCCTGGGCTACAGGTGTTACAGGCTCGTGCCGGGCCTGGCGACCTTGGTGCCCTTCGAGCCAGGTCAGCCCGTGGATGCCTACCTGCTCAATCTGTTTGCGGCGAAACCCGATCGGGCGTCCGCCCTGGCCGCCGCTGGCTGGTTGGTGGAGGAGGAGCCAAGGGGGCCTGCTGATCTCTTGCAGAGCGATGCCGAGACGTTGATGGCTTTGTTGCAGGCGTTGCCCTATGCCCAAGGGTTTGCCTCCCTCTGGAGCGCAGCCGGCCATCTGCCGGGGGGCACCGCCAATCGGGAGGCCCTGGCGGCCTGGTGCGCAGCCCATGACCCCACTCTGCCAGTTACCCAGCGGGTTGGCGCCCTGCGTCGCAGTGAGCAATTGCTCACCGAGCTTGTGCAGGGTGATGGCCCCCCCAGCCGCTTGGCCTCTCTGGCGCGGGTGGCCATGGAGCTGGGGGAACGGCAAAAGGCTGTGGCCGCCCTGGCCCAACTCAGCGCCATCCTTCAGCAGGGGGGAGCCAGCAGACTTGACGAGCCCTTTCTTTCGCCCCACCCCGCCACGGAGGCCATTCCCCCCGATGGCGCACCGGCGCTTTGGTTGGAGGCAGCCTGCTTGGAAGCCCAGTCGCGGTTGGAGAGCTACTCGAGCTTCTTCACAGGCCCCTCAGACCTCCCTCGCCTGCGTCGGCTGAGCGAGTTGGGTTGGCCAAGCGCCGCCATGGGGCGCAAGCTGGCTCTTCTGGAGGGCCGATTTCCCCAACTGGCAAGCGCGGAGGCACCATCGCCTGCTGCCCCCGCCCAGCCAGAAGAGGCCTCCGTGCGCCCCTGGTTCGACCTCCTGGAGCTGGATCATCCCCTGCGTTGCCTCGATGGGGGCGCGATGGGCCTGACCGCCAATCCAGACCCTTGGGTGCGTTGGGCTGAGGAGGGATGTGCGGAAGTGATTGGGTTTGAACCACTGGATGAGGAATGCGATCGCCTCAACCAACAAGTGGCCCACCTTGGTGGGGCGGTTCGTTACCTGCCGTTGGCCTTGGGGGATGGAGAGGAGCACACCCTGCACATCACCAATGCACCGATGACGTCATCGTTGTTTGCCCCAGCTCGCGCCACCGTGGATTTGTTTCCTGCCCTGGGCGAATACATGCAGGTGGAGAAACGTGAGCTGCTGCGCACCCATCGACTCGATGGGCTTGAGGGGTTGCGTCCAGTGGATTTTCTCAAGTTGGATGTGCAGGGCGCTGAACTCATGGTGTTGCAAGGAGCTCAGGCCACGTTGGCCGACATCACGGTGGTGCAGTGCGAAGTGGAGTTTGTAGAGCTGTATGAGGGCCAACCTCTGATGGCGGATGTGGATGCCTTCCTGCGAAGCCAGGGTTTTTGTTTACTCAAATTCGCAGCTCTCAAAGGCCGACCATTCAAGCCACTGCGCATCGAGGCCAATCCATTGGCCCCGATCAGCCAAATCCTTTGGACAGATGCGATCTATGTGAAGGATTTTCGTCAGCGGGCCCATTGGAGCGATCATCAGCTGAAAACAGCTGCCTTTTTGCTGCATGAGCTGTACGACGCTTACGATTTAGTGAGTCTGCTGCTGAGCGAGCTGGATGCCCGCCATGGCACAGATTGGCGGTCCCTTTATCTTGCATCGGTGTTGTTGAGCAATCCAGCCCTGGGGGCGGGTTGAACGTCAGCTGGCTCGCTGGGGCGAGCCCGACAACCAATGCTCCAGTCCCTCACCGAGGAAAGAGAGGCCGAGCACCAAACCAAACATGGCGAGGCCAGGCCAGAGGGCTGTCCACCAGATGCCAGTGGGCACCGAAGAAAGAGCCTGCTGCAAGTCACTGCCCCACTCGGGCACCGTTTCCGGGAGTCCCAGGCCAAGAAAACCCAGCCCACCGAGCACGAGCACCGCATCGGCGGCGTTGAGAGTGAGCAACACCGGCACCGAGGTGATCACGTTGCGAAGGAGGTAGCGACGCAGGATCCAGAGGGGTCCAGCTCCAAGGGAGCGGGCAGCCTCAACAAAGAGTTCGGCCTTCACCTGGGCGGTTTGATTGCGCACCACCCGGAAGTATTGGGGGATGTAGACGATGCACAGGGCCGCAGCGGCATTGGGGAGGCCTCGGCCGAGCAGGAAAGCAAGCACCACCGAAAGGAGAAGCACCGGCAAGGTGTAGATGGTGTCCATCAGCAGCACTAGCGCTCGATCCATGGGGCCGCCGAGATAGCCGCTGACCATTCCGAGAGGCACGCCGATGAGCAAGGCAAGCCCGAGGGAGAGGAGCACCACTTGCAAAGCCACGCCGCTTCCAGCCAGAGTGCGAGAGCAGACATCACGACCGAGCCGATCGGTGCCGCACCAGTGACTCCAGGAGGGAGGGGCATTGATGGGGCTGGCAAGGCCAAGGTTGGGATCAGGCAGCAGCCCCAAGTGCTGGAGCAGGGGGGCAGCCAGAGCAACAAGGGCATAAACAGCCACAATCACCACCCCCCAACGGGCCATTCGGGTGGCGAGGGAAGCCCGCAGCACAGTCGTCAAGCAAATTCCAATAGCCTGTCACCCGAGCCACCCACAACCAGGCACTGTGCCCTGGGGAACTTTTGTTACAAATCTTCTTGTGAGGCGGATCACAATTTCTCGTGATTCGAGCCACAGACACCCAAAGCCTGTTGTAATCTGCAAACGCTTTTGCATTTTCCATGAAAACCCGTACCCAACTCCTTCTCCTTGAAAGCGTGCGTCGGCGCAAAGGACTTCAGAAGGGCTTCACCCTGATCGAATTGATGATCGTGGTGGCTATCGTCGGAATTTTGGCCGCTGTGGCCATCCCCAAATACCTGGAAGCCCGCAAGGCTGCAGCCGCTGGCGCAGCCATCGGCGAGCAGGTGGGTCTCGCCAAGGAATGCGCCACATACGTTGTATCCCAGGTGGGTTCAGCCCCCAGCACCCTCTGCAACACCAGTGGCGGCACCTTCTCCAAGAGTTGGTCGTCTGTCGGTTCCACAAGTGGACTCAAGTGCCTCAGCCTCACTGGCCAGTCGGGCGCAACCGTCTCGATCAACGTGGCCTCCACCGGCGACATGACCTGCACGATCAGCTGACAATTGATCAGCTGGTGGCTTGAACCAAGCAGAAAAGCATCCAGACGAAATGGCGCAGTCCTTCACCTTTCCGGATTGCGCCAGCTTTTTCAGTCCGAATTCTCTTCCATCAGGCGCTCATACAAGCATCACCATTCCCTAGTCTCACGGCACTCACAATCAAGAGTCAATTATACCTACTAAAATTTTTTCTGAAAAAAATTATGACTTGAGGGCATGACCCTTTGACGGGTCGTCGTCTTGCGGCTAAGGTCGGCAGCATTGTCTGCTGACATTTTTTCATGAAAACCCGCATCCAACTTTTGCTCCTCGAAAGCGTGCGTCGACGCAAGGGCCTTCAAAGGGGATTCACTCTGATCGAACTGATGATCGTAGTGGCCATCGTTGGAATCTTGGCAGCTGTGGCCATCCCTAAATATCTGGAAGCCCGAAAAGCCGCCGCTGCAGGCGCTGCCATTGGTGAGCAGGTGGGTCTCGCCAAGGAATGCGCCACATACGTTGTGTCGCAGGTGGGTTCATCCCCCAGCACCCTCTGCAGCACCAATGGTGGAACCTATTCCCAGAGTTGGTCTGCAGTGGGATCGATAACCGGACTCAAGTGCCTGAGCCTAACCAATCAATCTGGGTCAACCGTTTCAATCAATGTCAGCTCCCTCGGCGACTTGGCCTGCACAATCAGCTAACCCGAAGGCTCGCTCGCCCGCCGGCCCATGGCCAAAAAAGCCTCTTGCACATGGTGGGCGAGATCTTTGCTATCAAAAAGCGGGCTCTGCATAGTGTGTCGTTGGCGATCGGGCTTGCAACGGCGCAAGCCTTCTAAATCTGAGCAGAGGCTTTCCACAATCGAAGCGAAAGCCTCTGGTGTTGCCGCCGTCCACTCGGGATGCCCCACCCCCTTCACCAGGGAACTACTCATGCGTGCGGCCATGCGGTCACCACGGATGGCAACGAGGGGGGTACCCATCGCCAAAGCTTCAAACCCTGTGGTGGCACTGCTCCAGGGTGTCGTGTCCAGAGCCACATCGAGAATGTTGTACAGGTCGACGTGATCTTTCCATTCACCCTCTGGTGGGAGAAACACCAACCGATCGGGGTCCACCCCCTGATCGGAAAGCTTTTGCTCCAGCTCGCTGCGCACGTCAGGGTCCTGAATGCCGCGATCTTTGAGCACCAACATGGCATTGGGAACGCGCCGCAGGGCGGCGCTCCAGAAGGCAAGGGTGGTGATGGTCATTTTGGGGACCTGGCAGAAGGACCCCAGGACGGGCCGATCGGTTTGCATGAGGGGTGTGGCGTCAGGAAAGGACGGCTGACTTGGGTAGGCGAGCCAGGGTCTTGGCAGACGCCAAAGCCGTTCGGAGAATTGCTCAGCAAACTCTTGTGACGCCGTTTCAGCATCGCCGATGAACCAATCGATCGTGTCGAGTCCTGTTGTGGCGTGGTACCCGATGTAATGGGCCTGCACAGGGGCACAGCGCTGGCAAAGCAGATAGATCCCGGTGCCTCGCGTGTAGCCAGATGTATCCACAATCAAGTCGTAAGCAAGGTCTTGCAGACGGGCCCGGCCCTCCTGTTGGGACACACCCTCCAGACTGTGGAAGCCATCAGCCAGGGCGATCAGCGCTTCGCTGCTCTGCTCGTAGCGACGATGCATGGAGATCAGCTCCAGATGACAGCGGTTCGGATCGTGATAACGCAACAGGGGGTCGAGGAAACGACCCACCACATGGCTACCGATATCGGCCGAGAGCAACCCCACCCGCAGAGGCCGCTCGATCACTTGGAGCGGCGCCAGTGGGGCGGAGGCGGCGGGGAGCTGACTGGCAAGCCCTTGCCAAAAGAGTCGTGCCGTCTCCAAAACCTCGGCGGGGGAGGCCTCGTCGCTAATGGAATAGGTGAACATCAGGTTGTGAAAAGCCCCCTGGGCGTCAGGCGCATCAGCAAGCAGCTGCCGATAGATGGCCACCGCTTCGTGGGCATCGCCCTGGTTGCGCAACGTGGAGGCCAGATTCATGCGGCAGTCGAGATCCGCCGGTGCAATGGCGAGACCATCGCGGAAGGCTTTCTCAGCTTCCCCGTAGAGGCCAAGATCGCTGAGGGTTGCCCCGAGAAAGAAGCAGGTCTCCACCTGGTTTGGATGGATAGCTAACGACTTGCGAAACAGATCAACAGCCTGCAAATGGTCACCCAAATCTTTCAAGGCCAGACCAGTGCAACTCAGGGCATAGGGGTCATTGGGAGCGACGGCTAAAGCATTCATCAGCCAGGGCATGGCTCCATCGATTTGCCCGCGCATCGTGAGCAACCGGCCAATCAGCAGGAGAGTGGGCAAATGGTTCGGGTCGATGGTCAAGGCCCGCTGGCAGGCGGCGATGGCCAAATCACCATGGTTGACCATTTCCTCGGCTCGGGCCAGGAGCCGCCAACCCTTCACACCTTCAGGCTCTGCCTCCACCTGGGCCTGGAGGGCGGGAAGGCATTGCTCCAAAAGGCCCTCGCTCTCATTTGACCTGCCCTGGAGGGCGAGCAGGCGAGCCTGTTGAAGGAGGGCCTCGCCGTCTTTTGGAAAATGGCTCAGGGCCTCATCGCCATAGGCCAGGGCCTGATCGATCTCCCCCCGCTCAAGGGCATCGACCTGCAGATTGAGCAGCAAGCGCAGGGACGGATTGCCTGGAGCCACCATCTGCTCAAGGGCTCGGGCCTGCAGTAGCCAGAACCGCCTTTGATCTCGATCCCCTCGCTCGCCACAGATCACCCCTAGGGCCATCCAGGACTGGGGAAGCCGGGTGCCTTCGGCCACCAGCTGTCGCAATTTGGCTTCTGCGATGTCGAGTTGACCACAGTCAACGAGGCCCAGGGCCTCGTTCAGCTGCTGGGATGGATCGAGTTTTTCCATCAAAGTCGCAGGATCTGGTCGTAAAACACGAGCACGTTTCCATCGTAGATCTGTACATTCTGGCTGCCGTTGCTCAACCAGCAGCTCGTGCGGCTGCAAGGACCTGTGGCATTAGCCTGCCCCGGAGCAGCAAATTGCCTGGTGGTGAAATCGGCAAAATTACCCTTGAGAAAGATCACATCTATGGTGGCGCTGGACTTCGACCCAAGGCAGTTTGCTCCGCAGCCATTCACGGTGAAAGTGCCTGCAGAGGGGAGATTGAATTCCTTGATATAGGTGGTTCGGCCGAGCGAGTCCTTTAATGGCATGGAGGGGCAGGTAGCCGAATCGGGCTGTTGGTTGCCATCGGCATCGGCTGTGGTCAGGCAGGCAGGGTTGCCAGTAACGTCGAATCCCGGGTTTCGATTGGCGCGGACCTGGGTGTGAAACGCCGTCGCAAACATGCCAGGGGGTGGGTAGCTGGCCCCGGTGCGGCGGCTCATGAACAAGCTGAGTTGGACGTCGCGATCCTTGGCAAGGGTTTGGTCGTACAGCTGAATCTGCAAAGGGTTGTTTTGGGCCAACTGATCCGCAATGACGGTTTCAGTGTTTTGTTCGGTGAAGGCGAGGTTGCCGGCGAGGGCAGCAGCTCTTCGGGCCTGTTGCGCGGCAGGCAAAGGTGCATCGGGTCGGCGCAGTGCTTCAAACGGGGGGCCACAGCGGACGAGCCGGTTGAAGCCGCGCCATTCCGTGGAGTTGCCATTGGCACGAACGCCGTAGACCACATTCCAGAAGGGCTGATTGTTGTTGGCGGGATTGGGTGGCCCCTCCAACACAAGCAGCGGCCCAGATGGAAGACTGCCACCCGCACAGGGCCATGCAGCGATGCTGGTGCGGATCCAGTAAGCGCTTTGGGCTTCGTTATTGATAAAGGCAAGGGCGCGCCCCCAATGGTCGCGGAGGTTTTGGTTGACCTCTGAATCCCGGCCCAATCGCAACTCCGAGATCAGGGCAAAAGCAGCTAAAGAACTCACCACGATCACCGTGATGACAGAGCCAACAAGGAGCTCCACGAGGGTGAAGCTCGGCAACCTTCTCTTGGAAAGGGCTGCTTGGCGGATGCGTTGAAGCGTTCGAAAACGGCGGGTCATCTCATTGCTCGATCGCATAGTTGCACGTGCCTCCACTTGGTTGCCAACCCAGCCGCACAGTGCCTAGCGGGGCCTGCACATTCACACACCAGGCTCCGATGGGAACATCGGACGAGCTAAGGAGAATGGTGGCACCCTCCCTGATCGATCCTTCCGGCGAAAAAGTGAGGGGATAATTACCTCCACCTGGCAGGGTGGCAGCCATCAAATTTCGGCTGCCGGAGAGGCCAGCAAGGCGCACATCGGGCGGGAGAGTACCCGGCAGACATACGTTGTCAGGGTCGGTGAAGGTGGGGTCTGCGGAAAAGATGCCACCGTTGGATTGAGTAAGCGCAATCCTGCATCGCCCATTTGCTGCATTAGCAACATTTCTCGCCACCTGCAAGTAGCCAGAAAGCTCAACGGCAGCGGTGCGCAACTTCCTCTGCTCACTAAAAAGAAACATCGAGCGGATAGCCAAGGAGCTCAAGCTCAAGATCACAGCACTGACGAGCAGTACCTCGATCATGGTGAAAGCATTTTGGGGGCGCGGCGAGTGAGGCATGATCTAACATCCGTTTTGCATTTCAATCTGCAACTCTGCCGTGCGCTCAAGGGCCAGGGGAGGAGAGTTATTCAGCGGGTTGAGCTGATAGGTCAGACGAGCCGTGGGCACGGCAGGATCAGCCGAAAATCTTTGCATGGTACGTGTCAACAAGTAGCGAGAGGCTAGCGCGGGGGGAGTAATATCATCTTGAGCATTAAAAACCCTTGGGGAGTTAACAATTGGAATATTAGCGTTGAGAACGATGACTTTTAAATCAGCAATGAAATTGAGCATGTAGAGATCTTTGCTGATGCACTCGGAACGAACTGCAGGCCGGTAGGCAAGACTTCCAGATTGACGTTGGGTGTAAGGGGCAATGCCCGTGACGGAAGGATCCAAGAAATTATCAGAATAGGGGCCATACGACATCCGCCAGTAGCGAGCCGCTTGGCGCAGGGAGTTGACGTCTTTATTCACTGCAGCCTCAAGAAGATCCGTATCGCGGGCGCGCTTGGCGAGGTCGATTTGCTTGTCGAACATCAACGCAAGACCGGAGGTGACGGTGAGAGCGATCGTCGTTGCAAAGACCGCCTCAAACATGAAGGATGCCTGCTCACCACCAGCAGGGCGCTTGCGCAGCATGGAACGTTTGGCCATGGCTAAAACGAGCTCCTGATGCGAGGCAAAACAGGGTAGACAGGGAAACGAGAATCTTGGGTGAACTGTCCCGCCAAATTGAAATAGCCACCCGGAAGTATGGCGCTCATCGCTTCAGGATTGCCGTAAAGCGGCATGATGAAATCCATCGCCCCATTGAGGTAAGTAAAATCCAGGTTTTGAAGCCACCAGGCAGCAAGTATTGGAGAGGGAGCAGTTTCAGCTGTCCTTAGCCAGGTTAAATTTAGGGAATCATAGGTGTATGTTGGGTTGCCCAAGAACAACTTGCCTTTTGGCAACCACACAAACGCACCATGCAAACTCGTGATCGGGGGAACGATTGGAGATTTAGCTGCGATATAAAAAAGTTGGGGGGAATTTTGTGGATTCTGAAACGAACCAATCAGTCGCAACCTTCCCCATGAAGGCCTCAGGGACAAATTGTTATGATCATAAAAAACCGGGGTTGTTGAACAAGTTTTGACGCAATGCTCAATGGCAACCCTACCGTCGTCCAAAGGCGAGCCTGGAGGAGCTGGAGGAACCTGAGGAGCTCCAGTAGGCTCGATTGGAACTCCCGAATTGCCAGGAGCCCCTCCAACATCGCCATTGATATAGAGAGTCACCGGATATTGCGATGTATCGATTTGGAGCCTGCCAACGGGCGGCTTGTAGGGGCTGACCAGGCTGGAAGGCGGACCCACAGTTATATCATCGATATAGCAACTTATCTCTGTATTATTCTGGGTAAACTCACAATTAAAATCAACTTTGTTAGCGACAGAAGTTGCATCTATCTTGGTTACAGCCAGAGGATTGGAGGAGAGAGTTAATGGCTTGGGAGATTGATTCAGGAAGCCACTCAACACCAAAGGCTTGCGGTTTGCATCGATGGGGGGTGGTGGAAGTTCCCTTGCATCGTCTGGCGGTGGAGTCGTGGTCACCCCATTCAGAAGCGCAGGGGAGCAATTCAGGCACTGCGGACGCAGATTGCCAAAGCTGTTGCCAAGCTCTTGCGCATTGGTATCTTCAGCAAAGTTTGCGTAAACCATGCTTCTCATATCGCCGAGCCCAACACCAGCATTGGTGATTCTCAAGCCAATCGGCGATCCCGGCACAGGCATGTTGTCTGGCAGATCGGGAAACGGCACGGGGTCTACATCGATCGTGCGGGTGAGCCGCTGACTGGCCAGCTGCTTACCATTGATATCCACAGTGCCCTCAATGGTGATCTGGGCTGAACCGCCGGTGAGAGTGGAAAAGTCGCTGCATGCGCTGGGCAAAGCGGCGGCAGATTGGGGAGGCACATAATCGACAATCGTGTAGCGCAACGTGCGCCTGCCATTGCCCGTGGTGCCGATCACATCACTCACCAATCGGTCATAGGGCTGGGACGTCGAGGGCAACACCTGAGTTTCACGCATGCCGCGGGTGGAGATCCGACAGCGCTCAAGTCGGGATTCGATGGCAGCCTGTCCCAACTGGCTGAGCGGCCAGTTCTTTGTAGTTTGATCCCAATTAGAGAGCAACAAGAAGCTCAGGTAGGGATCTCCCGCATTTTTCCCGTAGGGGTTGAGAGCCCGCAACACTCGGTTCATGCCGCTTTCAGCCGCCTGCCGGGCCGCCTGGGCATCCGATTGCTTGGAGGCCGCTAAATAACTGCTTGTGGAGCGGCTCGCCAGCGTCACAGCCCCCAAAATGAGCAGCAACAACACCGGGAACACCAGGGGCATGGCGAAGCCAGCCTCGCCTGACCTCCTGGCGATGCTCCTGGATAAAAATTTGAGCTGTCGGAAGTCCGAGCCCAAAGCTTTAAAAGGATCACTTTACATTCATACGTTCCTTACCGCTTTATCCCCATGCAGCCAGACCGGATTTCCTGGTGGCCACCAGCCTCAAGGCAAAGGCACGGCCGCCCGAGTCTCGTGTCCCACCGACAAGAGGGCCCCATCCCGGAGGGGAAACTCCTGTCGCAACCGCAAGCGCACCACCCCAGCCCCTTCCATCTCCACCTGCAGGCCCGCTGGACCCATTCCGTCCAGCACCACCCTGTTTTGCGCCGCACCGGCACTCAGCTCACCGTCAAGCCCGTAGGCAGGCCCGCAACGCATCAACACCCGGCCGCGCCAGATCGGGCTGGGCGGCGAGCCAAGGCTGTAGGTGATTGTGCGGCCCTCCACCTCAAACTGGACCACCGGCGCGCGGCCAGCGAGACTGCAGGCGGCTCCCGTCCCTGAGCCCAACTGCCAATTCTGGGCCGCAGCCAGCTCCGTTCGCAGCAGAGCCAACGTGCGGCGCTGAAAGGCGCGCTCCCGCATCAAAAGAGCCAGGCGCTCGGCGCTGCGTCCAGAGGTCCAGAGGCTCTTCACCACAACCGCGACCACCACCAGCGCCAGGGCCAGGGCCACCAGCAGTTCCGCCAGGGTGAAAGCCTTTATGCGCCTCATTGCACGCTCTCCGGCTCGCAACCGCTTGGCCCCTCTCTTCCCACCCGGGTCACCCCAAGGGGCAGACTCACCACCACGCAGCGCACCAGAGCCGTGCCCTGGCTGCGCAGCCACACCGTGCCGCCGTCGAGCACCAAGCCATTGGCGCTGAACCGCATCGGATCTGGCAGGTTGTGACTCACCGCCACCGCTGTGTCCAGCCCAGGGGCCACCCCAGCGCAGGCCGGCAGCTGGTTGCCCAAGGGAGCCTCCCATCCGCTCGAACCAAGTCGCATGGCGCAGGGATGGCCTTCCCTCAATGCCGCAGCCCGAGCATCCTCCAGCCCGCTCACCAACCTCTGGCTCGCCGTCTCCAAGCGTTGGCGTGCCATGGCCTCCGTTCCTCCCCGCATGAGCCAGGCGCCCACCAGGACCACGAGGCCGGTCGCCAGCAGGAGCTCCGGCAGCGTCCAAGCTGCCGCCCGGGCGAGTTGGGGCCGCTGCCAACCATCAAGCGCCATGGCCAGCCTCCCGGCAGAGCCCAAGGGCGGAGGCGCTGAGCAGCCGTTCCCGCCTCACACCGCCAGTTTCCCAGCGCAGATGCAGAGTGCCTGGTGGGCTGGGCGGCACGGTGAGGGTGGCCCCCTGAGCCGAGGGCAAGGCCAAAAGCAGGGTCACCAGCGGGCCAGCGGCCACCTGGCAATCGGCGGCACTCCCCTGCTTGGCCACCAGCTCCTGGGCCTTCCCCTCACTGGCCAACAGCAGAGCATCCAGCCTGTGGAGGTGCTCTTCGCGCCGGGCTTGCTCCCAGCTGGAGCGCAGCGACCGGCTCCACAGCTCGGCCGCAGCCGAGCTGCCCACCAGCAGCACCAGGCAGGCGGCCACCGCTTCCGTGAGGCTCATGGCAGCCCCCCCCCGATGAAACGTGGTCGCAAATTCACCGCCTGACTGGGAAGGCCCGCCAGCTGGAGGCCGAATCTGGCCCTGCGGGCAGCGCGGCCTGGCGCCTCGGCCAAGGCCAGCTCCAGTTCTGCGGCAAGGCCATCCGCCCGAGGCTGCCAAGCCAGCAGCCGCACGGGCACGGCCATCACCTGGGCCTGCCGCAGGGCCGCCACCTCTGCCACTGAGGCGCAAGCTCCCCCATCGGACTCCCAGCGCGCCAGCGGCAGGGCCTGCAGACACTGGTGTGGCCCATTGAGGGCAGCCAGCAGTTGGTGGGCCGCCGAAACCAACAGGTCCTCCTCCCGCCGCAACCGCTCCAAGGCAGACAGCTGTAGCCGCTCCTGCATCGCCAGGCTGTGGAGGGCCCCACTCATCAGCAAAAGCAATCCCGCCCCGGCTACCGCCAGGGGCATGACATAGGCGGGAAGTCGCTGTTGGGGCTGGACCCCGAGGTGGAGCTGGACGCCTGAGCGAGGCGGGGACATGACGGGTGCGATCTGGGTTGCAAGCGTTCCCAGCCGCAGACAACGCCGCTGCGCCTCATGGCGCCAGCTTCATTGATTGAGCTTCAGCACAGCCATGAAGGCCTCCTGGGGCACATCCACCTTGCCCATGGCCTTCATGCGCTTCTTGCCTTTGGCTTGCTTCTGCAGCAGTTTCTTTTTACGACTGATGTCACCGCCATAGCACTTGGCGAGAACGTCTTTGCGCATGGCACTGATGCTTTCACTCGCAATCACCCGACTTCCAATCGCAGCTTGAATGGGGATCTTGAACTGCTGGCGTGGAATGAGCTCTTTTAATTTCTCCACCAAAGCCTTTCCTACGTTGTAGGCCTTGTCGCGGTGCACGATCGTCGTCAGCGGGTCTGCCTTTTCTGCATTAATCAATACATCGAGCCGCACCAATTCATTTTTTCTGTAGCCGATCAGGTGATATTCCATCGAGGCGTAGCCCTTGGTGCGGCTTTTCATCTGATCAAAGAAGTCAGTCACCACTTCTGCCAATGGCACTTCGTAGTGCAAGGTAAGGCGTTCGGTGGTGATGTATTTCATATCGATGAATTCACCCCGCCGCTCTTGACAGAGCTCCATCAGGGTTCCATTATAGATGTTGGGGGTATAAATCTCCAGCTTGACGTATGGCTCTTCGATAGATTCTCTCTTCTGTGGATCAGGAAGTGTGGCGGGGTTATCTACCATCACGCAGCTGCCATCGAGCATGTTCACTTTGTAGACCACGGAAGGCGCCGTGACGATCAGGTCAAGGTTGTATTCCCGCTCCAACCGTTCCTGCACAATCTCCATGTGCAGCAGCCCAAGAAAGCCACAGCGAAAGCCAAATCCCATGGCGCTACTGGTTTCTGGTTCATATTGCAGGGCGGCATCAGACAGACGCAATTTGTCGAGGGCCTCTCTCAAGTCAGGATATTGATCGGCATCGGTTGGGAACAGACCACAAAACACCATCGGCTTGGCCTCGGTGTAACCGGGCAGAGGCTCGCTGGCTGGGGCATTCACCAGAGTGATGGTGTCGCCCACCCGTGCATCAGCCACCGCCTTGATCGAGGCCGCCAGATAGCCAACCTCCCCAGCATGGAGGCTGTCCACCTGGCGTTGATCGGGGGCCATCACACCAACTTCATCCAACTCATAGCTCTTGCCGCTAGCCATGAGCAGCACCTTGTCTTTGCGGCGAATCGTGCCGCTCATGACGCGGAAATAAACAATCACTCCCCTGTAGGGGTCGTAATAGGAATCAAAGATCAGCGCCCGAAGGGATTCCTCCACCCGATCCGGTGGTGGCGGCACCCGCTCCACGACCGCCTGCAAAATCTCTTGCACCCCCAGGCCTGTTTTGGCGGAGCAGGGAATGGCCCCGGAACAGTCGAGCCCGATGATGGCTTCAATTTCATCGCTGATGCGCTCAGGATCAGCCCCGGGCAGATCAATCTTGTTGAGCACTGGAATGATTTCCAGATTATTTTCCAGCGCCAGATACACATTGGCCAGGGTTTGGGCTTCCACCCCCTGGCTGGCATCCACCACCAGCAAGGCCCCCTCACAAGCTTGCAGCGAGCGGCTCACCTCGTAGGAGAAGTCGACGTGACCGGGGGTGTCAATCAAATTCAAAATATAAACTTCGCCATCTGCAGCTTTGTATTCCATCCGCGCCGCTTGAAGCTTGATCGTGATGCCTCGCTCTCTTTCCAGCTCCATATTGTCAAGAAACTGGGCTTGCATATCGCGCTCAGCCACGGTGCCAGTGTCTTGCAACAAGCGGTCTGCAAGTGTGGATTTGCCGTGGTCGATATGGGCAATAATGCAGAAATTGCGGATTCTGGAAACGGGTACGTCGGTCATGCGCGGAAGCTGTCGCGGGCGGTATCCCGTTACGGTGCGGGGAACGTTAGGGATGGTGGTGCCGTGATCCTAGAGATCCGCTTCCACCGCTGCCCCCTCCCCCCATGCTGACGTCCAATCCCTGGTTGCTTCTCACCGTGGCGATCGTCGCCGAGGTGCTCGGCACAGCTTTCTTGAAGCTATCGGCAGGGATGACCCGCCCCGTTCCCACGCTGGTGGTGCTCGTGGCCTTTTCGATTGCCATCATCCTGATGGCCAAGGTGGTGGAGGTGCTTCCCCTCGGGCTCACCTATGCCGTTTGGACTGGGATCGGTGTGGTGGCCACCGTGGTGGTGGGGATCCTGGCCTACCAGCAAATCCCCACCACCAGCGAACTGGTGGGGATGGCCCTGATCGTTGCCGGTGTGGCGGTCGTGAACCTCAGCAGCGCCCTTCAAGGTTGAGCAACCACCCCGGAATCGGTCGCGCAGTGACGGGCTTCCCTAAGCTCCTTTCAACCGATCAGCCCGACGCAATGAGCACTGAAACAGCGACCAATCCTGAAAACGCCATTCCAGAACAAGCCTCCGACCCTCGCGCTCTCACCGTTGAAAACGTAGAGCGCGTCTTGGACGAACTGCGCCCCTATCTGATGGCGGATGGCGGCAACGTGGAGATCGTTGAGCTCGATGGTCCGGTGGTGAAGGTGCGCCTGCAAGGGGCCTGCGGCTCCTGCCCCAGCAGCACCATGACTCTCAAGATGGGGATCGAGCGCAAACTGCGGGAGGCCATCCCCGAGGTCACCGAGGTGGTGCAGGTGCTTTGAGCTCCTTCACCGGCGGGCGAAGCAGCCCCGTAGGCTGCCAGCGAGCAACCCCCCCTGGCTGTGCTGGATCAGCGCCTGCTGCGCGAAAACCCCGAGGTGATCTCCGAGCAACTCGGCCGACGCGGTCTGGAGGTGGACCTCACGGGCCTCCAAGCCATCGCTCGCCAAGAGCGGGATCTTGAAGAGCAGCGAAGCAGCCTCCAGGCCGAAGGCAACCGCATCGGCCGGGAGGTGGGCCAATGGATCCGCAACGGGGGAAGCCCCAGCGATCCCCATGTGCAGAGCCTGCGGGAGGAGGGCAATCGCATCAAGCAGCAGGTGGCCGGTTTGGAAGAAGAGGAGAAGGCCCTGGAGCGCCGCCTGCGCGACCAGCTTCTGACCCTCCCGAATCTCCCCTCCCCCCATAGCCCGGCAGGCCGCAGCGAAGCCGACAACGTGGAGGTGAAGCGCTGGGGGGAGCCCCGCCTTCCCAAGCCTGGCGAACACCTGCAAGAGCATTGGCAGATCGCCGAGCGGCTCGGCCTGATTGAAACCGAACGCTCCGTGCGCATTGCCCAAAGCCGCTTCGTCACCCTGGTGGGAGCGGCGGCGCGCCTGGAGCGCGCGCTGATCAACTTCATGCTCGATCTGCACATCGGGCGGGGCTACAGCGAGGTGCTGCCCCCGATCCTGGTGAACACCGCCAGCCTCACCGGCTCCGGCCAGCTGCCCAAATTTGCCGAAGAAAGCTTCCGCTGCGCCGACGACGACCTCTGGCTCACCCCGACCGCCGAAGTGCCTCTCACCTCCCTGCATCGCGAGGAGGTGCTGGAAGCCAGCCAGCTGCCCCTGCGTTATGTGGCTTACACCCCCTGCTTCCGGCGGGAGGCGGGGTCCTACGGCCGCGACACCAGGGGCCTGATCCGCCTGCACCAATTCAACAAGGTGGAGCTCTACTGGTTTTGCAACCCGGATGCCTCCGACACGGCCCATGAGCAGCTCACCCTCGATGCGGAGGCGGTGCTGGAGGCCTTGCAGCTGCCCTACCGTCGCATCGAGCTCTGCACAGGCGATCTAGGGTTCTCAGCTACCCGCACCTACGACCTGGAGGTGTGGCTGGCCGGTGCCGGTGCCTACAGGGAGATCTCCAGCTGCAGCACCTGTGGTGATTTCCAAGCCCGCCGCAGCGCCATCCGCTGCAAGGACGATGGCAAGGGCACGCGCCTGGTGCACACCCTCAATGGCAGTGGGCTGGCGGTGGGTCGCACCATGGCGGCCCTGCTGGAAACCGGCCAACAGGCCGATGGCTCTGTGCGGCTGCCAGCGGCCCTGGTGCCCTACTTCGGGGCTGAGGCGATTCCAGCAGCGTGAAAGATGCGGCCATGCCAACACGAACCGAATAGGAGGCTATTGGCATGGCGAAGCAAGGCATAGAAAATCAAAAATGCGCCAGCTCTCATCCCTCCTCCAAAACTTCGCCGGGGCTTGAGGCTCCCGTCCCCCAGTCGCCCCTGTGCCAACAGGGGCTTTTTTGTGGCTCTGCCCAGTCTGGGTGGTATGCATCTCCTCCATGGAGGATCATCCCTCCATCGCGCCCTGTCTCCCTCAGAATGATTGGATCTTGCGCTTTGCAAAATCTTCGATGGGAGTTCTCACCGCCCTGGCCATCCTGGCGGGCTTGATCGTGGTCCACGAAGCGGGTCACTTCTTTGCCGCCGTCTGGCAGGGCATCCGCGTCTGCGGCTTCTCCATTGGATTTGGCCCTGCGCTCCTGCAACGCCAGCGCCGCGGAGTGCAGTTTGCCCTGCGGGCCATCCCCTTGGGTGGCTATGTCTCCTTCCCGGATGACGACACCGCCAGTCCCTTCCCGCCCAACGATCCAAACCTCCTGCGCAACAGGCCCCTGCCCCAGCGCGCTCTGGTGATCGCCGCAGGCGTGTTGGCCAACCTGCTGCTGGCTTACCTGGTGCTCCTGGCCCAGGGCCTCGTGCTCGGGATCCCCGCCGGATTCAGTTCCTCCCCTGGAGTATTGGTGGCTGGCGTCCAGCCCGGCCAGCCCGCGGCGGAAGCCGGCCTGAAGGCTGGAGATCGCATTTTGAAAATGGAGAACAAAGCCGTGGCGGGCGGGCAAGAAGCCGTGGCCGCCTTCGTGCAAGAGATCAAGACCTCTCCCCAGCGCCCCCTCCGTCTCCAGGCCGAACGGGGCGGACGAACCCTGAGCCTCACCCTCACCCCCGCCGATCAGGGCGGCATCGGCCGCATCGGTGCCCAGCTCCAACCCTTTGGCACGGAGGCCTTCCGCGCCCCGAAAGGACCTTTTGAGCCGTTCCGCCAGGCCAACCACGACTTTGTCGCCCTCACCCGCCGCACCGTGGAGGGCTTCATCCCCCTTTTCACTCACTTCGGCGAAACCGCCTCCCAGGTTTCCGGACCGGTGAAGATCGTGGAGATGGGGGCGTCCCTCGCCAGTCAGGGAGGGAGCAGTTTGTTTCTGTTCGCCGCCTTGATCTCCATCAACCTGGCCGTGCTCAACGCCTTGCCCCTGCCCCTGCTGGATGGCGGTCAATTGGCGTTATTGCTTGTGGAGGGCCTGCGCGGCCGCCCGGTGCCCGAGCGCTTCCACCACGCCTTCATGCAGTCGGGCTTTGTGCTTCTGGTGGGGCTGAGCCTGGTGCTGATTGTCAAAGACACGTCCCAGTTGCCCATGGTGCAGCAGCTCATCGGCCGTTAGTTCCCCCCTGAAGGGGCTGCCCGAACGCTCATTGCTGCCCCAGTCTCCTCAAGGGGTAAGCTCGATTGGATTCCTAGTTTGCTCCAACGGGCCGCATGGCAAAGAAATCGATGATTGCGCGCGATGTGAAGCGCAAAAAAATGGTGGATCGCTTTGCCCCCAAGCGGGCCGCGCTGAAAGCCGCCATGGAAGCCGCAGCTGACCCCATGGAGCGGTTGGAGATCCACCGGAAGTTGCAAGCTCTGCCGCGCAACAGTGCTCCAAGCCGCCTGCGGAACCGTTGCTGGGCCACCGGCAAACCCCGCGGTGTGTATCGCGATTTTGGGCTGTGCCGCAACCAGTTGCGCGAGCGGGCCCACAAGGGTGAGCTGCCCGGTGTGGTCAAGTCGAGCTGGTAAGACGTCTGGCCT
>JBJTWN010000052.1:0-4913 GCA_046081785.1 Cyanobium sp.
GGTGCTGGAGGCGATCGTGCTGCAAACCGAAATCATCGCCGCCCGCTATCGCAGCGGCGATGGCAATGGCGTGGCCCTGGTCACCCCCTCCACCTCCTGCGTGCAGGATTCCGGCCAGGCCCTCTGGATCGCCATCCGCCAGCTCCGCGAGCAGGGGGAGGCGATTTCGATGTCGGCCTTTGATCGGCAACGGCTCAGGGAGCTGGGGGTGGCGTTTGATCGCTTGCTGAAACCCTTCGGGCGGGTGCGAGGCGATTGGACCAACAACGCCGCCCGAGCCCTGGCCACCGGCACCGGCTCAGCCACCACCACAACCGTTCGCCCCGCCGCCGACCTGTTCGAGACCAGCCAGAGCATCAAAGACGCCCTGCTCAGCTGGCGTTCGATCTTCCCCCGCAGTGCCCACGATCTGTTTGCCGCCGAATTCTTGCGGGTGGGCCTGCCCCTGATGGTGGTGCGCACCAACCAGATCCCCGGGGGCAATCCCCGTTTGGAGCCCCTCGCCCCTACCGGGCTGTTGGGCCAGGTGCCCGTGGTGTCCACCTTGCTCAGCCGGATGGGCGACAGCCTCTTCCCCGACTGGAATCCAGCCAGCCAGCTGGGCAGTGTGGCGATTGGGATCGGCTATGGCGCCATCGCCCTCAGTCTCGGCTGGCGCAGTGGTTTTCTCCCCGGGCGGTGGCGCTGGGTCCCGTGGCGCCAGCTGTTGCCCCGTGCCGCCGCCTTGCTGGTCGTGCCGGCGCTCGGGGAGGAGCTGCTCTTCCGGGCCCTGCTCTTGCCCAGCCCCCTTGAAGGGGTGGCGCCCTTGGCGCTGGCGCCTTGGGTGGCCCTCAGCGTGGGGTTGTTTGTCGCTTGGCACGGCCTCACCATGCGCCTCAGGCGGCACGCGCTCCCCTTCTCGCCGGGGGATCCCCGCTTCCTGACGCAGGTGGCTGTGCTGGGACTGGCCTGCGCCTTGGCCTACGTCGTCAGCGGCTCCCTGTGGCCGCCTGTGCTGATCCACTGGCTGGCGGTGGTGGTGTGGCGCCTGGGGCTGGGAGGTGTCTCCGCTCGCGCCTAGGGCCGTTTCCGTTGAAAGGGGAGGGGAAGCAGGAGGGCCGCCAGCATGTAGAGCAGCACCGTTCCAATGAGGTTGGGCTGGTGCTCTGGAAAGGCGCCGGTGGCCAGCAGGAGCGCCACCGCTGGATGGCGAGACACCGTGGCGGAGGCGAGAGCGGCCCGGTTGCCGGGATCGGGGCCGCCGAGGCCATAGCCAGCAAGCAGGCCGAAGGCGACGACCGCCAGGGTCGCCAGGAGGGTCCCCCGGCCCAGCACCCCCAGGATCGCCTCGCCACGAAGCACCAGGAGCGCCACCGCGCCAAGAAGGAGCACCGTGCCCCCCACCCGGTCCGCCAGGACCGCCAGCCGTGGCGCGGCGCTTGGCCAGAGGCGGGCGAGCCCCAGGCCGAGGGCCAGGGGAACGGCCACCGTGGCGAGCAGCACCTTCTCCACAGATCCGGGCTCCAGGATGGCTTCCACCCCGAAGATCAGAGCGGCGATGAAGATCATCAGCGGCACCACCAGCGTGGCGGCGAGGGAGGAGAGCACCTGCAGGCCGATCACGTAGTCGCCCCGCCCTCCCAGCGCCAGCCCCTTTTTGGCCCAAGGCGGCAGCACGGGCGACACCGCGAACCCCAGCAGCACCGCCCCAACGCCTGGCCGCAGCGGCGCCAACCACACCAGCAGGAGCACAAACGCCGGCACCGCCACATACATCGCCACCATGGCGCGCAGAGCCAGCGCAGGCCGCTTCAGCAGCAACAGGGGCTGCTCCAGGCGCGCCCGGATGCCGATGGAGGCCACCATCAGCACCACGCCCAGGAGGAGCACCAACTTGAAGATGGTTTGTGGGGTCACGGAGGGTCGCTGCTATGCGCTGGTGAATGTGCGTGAGGCGTGGGCTGGGGTGTCGTGTCGACACGAAACGGAGGCGCCGCATACTCGCCAGGCAAATAGGTTTCCGGGATGGTGCTTCTGTTGCCATCGCGAAGGGCAGAGTAGGCGGGAGAGAGGATTTCTATGCCGTTTTCATTGCACTTGTCCTGGATATGTTGATGCAGCTCTGAATAAATAAAGACCATCAGATTTGGCTCGTTCGTATAAGCATTGACTTGATACGTCACATAATGATTGTCGAGGCTCGGCTGCAGCACAAAGGGCGCTGGATCCGCGAGGATGTGCACGGTGGCCAAGGCGGCCTCAATAAGCGTTGCGTGAACCTTGCGCCATGGCACGTCGTAGCCGAGTGTGATCGTGCTCTGCAGGATGAGGCAACGGCTTAAATCACGGGAAGAGATATTGTAATTGGCCACCTTGTTGCTCAAGAGAGCTGAGTTGGGGATGGTGATGATCTGATTGGTTGGCGTGCAGATGCGGATCGCCAAGAAGTTTTTCTCAATGATGTCGCCGATCACTTCGCCAACGCGAATGTGGTCGCCCACCCGAAAGGCTCGCGTGTAAATGAGGATGATGCCTCCGAGCACATTGGTGATGACCGACGTTGATCCCAGCGAAAGGAGCAGGCCCAGAAAAACAGTAACACCCTGAAAGGCCGGTGAGTTGAAGCCTGGCATGTAGGGAAACGCCAGGATGGCCGCCAAGGCAATCACCAGAGCCATGAAAATGTTGTAGGTGGGGCTAGCCCAATCTGCGTAAAAACCAGGAATCACCAAGCTTCCCCTCTCGATGGCATTGAAGAAGGGCTTGATCGCCCGCAGGCTATAATAGACAAGCGAAAAAATGATCGCAACCACAAAAAGATTGGGAAGGTAATTGCCGATGGCCGTGAGCACAAGCTCTGCCGACTGAGCAACGTATCCCGCCACGCCATCTCCCACGGCTCTGGTCCAGGGAAACAGGCGCAGGATGAAGGCGCCGTAAGCCAGCACAAAGATCAAGAGGACAATAAGGCGAATCAGCTTGAGAATCTGGATCAGGAAAATGCTGATCGCTCTGGAGGAAATGACTTCCACATCTCTCATGTGAAAGCCCGGCATCCGGGAAGCCAGAATTCGGCCTGTGGCGGGAAAGAATTTGCCTGTGATTTGTATCACCACACAGCAGATGGCGACCAAGACCATGCTGGCGATGAGCGCATAGATGCCATTCCGAATCAGCCGGGCGGGTTTGCGATCTTGGCGATATCGGCTGAGGGCGGATTTGATTTGCTGGAACGACTCTTTTGCCAAAGACTCCTGGGGAAGGCGGCTGGCCTTGGCATCCCTCTGGGTCACGGTGAAGACCACTTCGTTGCCGACGCCGAGAACGTACAAATCGTCATCCGCATCTCGCTTGACGGTGAGATCTTCAAGGGGCAGGTCAGGATCATTGGCAATCCGCTTCAGCCTTCTGCTGACGGTGTGTGCCCTTTGTTCCGCTGAAAATCCCGCGATTCCCTGCCGAATCAGCAGGATCGTCTCCCCATCCAGAACGACAGGAAAGCCGTCAATTTTGTTCTCCGCTTGCTCCGGGCTCAAAGAGGCGGCAGGCGCTGGCACAAATTGAGCTGACAGACCCTCAACTGCCAGACCTTGGGCCATGCCGTGGTGAGGAGCCACCAGGATCAGAAGGGAAAGGACACTGAGGGCGAGACGCTTCCCTGGCCTCTGGATCCATCGCCCCACCCTCCATGGCGCCACGCGCGCTCCTGAACCCACGGTTGTGGATGACCTTAGCCTTGGCGGCCCTCACGGCTGCCTGCCACGCACCATCTGCCGGACCGTTGAGGAGAAGGCATTGGTGGCCCTTGCCGTGAGCAAGCCGGAGAGGGCCGCCACCGCCACGGTGGCCAGGCTCGTGACTTTGGCGCCGTCGGGTCCGCCGACGCCCAACACCATGGCCATGGCGGTGAGGGGGAGCCGGTAGCCGCCTGCGATGCCAGCGGCGGCTCCCGCCGCGCCCGCCAGATCGGCCGGGATGCCAAGGGGCGCGGCAAACACGCGGCCGCTCAGGTCGCCGATCGCCAGAAAGGGAACGAACACCCCGCCGCAGCCCCCCGCAAGCACCGCCGCGGTGGTGGAGCCCGCCCGCAGCAGCGCCAGAGCCAGCAAGCGGAGAGGAGTTGGCGCTGTGGTTTCCGCCCACACGATCGCCGCGCCCCCCGGCCCAAAGGCCGCAGCTGGCGTGGCCAGCCCGCCAATCAGCAGGGCCAGGCCCACCATCACCCCGCCACCGATCAACAGGCGAGCCAGGGGCCTGTCGCGCCATCCCCTGGCCCAGTAGATCGCCTCGCCCGTGAGCGCCGTAAGGGCGCCGGCGGCTCCGCCGATGAACACGATGGCTTCCACCGCGTCCAGGAAGCCCGCGGGCGAAACCTTGGGCACCACCAGCCGGATCAGATTGAGCTGGAACACCGCATTCACCCCCCAGCCGATCAGGCCTCCCGTCAGCATCGCGGCGGCCCGCGGCGCGGTGAGCGGGATCCGGCGACGCTCCGCCAGCTCGAACATGAAAAAGCTGCCCACCAGCGGGATGCCCATCAGGGCCGACACGCTGGCGGCGCCACCGCCGATCGCCAGCGGTCGCGCAAGCTGGCGCAGGCCCGGGAAGGCGCCGCCTAGCAAGCTGCCGGTGGCCACACCGACGTGCGCGGCCGGCGACTCAGTGCCCATTGGCGCCCCCAGCCCGACGGTGGCCAGGATCGCCAAGGCCCGAAGCGGTGCGAGGTTCCAGGGGAATCGCTCCTCCGCACCGGAGGAGTTGACCACGTCGCCGGTGAGATCCGCCCGGGCGATGTCGTGGGGGAACGAATACCACGAAGCCTTGGATCCACCTGGCTGTGGCTTGCCGTTCTCAAGGGGGGCGATTGTCTGCACCGGTTGGCCTTTCCCCAGCCCGAACAGGATCAGCACCGCCAGGCTGATGCCGAGCAGGGG
>JBJTWN010000053.1:0-14546 GCA_046081785.1 Cyanobium sp.
ACGGCCTCCACCAGCGGCCTGAGGATGTCGATGTGGAAGTTGCTGTCCACCCCCTGGAGCATGGCGCAGGTCCGCTCGAGTCCCATCCCGGTATCGATGTTCCGGCTGGGAAGCGGCGAGAGATTGTCAGGGGGGGGGCCCTGCCGGTTGTACTGCGTGAAGACCAGGTTCCAGATCTCCACGTCGCTCCCGTCGGGCATGCGGAAGAAGATCTCGCTGCAAGGCCCACACACGCCGTCCGGACCCTGCGTGGGGGCGCCGGCGGGCCAGAAGTTGTCATCCTCTCCCATCCGGCTGATCCTGCCATGGGGGACGCCGATCTCGTCGGCCCAGATGCGGTAGGCCTCGTCGTCGTCCTGGTAGACGGTGACGGAGAGCTTCTCCGGCGCCATCCCCAGCCAGCCGCGGGCGGTGAGGAACTCCCAGGCCCAGTGGATCGCCTCGCGCTTGAAGTAGTCGCCGAAGGAGAAGTTGCCGAGCATCTCGAAGAACGTGTGATGGCGCGCCGTGTGGCCCACGTTTTCGATGTCGTTTGTGCGGATGCACTTCTGGCTGCTGGTGGCCCGTGGCGCCGGCCGCTCCTGTTGCCCCAGAAACACCGGCTTGAACGGCAGCATGCCCGCGATCGTCAGCAGCACCGTGGGGTCGTCGGGCACCAGCGAGGCGCTGGCGATGCGCTGATGGCCGCGCTGCTCATAGAAATCCAGAAAGGCCGCCCGGATCTCGGCGCCGCTGCGGGGGCGACCAGCGCCGGTGGCGGGAGCGTCAGAAGGGGCGGCGGGCATGGCGGAAGCGAAGTGAAACGTGCCTCAAGAGGGCATGATCGCCCAGCGTCATCGAACGGCTCCTCCCAAGAGTGAACTGGGGCTAGAGGCGGCCGGTGAGAGCCCGGGTGGTGCGGGTGAGGCCGGCCACGGTTTCCGGGAGCAGGGGCTTGCTGAGCAGGCCCCCGCCAATCCTCAAGAAAATCCCGGAAAGCACCAGGTAAACCGCCCCCAGACCCATCAGCACTGCCATCCAGGTGAGCTGGAAGGTCTGGCGGAGCCAGAGCACCAGCACCACCTGGCTGAACAGGAGCCCGAGGAGGAGCAGGCTCAGACCTGCCCCCAGGATCACTGCCCCGGTGATCAAGCGACGCTTTTCTTTATCCGCCTCCTGCAGGGCCAGGCGCACATGCAGGTCCACCACGGAGGTGAGGAGGCCGGACAGCCGCGAGGCTCCCTTGAGGTTCATGCGGAGCGGCGCCCAGGGGAGAGGAGCAGGCCGAGGAGCAGGCCCACCCCCGCAGCCACCCCGAGGGCCATCAGGGGGCGTTCCCGCACGGGTTTCTCCAGCTTGGGCCGCAGGGTGCGGTTGAGGTCGTCCAGCAGCTGATCGAGCTGCTCCTCCAGCGGCTTGAGGGAATCCCCCACCTGCTGGGCCTGGTGCGTGGTGGCCTCAATCAGATCCAACAGTTGCTGCTTCACCCGCGGAGTGGCGCCCCCTGTTTGGCGGCTGATCACCTCCACGAGCTGATCGAAGCTGCCGCGGGTGGCCTCCAGCGTGTGGCGGGCCACCTCGGGCCATTCCTTCTGGATGGTGGGCAGGAGGGTTTCGAAGCGCTCCCGGAAGGCGTTCTGCAGGATTACAGGAGTGCTCGGCTGGCCGTTAACGGAGGTTTCCGGCCCCTCGAGGGATGGGGGGGAGGGTTGATCGAGGGTCATGGGAGAGGGGGCTGGTGTCTGATGGAAGTGTGGCGACGGCTGGCTGATTTCCTCAAGGTGGGGAAAGGTTTCCTCAACGTAGGGAAAGCCGGCGGGGTTGGCAGCACACGAACCTTCGCTACATTGCGCTGGCTAGAGGGTCGAGCTGGTTGGTCTACATCAAGCAGGTGGAGCTCAGCCAGTTCAAATCCTTCGGAGGCACGATCAGCATTCCGCTGGAATCCGGTTTCACAGTGGTCACCGGCCCGAATGGTTCGGGCAAGAGCAACATTCTCGACGGGGTGCTTTTTTGCCTGGGCTTGGCGAGCAGCCGGGGCATGCGGGCCGAGCGACTCCCCGATTTGATCAACAGCGCCATGCTGCGGGCCGGCAAGGCTGCGGAGACCACGGTCACCGTGCACTTCGATCTGAGCGACTGGCAGCCCGATGGCGCCGAGGAGGGGCTGGAGGCCACGCCCGAGGGGCCCTGGATCCGCCCGGGTCAGAAAGAGTGGAGCGTCAGCCGTCGTCTGCGGGTGGCGCCTGGGGGCACCTACAGCAGCAGCTTCAGCGCCGACGGGGTGCCTTGCAACTTGCAACAGCTGCAAACCCAATTGCGCCGCATCCGGGTGGATCCGGAGGGCAGCAACGTGGTCATGCAGGGGGATGTCACCCGCATCGTTTCGATGAGCGCCCGGGAACGCCGGAGCATCATCGACGAGCTGGCCGGGGTGGCCCTCTTCGATTCCCGCATCGAGCAAACCAGGGGAAAGCTCGATGAGGTGCAGGAACGGGTCGAGCGCTGTCGCATCGTGGAGCAGGAGCTGCTGACGAGCCGCCAGAAGCTGGAGAAGGATTGCGCCAAGGCGCGGGCCTACCAGGAGCTGCGCGACAAACTGCACAGCGGCCGGCTGCAGGAGCAAGTGTTGGCCGTGGAGGAGGCGCGCCAGCTGCAACGGGCCCTGGCCCAACGGCGCCATGACCTCTTGGAGCGCCGAGGGGCGGAGACCGCTGCGGTGGCGGAAGCCATCACAGAGCTCCAGAGCGCGGCCGCTGCCCTGGAGGCGTTGCAGGCAGAGGTGAAGGCCCTGGGCGAAGACAAGCTTCTGGCCGTGCAGGCGGAACTCGCCGGCCAGGAGGCTGAGGGACGGGAACTGGCGCGCCAGTCAGAAAAGCAGAGCACTGAAGCCCAGCACCTTCAGGAGCGGCGCCACGCCCTCACGCGCCAGCGAGGGGAACTGAGCCAACAGCTGCACAATTTGCAGGCCGCTCCGGCGGAGGAAGACCTGGCCAGGGCTGAGGAGGCTTGCCGCCATGGAGAAGCCGCGGTGGAGCACTCCCGCAGGCGGCTGCGGGAGGTGGCGGGTCGATCCGGGGATTGGATGGATGCCCAGCGAAAACGCACGGAGGAGCGCCGAGCCCTGTTGGAACAGATCACCCCGCTGCAATCCGAAGCACAGCAGCTTCAGGAGCGGCTGCGCCTAGCGGAGGAGCGGCTGGGGGAAGTGGAAAGGGAACAACACCAACAAGGGGGCCTCTCAGCCGAAACCGAAGGGCAACTGGCCCGTCTCAACGACGACCTCAAAGCACTGGAGCAACAGCTCAGGCAGCAGCAAGGCCGCCTGCAAGAACTCGCCGAGGCTTTGGCGCTGCAACAGCGCACCCGCGCCCGGCTGGAACAAGAGCAAACCCAGCTGGAGCGGGAGATCGCCCGGCTGGAAAGCCGTCGGGAGACCCTCCAGGAGAGCCGGGGCACAGGGGCGCTGCGCATGCTGCTGGAGGCGGGCTTGGAAGGCATCCATGGCCCTGTTGCCCAATTGGGAGATGTGGACGAGCGCCATCGGCTCGCCCTGGAGGTGGCGGCTGGGGCCCGCCTCGGCCAGGTGGTGGTGGAAGACGACGGCATCGCCGCCCGAGCGATCGAGCTGTTGAAAAGCCGCCGGGCCGGACGGCTGACGTTTCTGCCCCTGAACCGTTTGCGCTCCGGTGGTTCCCCCAGCTCCGCCGCTGCCCTGCAGCGGGGCGGAGGAGCCGCCGGGCTGGTGGGCCGGGCCGTCGATCTGGTGCGGCATGAGCCGGTGTATGGCGAGGTGTTTCGCTACGTCTTCGGCGACACCCTGGTGTTTGACAGCCTCGCCCACGCCCGCCGGGAGCTGGGCCGCTGTCGGGCGGTCACCCTGGAAGGAGAATTGCTGGAGAAGAGCGGCGCCATGACGGGGGGCAGCCTGCAGCAACGCTCCTCCCATCTGGGGTTTGGCACGGCTTCAGAGGGGGATGAGGCCGATCCCTTGCGCCGGCGCCTGCTGGAGCTGGGGGAGAGCCTCGTGGCCTGCCGGCGACAGGAAGCCACCTTGAGTGATGCGCTGGAGGCGCTTCGGCCCGAGCTGCACCAGGCCCAACAGCGCCAGTCGGCCCTGGAGGCGGAGCGCGGGGCCGCCGAGCGCAGCTTGGATCCCCATCGCCAACGGGGGGCGCACCTGCAGCAGCGATGGACCGACCTGCGCCAGGCCCTCGCCACCGATGGCGAGCGGGCCCAAACCCTCCGCAGCCTGCTCGCCCCCCTGGAGCAGCGGCTGGCGCGTTTGGATCAGGCGGAAAGCGCCGCCGAAGCGGAGGGGCAACCCAGCCAGTGGCAGGGCCTGCAAGCCGAGCTGGAGGCCGCTGATCAGGCGCTGCAGGAAGCGCGTCGCCAACGGGATGAGCAGCTGGCCCAGCGACGCGAGCGTGCCCTGGCGAGCGAAAGGATCAGCAGCCAGCTCGAGGGCCTGGCCCAAGAGGAGCAACGGCTGATCGCTGCCGTCAATGCCCTCTTGGCGGAACGGGAGACCTGGAAGCGACGCCAACAGGAGCAACAGGAGCGTCGCCAGCGGCTGGAAGCCCAGCAACAGGAGCTGAGCACCCGCTTCGGGGAGAAGCGGCGCGAACGTGATCAGGCCGAGAGCCAACTGGCGGTCCAGCGCCAAGCCCTGCAACAGCGGCAATGGGAGTTGGAGCGGCTAGGGGAGGAACTGGTGGGTTTGGAGAGCGAGCAACGCAGTGGCGAGCAGCGGCTGCAGCAGCTCATCGATGCCCTTCCCGACCCCCTGCCTGAGGTGCCGGAGGCGGTCCGGGTGGCTGGCCTGGAGACCCTGCGCCGGGATCTGGAGCGAATCCAACGGCAGATGGAGGCGCTTGAACCGGTGAACATGCTCGCTCTGGAGGAGCTGGAGCAGCTGGAGCAACGGCTGGCTGATCTGGAGGAGCGGCTGGAGGTGCTGGGCCGGGAGCGGCAGGAGCTGTTGTTGCGAATCGAAACCGTGGCCACCCTGCGGCAGGAGGCCTTTCTGGAGGCCTTCCGCGCTGTGGATGGGCACTTCCGCACCATCTTTGCCCACTTATCCGATGGGGAAGGGCAGCTGCAGCTGGAAAACCCTGAGCAACCGCTGGAGGGAGGGCTGACGCTGGTGGCCCATCCAAAGGGTAAGGCGGTGCGGCGGCTGGCCTCGATGTCCGGAGGTGAAAAATCGCTCACAGCCCTCAGTTTTCTCTTTGCCCTGCAGCGATTCCGCCCCTCCCCCTTCTATGCCCTCGATGAGGTCGACAGTTTTCTTGATGGGGTCAACGTGGAGCGTCTGGCGGGCCTGATCGCCTCTCAGGCGGCGGGGGCCCAGTTCTTGGTGGTGAGCCACCGGCGGCCGATGATTGGCGCCGCTTCCCGCACGATCGGCGTTACCCAGGCGAGGGGGGCCCACACGCAGGTGGTCGGTTTGCCCCCCGCAGCTTGAGCTGGCTGGATGAGGGGGCTTGCTTCACAATAAACCGATCAGTGACCAGGTCTTGAGCGCCTCCACTCCCCCACCCAACGATTCCACCGTGCCCAGCGATCGACTGTGGTTGCGCTCCGAGCTGATGGGAACCCAGGTGATCACTCGTGATACCGGGCGGCGGCTGGGGGTGGTGGGGGAGGTGGTGGTGGATATCGACCGTCGGGAGGTGGTGGCTCTGGGATTGCGGGACAACCCCCTCACCCGTTTCCTTCCTGGATTGCCGCGCTGGATGCCCCTGGAGCGGATTCGCCAGGTGGGTGATGTGATTTTGGTGGATTCCTCCGATTCCCTGGCCGAGGGCTTTGATCCAGAGCGGTTCAGCAAGGTGATCAATTGCCAGGTGATCACCGAATCGGGGCAGGCGCTGGGCCGCGTGTTGGGCTACAGCTTTGACATCGAAACAGGCGAGCTGATCACTTTGGTGATCGGTGCCCTAGGGGTGCCCCTGCTCGCTGAGGGGGTGCTTAGCACCTGGGAATTGCCCGTCAGCGAGGTGGTGAGCAGCGGTAGCGACCGCATCATCGTGTATGAGGGCGCGGAGCAGAAGTTGAAGCAGCTGGGCACAGGCTTGCTGGAAAAGATGGGGATCGGGGGCAGCAGTTGGGAGAAGGAGGAGCGGGAGCGCTACAGGATGGGTCCGGTGCCAGCGGAAAACCAGCTTCCCGCGGGACAGGTGAGCCCGCAGGAGCAGCGGCGCATCCAACCTGCCAGCGCCCGTGCCTTCCAACCCGAGGAGGAAATGGAATATGTGGAACTCGAGGAGCGTCGGCAGCGTGAACCGATGCGCCAACGGCGCTATCTCGATGATGAAACACCCCGGGACTCCTATGGGGAGCGTGAGCCCTACGGGCGAGAGTCCTACCCGGAGCGAGGCTCTTCTGGGAGACCCCCCTTTGACGAGCGCGCTTCCTATCCAGATCGCCCGCCGGCCAGGGAATGGGATCAGCCTAGGGAGGAGGGATGGCGCGAGAGGGACGTAGCCCCCAGGTCCTATCCCCCTGAGTTCAATGGCGCAGCCCCCTCCAACAGAGGCCGGGACCTGGAGGAGAGGCTGGAGCCGGAGAGGCAGGAGAGCGCCGAGAGGCGTCGGCCCGCTGCCGAACCGGTGGATGTGGAGCCGGAAATCCTGGATGATCCCTGGTGAGGCAGTCCAACCCCGTGAGCAACCCGATGGTGCGGCAAGCCTCTTTTCGTCGGTTGATGGCCCTGCTGTTGGCCCTGGCTGCTGGGGGGGCGGCTGACGGCGTCCGAAGCCAGCCCAAAACGGCGACGCCTGCCCCTGTGGCGCCCCCCTCCACCAGTCTCACCTCCGGGGACTCAGCCAAAGAGCCGCCCATCCCACCAGGCCCATCTGGAAACCCTCCTGCGGCCACAGGGGCGCCCACGCCGGAATCGCCAGCCAAGTCAGGGGAGGGGGAGACCCCCAAGGATCCCCCCCCTGTCGCCCCACTGAAGCCGCCTGCGCTCTCGCCGGAACCCGTGCGGATTTGGCAGCCGGAAGGTCCCTCCGAGGCAGCCCCCAAAAGCAAACCTTTGCCCAGGCGTGCTCCGGTTGGGGGCACACCCAATCCCGCCGGACTCGTGCCAGGACAGCCGCCAGGAATGGGAGCTGGCATGGGGGGAGATCCCCGCGGGTTGCCCCCGGGGATGCGTCCTGGCGGCCCCATGCTGCGGGGCCCCGTGATGAGGGGTCCGATGCCTCCGGGGATGATGCCCCCTGGTGCGATGGTGCCAGGAGGCGTGCAACGCGGTGGGCTGCCGCCTGGGGCTTTGCCTCCTGGGGCCCTGCCCCCTGGAGCTTTGCCTCCCGGGGTGTTGCCTCCAGGAGCCATGCCACCGGGAGGGCGGCCGCCCGTTGCGATCCCACCGGAAGCCAACCTTCCCCAGCTGCGCCAGCAACAGGCTGGTTCTCCGGAAGGTCAGAAACGGGGCAGGGAAGAAACCTGGTCCCCCTGGATGTCCATCGGTGCAGGGTTGGTGCTGGCTGCCGGGGTGACCGCGGTGGTGACGATGTCCCGCAGACGCCCATCGATCGACGCCGATCAACAGGAGCGCCAGGCGGATGACCGGTTGCCCAGGGGCTGAGCAGCAGGCGCAAGAGGCTGCGGATCACTCTCCCCGCCTGTTTCTGGTAGTGCTCGGGGGGCGGGCGGATGGGGCTCACATCGAACTCCACGATGTGCGTTTCGTAGTGGGAGACAGCTTGAAGGCCACGTTGCCGACCCTTCGCCAGCAATGGTTTGGCCGGCGGCGGGGGCTCCACATCGACAGCTACATGGAGGTGCGCCAGGTGGGAGCTTTTGCGGTGCAGCTTCGGCGGGACGCCTTCCAGGGTGCGGAGCGGCTCTGGTTTGTGAATGTGGGTGGGTATCAGCCCCACCTGCTGGCTGAGGAACATGCTTTCGGGCTGGTGGTGGCCGCCACGGCAGCTGGGGCCAAACGGGAAGCGTTGGGGCGCTGGCTGCCGGAGAGCCTGAGCCGCCACAAGGATGATCTTCACGCCATCGAAGCGGTGGATGACTGCCTGCCGGTTGTCACGGTGGGGGGCTGGCATGTGCATCTCTCCCCAGCTGTGGGCCCCGCCCCGCCCCAACACCCCGATTGGTTTGGGTATCAGCCAATTTGAATGTGACACTAGGGTCACCATTGGGGCGCAGACGTCGACGCCGGTGCCAAACATCAAAGCCCATTTAGTTCTTGGTGCAGGCGGTGTGCGAACGCTCGCCTATGTCGGTGCCATCGAAAAGCTGGAGGAGGCCAATATTGAGTTTCAAAGCATTTCGGCCTGCTCGGCGGGCTGCCTGGTTGGGGCGGTGCTAGCCACGGGCCTGTCGATGAAAGAGGTGAAGCAAAAGGTAAGAGAGACGGACCTTACCCTTTTGATTTCGAGACCAAGGCTACCCAAACCCCTCCTTTTCTTGACGGCATTGAAATGGCCCTTTGCCAAATACAACAAATCTGGAATTGCCTCACCACGCCAATTGGTCACAGCCCTCGCCCGCATGGGTCAGGATCTTGCCCAACAGATGGCAGGCCGCTGAGACCCGACTGAGAGGAGGTTCGGCCAGAGGCGAGGATCAGCGAGGAATCCACTTCCCCCGATGAACATCGACGGCAAGGCCTGGCGCACGATCTGGTTGGAAGAAGGAGGTCGCTCCGTAGGAGTGATTGATCAAACCCTGCTGCCCCATCGCCTCAGCAGTCGGTCGCTTGGCGGCTGGCAGGAAGCAGCGGAAGCCATTGCCACGATGGTGGTGCGCGGCGCGCCGTTGATTGGCGTCACCGGCGCCTATGGGCTCATGCTGGCCCTCCAGGACGATCCCAGTGATGCCGCCCTGAAGGCAGCCTTTGAGGGGCTCAACGCCACCCGCCCAACGGCGATCAACCTGCGCTGGGCGTTGGAACGGGTGCGCCAGCGGGTGGCGCCCCTGCCGGAAGGGGAGCGGGCCCGAGCCGCCCAAGCGGAGGCTGGGGCGATTGCCGAGGAAGATGTGGCGATGTGCGAGGCGATCGGAGCCCACGGCTGCGGCATTTTTCAACAGCTGGCTGCCGCTCGACCGGCCGAGCGTCAGGGCCAGCCCTTCCAGGTGCTCACCCACTGCAATGCGGGCTGGCTGGCCACGGTGGATTGGGGCACGGCCCTGGCCCCGATCTACAAGGCCCACCGGGCGGGTCTGCCGATCCATGTGTGGGTGGATGAAACGCGCCCTCGCAACCAGGGGGCCAGTCTCACCGCCTACGAGCTGGGGCGGGAGGGGGTGCCGCACACCGTTATTGTCGACAATGCCGGCGGCCACCTGATGCAACACGTCCAGGTGGATGCGGTGATTGTGGGCAGCGATCGCACCACCCGCACTGGAGATGTGTGCAACAAGATCGGCACCTACCTCAAGGCCCTGGCCGCTCACGACAACGGGGTGCCCTTCTATGTGGCCCTGCCCTCCTCCACCATCGACTGGTCGCTGGCCGATGGGGTGGCCGAGATCCCGATCGAAGCCCGCAGTCCCCAAGAGGTCACCCACATCCAAGGCAGGAGCCCCGAGGGGACGATCAGCACGGTGCAGCTCACCCCCGATGGCAGCCCTGGCTTCAATCCGGCGTTTGACGTCACGCCAGGCCGACTGGTGACGGCGCTGATCACCGAGCGGGGCGTGGCGCCGGCCACTGAGGCTGGTCTGCGGGATTTGTATGGAGGGAAACGATCGTCGAACTGAGCCGGCGTTCGCACGCCATCACCCTGCCGTCAGACAGAGTCTTTTCATTGTTTTAGGATTTGCATTAGTGGCAAACCATGGCACAGTCGTTAACTTTATTCGTCTGCTGTTTTGTCATGGTTCTAGCGACGTCTCTGAGAGCACTCTTGCGCGGCAAACTGACGCCTTTTGCCTTTTCTGCTGCCGTGTTGGCAGCCGCTCTTCAGCCAGCCGCCGCCTTTGCAGGCCTGACAACCCTGAATCAGTTATTTGTCTTTGGAGATAGTTTCTCCGACAGCGGTAACAGTGGCGCCCTGACAGCGAATCAAGTCACGCCACCACCTTATTATCAGAATCGCTATAGCAATGGCAAAGTCGCTGTCGAATACTTTTGGGAATCATTCAATCCTGGCAACTCATCGTTTCAGGCCTCCCAGAACGGAGGCACAAACTATGCTCTTGGTGGGGCGACAAGCGGGAGTGAAAATGCCTTGGCGGTCGGGAACCCAAGCGTTCCAAGCTTTGGGGGGTTGGCCAATGCCTGGCAACTGCAGGGGTTCAAGACGTTGAGTCCAACCTTTGATCCAGCAACCACGCTGTTCACGGTTTGGTTTTTCCCGAATGATGTCTTTTATTACTACAGCACAGGTAAGAGTGCTGGCACCTACGCTGGTGTGGCCGGTTCGCCCACCACTTCCGATCAGATCCCTGGTCTCGCCGTCAACAATGTGCTTAGTACGGTCGATGAGCTTGTGGCAAATGGCGCCCAACATTTCCTTGTGGGAAATTCCCCTGATCTTAGTAAAACGCCAACATTTCTCAATACGCCGTTGGCCCCAACTGTGGCAGGGTTGGTGAAAGATTTCAACGATGGCTTGGCCAGCTCACTGGCGGCCTATGGCGCTTTACATCCCCAGCTGGACATCACTCTCTTCAACACCGAACAAGCCCTTAACACCATCATCCAGAATCCTTCCACCTACGGGTTGAGCAATGTGACTCAGCCTTGCCTGGATGCCACTCAACTGACCTTGTGCAGCGATCCTTCAACCTATCTTTTCTGGGACGTGGTTCATCCCACCACCAAGGTGCATTCCATTTTGGCGCAAGCCATGGTTCAAGCGGTGCCGGGGCCTGCTCCAGCCCTGGGTGCCCTGGCGGCCTTTCGCTGGAGTCGGCGAATGCGCAAGCGGTTGCGCGCGATCTCATCCAGTGAGGCTGGTTGAGCGCATTGCCGAACCGACCGATACGGGCATGCCCACCCGGGCCCATGCACCCCCTGACCGAAAGGATGCGACAATTCAGAAGTTCAGCTCCTGCTGAACTAGGTGGTCCACACCAGTGTTTCGGACAGCGGTTCGATTCCGCTCAGCTCCATTCCCCCGCTCCCGGGTCCACCGGAAGCCATGCGGGGCTGCAATGGTTTCGACGGGGCGCCAGGAGGATGACTGAAGCCTGCTCGGTGAGAGCAAAACCGTAACAGCGAACAACATCGTTCGTTTCTCCCGTCAAGCTGCCCCTGTGGCTGCCTGACACTCTTAACGGAGACGGGGTGAGGTCAGCCTTGTCACCCAAATGACCCATGGGCCCTGGAAGGGGCCCTTTTACGTTTTTGCCTTAAAGGTTTGGCAGAAAAGCTGCGGTTGTCGTCGCTGTAGGCTATAGCTTCGGCGGGCAATGCGATGAACAGTCGTTCCAGTAGAATTTGTCCTTTATTCAGCTCGCCAAAGGGGACAGACTTTCGGCGCAAACTCTTGTCTATATTGCTGATCTGGGCTGCAGCCATCTTCTTCACAGCGGTCTATGTCAGCCATGAGACGCCTGGCTATTTTTGGGACTACTTTAATTACTGGAAGCAACTGATAGATATCACCAGCATCCTTGAGAATGGCAATATTAAATTATTTGCAAGCGAATTTATGCAAAGCCTACGCACGAGCGACTACAACATCAGTCCCATTCTTCCTCTGATCCCTGTTTCAATTGCAACGCAGGGCTCCCGCCTCGGCTTCATCGGCGGTCTTGTGGCGGTCCACCTGGTTCCTGCCACGGTGGTCCTCTCATTCATGACCAGAGAATGCTGGAAAGGAGTTGGTAAGCAGATGCCGCTGATCGCCACCCTAGGCCTATTCATCCTGTATCCGAATTTCTGGGGGGTCACCATGCTTGGCTATCCGGACATCGCCGGATTAGTCCCGTTGGGATTGGCGGCCATTCTGATCTTGCGAACGGAGTGGCTTACCCAGGCGAGCCGAAGAGAAAGCGGCGTGATTGGGCTCTTGTTCTGGGCAACATTTTTATTACGTCGACATTTTGCCTACACGATTTTGGCAACAATCATCATGACGGTGGTTTTTGCAAGCATCACCATCCTGCGCCAGCAAAAAAGAAGGCCACTTAGGATCGTTGTCGCTTTGACCCAGAATCTTTCTATCCTAGCTGGATCATTTCTTATTCCCGCAATCATTGTTCAAGGGCCTTTAATCCTAAAGATTATCAGCACATCCTACGCAGACTTGTATTCCGCATACCAAGCCGATTGTCAAACAAATCTTCAGTTTTTTTATTCTCTCAACGGTCCACTCTGGAGCCTGCTGCTTCTCTCCGGAATCGTTTACACCTTGGCCCAGCGCAACCTGAAAGGTCTGTTTTGCTTGTTGACGGGCTTGCTGAGCTATGTCCTTTTTCAAAGGGTGCAAACGCCCAATCCTCACCATTGTTTAGCCTTCGCACTGTGGTTTTTGCCAGTGGCAGCCTGGCCGCTCCATCTCATCTGCAAGCAGCCCGCTGCGGTCAAAAGACTCGGCTTTGAATGGCTTTTGATCGGTCTGATGTTCGCGGCCTCCATGCCCGCTCTCGCCTGGCCAAGACTGGCCGAATTTCCCCTTTTCCAATGGAGCCAGCCCCTCAGCCCAGGCTTTAAATTTCCACCTTTTCGGCTGACCAGTTATGAAACAGTGCAAGCCCTCGCCAATCAGTTTGCGACTGCCGAATACCGCGATAAAAAGATCTGGGTTCTCGCCTCCTCCACCCAATTGAATGCATCAATGCTCGATAACATCAATTATGATCGTCTGAATCGCATCCGTTTTTCGGGTGATGTTGATAAACGAGACGGGTTTCAAGTTGAAGGAGCGCTGAGCGCCGATTATGCGATCACCACCTCGAAGCCGGCCATCCATCTGAGAGCCGAAGATCAGCAGGTGGTGGTGATTCCAAACCAAGCCCTGCTGGATCCCCAATCTCCCCTAAGACAATTATTCACTCCGATTCCCCATCCCCCCTACAAACTGGCGGATGGATCTTCCGTGCTTATCTTCAAACGCATAGAGGGATCACCTCAGCCAAGCATCGAATGGCTGGAAAAGGAATTCCAAAAAGTCTATCCCGATTGGAAGGTTCACAATGGCGTGATCGGGCCCAGCAATTGATTGGGCGTTGGGCTTGCTGGATCAGGGGTGCCCTTCAAACCTTCCCCCGCGGCCCCCGATCCACCGCGCCGGCATAGACAGCCTGATTGCCCAGCTCGTCCTCGATGCGGAGCAGTTGGTTGTATTTAGCCACCCTGTCGCTGCGGCTGAGGGAGCCGGTTTTGATTTGACCAGCGCGGGTGGCCACCGCCAGATCGGCAATGGTCACGTCTTCGGTTTCGCCGCTGCGGTGGCTGATCACGCTCGTGTAGCCCGCGCGCCCCGCCAGATCAATCGCCTGCAGGGTTTCGGTGAGGGAGCCGATCTGATTCACCTTGATCAAGATCGAATTGGCCACCCCCCGCTCAATGCCCTGCTGAAGCCGCGTGGTGTTGGTGACGAACAGATCGTCACCCACCAGCTGCACCGTGCCCCCGAGGCGCTCGGTGAGGATCCGCCAGCCCTCCCAATCGTCCTCGGCGACACCATCCTCGATGGACACAATCGGATAGCGGCTCACCAAAGCCGCCAGCTGATCCACCATCTCGGCGCTGTTGTAGCTGCCCCCACCGAAGGCATAGCGGCCATCTTTGAAGAATTCCGTGCTGGCCACATCCAACGCCAACGAGATCTGATCGCCGGGGCGGTAGCCGGCCTTTTCGATCGCCTGAATCAGGATGTCGCCCGCCTCGTTGTTGCCCAGATCGGGCGCAAACCCCCCCTCATCGCCCACGGCGGTGCTCATGCCCCGCTCTTTGAGCAGCCCCTTGAGGGTGTGAAACACTTCGGCGCCCATCCGCAGCGCCTCACGAAAGCTGCCGGCGCCATGGGGCACGATCATGAACTCCTGGAAATCCAGGCTGTTGGAGGCATGGGCGCCGCCGTTGATCACATTCATCAGCGGCACGGGCAGCAGGTTGGCCATCGGCCCACCGAGATAGCGATACAAGGGCAACCCCAGGGCCCGGCTGGCCGCATGGGCCGTGGCCAGGCTCACCGCCAACACCGCATTGGCGCCGAGGGCACTTTTGTTGTCGCTGCCATCGAGCTCGAGCATCGCCGCATCCACGGCAGCCTGATCGAGGGCGCTGAGGCCGCAGAGGGCCGGGGCGATGCGCTCCTCCACATTTTCAACGGCCTTGCTCACGCCCTTGCCGAAGTAGCGGCCGCCATCGCCATCGCGCAATTCATGGGCTTCATGGGCCCCGGTGCTGGCGCCGCTGGGCACGATGGCTCTCCCGCTGGCCCCCCCCTCCAGATACACCTCCGCCTCGACCGTGGGCGTGCCGCGGGAATCGAGCACCTCCCGAGCGACAATGGAATCGATCACCAGGTCGAGGGAATCGAACACAGAGGAGCCCGAGCGGATGGCCAGATCCTATGGGTCACCCCCACCGCCTCGAATGTGCCGATGCCTACCCCCGCGGCCCCTCCCAGCTGAAGCGCTCGTCATCC